>JALEZQ010000070.1 GCA_022772475.1 Bacteroidales bacterium | reverse complement strand
ACCAGGGATTATTTCGGATGCGAATGAGGTAGCATACTGTAGCAACAAATCCCTATTCTTGATGTCGCCGTAGGCTGCTCTCAACAACGCAATGGTGTATAGTCGCTTTGCATCATTCAAATCCCAGACCCTTGCCAGTTCCTCCAGAAGGTCTTTGCCATGCTTGTTGCATAAGGCTACCTCCCCGTAATCCTTTATGTCGATGGTCTTCTTCCTTGGAGCCTCCGGCTTTCGTTCCACAAATCGTCCGTCTATGATTTCACCCACCGTGCCAATATCTACAGGAATCACTCGATTGCCTACTCGCTTACTTGTGCGCTTGACTACAACGAAGCGTGATCCACGCTGCTTCACGACGGTGCTACTTGGTCTCTGTACTGCCAGTATATCTTTGGGTATTGCCATTGTTTTGCATAGGGTGTTTGTTATTTATAGCCCTATACAAAGATACAGATTTAATAGGATATACGCAAATTTTTAAAGCTGATTACGTGTGTTCTTTTTTGTTTTCCTTTAATTTTTTGGCTGATCAACGGATAATACTGGGGTATTTGGTACGTTTGGACGTAAAACACTGGCAATTATGCTTATTTGTATAGGGGAAGGAATACGTGATTCTTTATATATATAATAGCCATAGCCACAGAGGGCCGATACCTTGCTTACGGGTATCGGCCCTCTGTGGCTATGGTCACCGCGGCGTAAACGCCGCGGCACTGGGGCTTTGCAGAGGCGGCAGCGGGCGGCGCAGCGGGACGCGGGGGCGTTACTGCGGTAGGGTGAGGCGGAAGAGGGGGTGGTCGGTGTGCTCGCGACGGATGATGTCGGTCATGCGGCGGACGATGTCGGGATGGGCAGCAGCGACGTCATGGTCTTCGTGGAGGTCGGTGGCGAGGTCGTAGAGGCGGCATTGGCCGGCTTTGACGACGAGTTTCCAGTTGTCCATGCGCACGCCGAGCATGTTGGTCTCGGCAAACTCCCAATAGAGGAAGGGATGCTTCTGCTGCTCGCCGCGTCCGGTGAGCGTGGGGTAGAAGGAGAGGCCGTCGAAGTAGTCGTGCTCGAGACGGGGGTTGGCATAGCGGCTGCGGTAGTCGGTGATGCCGGCGATGTCGCAGAAGGTGGGCATGAGGTCGTAGAAGGCCAACTGGTGGTCGCTGACGCTGCCGGGCTTGACCTTGCCGGGCCAGCGCACGATGAAGGGGATGCGTATGCCGCCCTCATAGGTGCTGCGCTTGAGGCCGCGGAGCAGGCCGTCACGGTTGAAGAAGGCGGGGTCTGCCCCACCCTCTTCGTGTGGCCCGTTGTCGGAGGTGAAGATGACGACGGTGTTGTCGGCCAGGCCCTTCTCGCGCAGTTTGTCCATAATCTGCCCCACCTGGGTATCGAGGCGCGTGATCATGGCGGCAAACTGGGCATGGCCGCAGTCGGTGGGGTTGTAGCGCGAGCCTTCGCTGCCCTTGTAGGTCTTTTCGGGGTCGAGGCGTCCCTTGTAGTAGGCCAGGATGCTGTCGTTGGGCTGGGCCAGTTCGGCGTGCGGCAGGGTATAGGTGAAGATGCCGAAGAAGGGCTGTTCGGGCGTCTGGCGGTCGAGCCACTCGAGGGCGCGCTCGTGGATGAGGTCGGCGGAATACTGCGTGCGTTTCTCGTAGCCCGGGCCAAACATGGGATGGGGTATGTTTTCGGTGAGCACCTCGCGGCGCACGCGCTGGTCGCCGTCGGCGCGTCGGTAGGCGTTGAGGAAGTTGGGATAGTAGAGGTGGGCCTGAAACTGGCAGATATAGCCGTAGTAGTCGTCGATGCCGCGGGTGTCGGGCGTGGAGGGCGAGCCTTCGTAGCCGCCGGCCCACTTGCCGAACATGCCGGTGGTGTAGCCGTTGTCGCGGAGAATCTCGGGCAGGATGACGTGGGCGGTGTCGTAGGGCTCCTGGCCCACGATGCGGTAGTCTTCGTTCGCGCCGTACCGCAGGGTGCCGCTCTTGCCCCAGTACTCGCGGTTGCCGCGGACGTGGGTGTGGCCGGTGTGCTGGCCGGTCATGGAGGTGGCACGCGAAGGGGCGCTGACGGGACTGCCGGCATAGGCTTGCGTGAAGCGCATGCCCTCGGCGGCGAGGCGGTCGATATTGGGCGTGAGGATATGGCGCTGGCCATAGCAGGCCAGATCGCCGTAGCCCATGTCGTCGCACATGATGTAGAGGATGTTGGGGCGCTGCTGGGCCGCGGCAGCGATAGTGCCGAGGGCGCCGGCGGCAGCGAGGAGGAGGTGGGATTGCATGAGGTAAGGGGGGAAGGGTGGGAGTAATTTGACAGCGGGGGCCGATGCCATTGGCGTAGCACCGGCCCCCGCTTGGTTTATAGGAGAGATATTATCAGTCGCCGATAAGACTAAACTCGGCCGTCGAGGCGAAGTCGCCGCCGCTCAGGGCGCTGAGGGCCTTGAAGCGGATGTAGCGTGCCTTGACGGGCTTAGCGAACATTACCTTCTGTTCGGAGGTAGAGGCGGGGAAGGCGCCCTTGCATACGGGCTCGCCCCAGTTTTCGCCGTCCATGCTGACGTAGATCTCGTAGTCCTTGATACGTCCGTTGGGACCATTCTGGCGCGGCAGGTAGGTGAAGCCCTTCATGTTCTTGACCTCAGCGGCATCGAAGTCGATCCAGTGGGGATACTTGGTGACGGTGACGCCATAAGCGGTGTGCCAGATGGTGCCGGGGTCGCCATCGACCACGCGCTCGGCACCTTCGCCGGGCTCAAACGACGAGACGAAGACCACCTCGAGGGGCACGCTGGTGATGGCTTCATAGGAGCGCGTTACCTTGAGCGTGGGGTTGTCCTTATACCATACCTCCAGCGTACCGCCGGCACGCAGGTCGAAGGGCTGCGAATAGGCCACGGCACGCTTGGCGCCGTTGATGCGGTACATCATCTGGCGGCCGGCCTGGGGCGCGGTGAGGGTCACCTTACCCACACGGTCGCGGCTGATGCCGAAGGGCTGCTCGCCGCTGCCGCTGACATGGGCGTGCTGACCGATGATGGAGGGTGCGGCGCGGCCGATGTTGATGGGACGGATGATGAAGCCGAAGTTGCGGTCGGAGGCATAGGCGCGGTCGGGACGCAGAGGGCCACCCTGTCCGCAGCTGGCACCGCCGAGGCCGGTCACCTTGGCGTCAAGGTGCAGCACGGTAGAGGTGCTCGCGGGCAACTGGTGGGGATGGGGAGCCTCGGCGAGCTGGCGCTGTGTCCAGGGCAGGGCCGAGGTGCTCATCTGACCGTCGGCGATGAAAAGGACGCCGCGGCCGGCGGGGTTGGTCAGCGCACACCAGCGCACTTCTTCGCGGTTGCCCATCGACTGGGGTTTGGGCAGCATGATGTCGGCTTTGTCCACGGTGGTGCGGTAGTGCTCGATGAAGGAGCCGGTGCGGCGGTCGTTATAGTTGTTGACGGGACCGCGGCCGTAGTAGTCGTACTGCGAGAAGGCCTTGGGCAACTCGAGCGAATAACCGATGCGCGGCAGGAGCAGCGAGGGGTTGTTGGACGAGATGTTGCTCTGCAGCTCGACGGAGCCGTCAGGATAGACGGTATAGACCTGTACGGTGGTAAACTTGAAGTCGTTCGGTCCGAGCTGGCGCACGCCCTGGTCGAAGCGGTAGGCCGACTGCGGGTCGCGGTTGCCGTTGCCATAGACCTGACGGCAGCCTTCCTT
The DNA here is from genome assembly GCA_022772475.1 of Bacteroidales bacterium. Lineage (GTDB taxonomy): Bacteria > Bacteroidota > Bacteroidia > Bacteroidales > Bacteroidaceae > Alloprevotella. Next base: position 16,222 of record JALEZQ010000070.1, on the reverse strand, counting down.
ACCCTGGCTCTCGACGGTGAATACCACCTGTACGTTGCCGTTGGGCAGGGTCTGCACACTGCTGTCGAGGGCCTTGTGCTGCAGGTTGTAGAGGCCGTTGGAGAACCACGGGCCGTCGTAGCCGGCACCGGCGTCGTTGTCGGTGGGGGCACGGAAGGCGTCGAGCTTCGGACCCTTGCCGGGCACGATGACGTCGAGACCGCCGTAGGACAGGCCGGCGATAGCGCCGGAGGCCATGTCAAACTTCACCTGGAAGCCGTCGTTGCCGATGGTCAGGGCGTCGCCCTCGCGCTTGGTGGCCAGGGCGGCCTTGCCCTCCTGGAGCGTAGCCAGGGCGGGCGCCTTGGCGGTGGGAGCGGCCAAAGGCATCTGCTCTTCCATCTGGATGTAGCCCTTCTCAGCCCAAGGTTTGTCGGCGGCATGAGCGAAGAGCACCTTGACGAAGTATTCCGACTCGGGGTTCAGACTGCTCATGTCGATGGGCAACTGCACCTTCTGACGCTGGCGGGCGGCCAGACGACTGATGTTGCCGGGCACGGGCTTGAGTTCGCCCACCTGCTCGCCGTCCTGCCAGAGGGAGTAGAACACGTTGTAGTCGGTGAGGGGCTCGAAGTAGTTTTTGTTGAACACTTCAATCTCGGCCTTGGCAGCGTTGGTCATGCTGACGCCGACGTTCTGATATACTTTCTTCACCTCGAAGTACTGGGCCTTGGGCGAGAGGTCGGGGCGCATGATACCGTTCATGCAGAACATGCCGTCGTTGGGCTTGTTGTCCATACCGAAGTCGCCGCCGTAGCCCCAGTAGGTCTTGCCGGTGCCGGGCACGTAGCCGTTGATGGCCTGATCTACCCAGTCCCAGATGGCTCCGCCGATGAAGAAGTTGGTGCTCTCCATGGCGTTCCAGTAATCGACGAGGTTGCCCACGGCGTTACCCATGGAGTGGGCATACTCGGAGATGTGGAAGGGGTACTTCACACCGCCGTTGCCGCGAGCCACAGCAGCCACCCATGCGGGCGAGGGATACTGGTTAGAGCCCATATCGACGATGTCGTTGTTGCGCTCATACTGCACGGGGCGCGAGGTGTCGTAAGCCTTGATGGCCTTGTAGCACTCGACGAAGTTCTGGCCGGGGCCGGCTTCGTTTCCAAGACTCCAGATACATACGGAGGGGTTGTTGATGGTGGCGTGCACCATCTCCATATTGCGGGCAATGTGGGCATTGAGGAACTCGGGCACGTGCGAGAGGCTGGCTTCGCCATAGTAGTACTCGTGGCTCTCGATGTTGGCCTCGTCCTCGAGGTAGATGCCGTACTTGTCGCAGAGGTAGTACCAGTAGGGGGCGTCGGGGTAGTGGCAGTTGCGCACGTGGTTGATGTTGCCCTGCTTCATGAGGAACACCTCGTGCTCCATCTGCTGACGGGTGACATAGTGGCCCGTCTTGGGGTTGTTCTCGTGGCGGTTGACGCCCTTCATCTTGATGGGCTTGCCGTTGAGATAGTAGTAGCGGCCTGCCAGTCCGAACTCGTCGTCCTTGGCTGCCGTCTCCTTGATTTCAATCTTGCGGAAGCCGACGATGGTCGAGAAGGTCTCGATGACGCGGCCCTTGGCGTCCTTGAGTTCGCCCACGAGGGTGTAGCGGTGGGGCGCCTCGGCGCTCCAGGGCTTCACGCCCTTGCCGGCATGGAGCACGACGTGGGCGGTGGCGTCGCCCGTCTTGTCCATCGCATCCACCTGTGCCACGGCGCTGACGCCCTGCACCAGTTTGTTGTCGTCGCCATAGAGGGTGTTCTCATAGAGCGAGTAGTGGATCTGCAGGCCCTTCTGCTTCTTTCCCGAGAGGTTGCTCACCTCGGCCGTGATGGCCAGCGAGGCGTCGGTGAAGGAGGCGTCATAGTCGGGGATGGCCTTGATGTCGCGTACCTGCACCTTGGGCTTGGCCGTCAGCGATACGGAGCGGAAGATACCCGGCAGGCGGAACATATCCTGTGCTTCGAGGAAGGAGGCATCGCTGTTGCGGTACACCTCGACGGCTACGATGTTCTCGCCCTTGTCGTTGAGGTAGGGGGTGATGTCAAACTGGGCCAGGTTGCGCGAGTTCTTCGAGAAGCCCACGTAGCGGCCGTTGATGTAGAGGTAGAAGAAGGAATCTACGCCGTCGAAGTTGAGGTAGATTTCCTTGCCCTTCCATGCGGCGGGGACGGTGAAGGAGCGGCGGTACGAGCCCACCTCGTTGCGGTCGGTGTAGGTGAGCCAGTTCTGGGGCGGGGTGCGCATGACGCCGCCTTTCCAGTCGCCCACGCGGACGCTGTGCTGGAAGATGACCTTCTGGTTGACGTAGATGGGCTTGCCATACTTGTAGGTGCCGTCAGACTTCATGCCCGCCAGGTTCCAGTTCATGGGCACCGTGACGTCGTCCCAGGCGGCCACGTCGTAGTCCGTCTTGTAGAAATCGACGGGGCGCTCAGAGGGGTTGGAAGCCCAGTGGAACTTCCACTTGCCATCGAGCGACTGCCACAGACTGCTGTTCTCGGGCAGCACGCGGCGAGCCTCGTCGGTATTGGCGAACGAGAAGAACCAGGCGTGCGGTTGCTGCTTGTTGTAGGCTACGGAGTCGGGGCTCTGCCATTCCCATCCGGTGGGGGCCTCCATGTTGCCATAGAAGAAGCCACCGAGGGGCGGCACGCCTGCCCACATAGGCAGGGCCAGGACGCCGGCCATGAGTGTCATGCTAAGTTTGCGCATAGGTTTGGATTGTTAGGTATTGTAGATTGTTAGGTTGTCGTTGCATAGGCGCCCGGGGCGCTTGACCACCATCGCGTAGTGTTGGGTCACAAACAGGGTATGCTGTGTGCAAATATACGCCTTTTCGTTCACACGGCGCGGGCTTTGTGCCGGTATTTTTCAAATCTTTGCTTCAGAAGGTGTAAGGGCAAGAAACGCGGGGCTATAATCTGCAACCCGTGTAAAAAAAATGCACAGGTTCAAATCGATGGAAAGGGAAGAATTCGAAGAGGGCGAACGGGACGAGAAGATCACATGTGCAGAATTTGCACACATGGGCACAACCCGAGCAAGACCATGAAAAGTCTCCAAAAGTTTTCTTCTTTAGAAACACATTGCTAACTTTGCAGGCAAACAGAGCGTTTATGAATAGGAAGTCCATTAGCATCTTACTCAGCGAAGAGGCAGAAAACTTTGTCAAGAGCCAACCCATCAAAGCCCAAAAGAAAATCTACTTCAATATCTTCAAAGTGGAAGGCGGCGTTATGGACAAGGAACTCTTCAAAAAACTGGAAGACTCAGAGATATGGGAGTTACGCACACTGTATGATGGCATGTGCTATCGTCTGTTTGCCTTCTGGGAAAAAGACCTTGGAGCATACGTAATGGTTACGCACGGCATCGTGAAAAAGACGCAGAAAACCCCGAAGACGGAAATTGAAAAGGCTGAGAGACTAATGCATGAGTACTATAACAACAAACAATAGAGGAAATGGCTAAAATGAAATTCAAACCCGCAGACGATGCCAAAGACACGCTTTGGGGTCCTCTCGGAACACCGGAACGGGACGCTATGGAAGCCCAACTCAAAGAAGAGATACACGCCTATTTTGTTGGCGAGGCCATCCGAAAAGCGCGTCTCCAGCAAAAAATCACGCAGGAGCAATTGGGCGAACGCATTGGCGTAAAACGTTCACAAATCTGCAAGTTGGAGAGTGGGAAGAGTTCCATGACTCTTTCTACAATGGGCAGGGTATTCCGCGCCTTGGGGTTCGCCACGGCAACACTCGACTTGGGATCAGGCGGAAAGGTTAACCTTTGGTAAAGTAAGAACTACCAAACACGAGACCCCTCGCCTTTACCCTTCAACCATGAGCAAACCCGCCTTCGCGTTGTCCCTGTCAAGGCCAACAATAGTCACAATGCCTGCCCTCCACCTCCCACCGCAGATGATTTATCTACAAAATGAGGAAATCGCAGAATAATTTTCTGTTTTTTCATCGAGCAAAAAAACGGTGTTTTTAGGAAGGTTTAACGAAGGCGAAGGCGTTGAACGGCGAATTGGCTACTAAAACCACGGGGGCGCAAACCGGTTTTACGGTTTGGGCGACTGATTTTACGGTTTGGGCGACAGAAAAAACTGTCGCTCAAACCGTAGATGCTCATGATGTTACAAAAAATAGGGCCCGCGAGAGGACCCTATCTGCTATTGCTATGCAAAGATACAACATTTCGGGACGAAATGCAAATTGGCCTCCGCAGACGATTTATCTACTGCGGAGGCCATTTTGTAGTGTTTTTTTCTTTTTTGATTGTGAGGGGCGTTAACAGTCTCGACAGGCCATGCTGCAAGAATTTTTCAACATAGCATGCCAATCAGCGGCGATGAGGATGGCTGAAGGCCATCCCTCGACCTCCGTAGGAGGGCGAGCTTGTAGCCCGGGGCAAGCGACCGAAGGAAGCGACACCCCGGGTAGGCCGCCCGAGCAATCCACGCCCTGAAAGGGCAAAAGCCATAGTAGAGGGCAACGCCCTTGCTAAGCGGATATAAGCGGTATGCGTCGCTTGAGTCATCGCTCACCGGGGGCGATGCCCCCTTTTAGTGCTTTTGCACTTTCAGCGCGAGGAGGGCTCGCCGCGTTACCCGGGGTGTCGCTCACTTCGTTCGCTTGCCCCGGGCTACAAGCAAACCCGCCTTCGTCGGGTTTGGGATGGCCTTCAGCCATCCTCCCGTCCCGCAGGACTCTCACCCTACAACTATATGTTAATGATAGTCTGCGGACCGGATAGCGATAGGGCCGAGGCCGAGCGCTTATCTCACCTGCACCTTGCGGCGGCGGTCGGTGACGTAGAGGCCGGGCTTGGTGGGCTGCACGCGGCGGCCGCTGAGGTCGTAGTAGTGCTCTTCGCCTTGGTCAGCGCCCTCGGGCAGGGTGAGACTCTCGAGGTCGGTGACCAGGTCGGTGGGCTCGATGTACCACTGCGAGGCAGGACTGTCCGTGGTCCAGGGCACGATGCGGGTGTTGTCGCCGGCCAGGTGCAGGGCGGGATAGCCGGGCTTAGCAGCGCTGACGCAGTCGAAATACGACTTACCGTTGGTGGCCGAGACGATGCGGTAGGCCGCGGCATTGGCGGCGGCGGTGACAACGGGTGTCTTGGTCTCGAGGGCACCTGTGCTACCCAAGAAGACGCCCACGCCGTCGCAGGCGATGGTCCACTGGCCGGGCGTGGCGGTGGGATAGAAACTGAACAGTTGGCCCTGGGCGCTCTCGTTGCGCGTGGCGGCGGTCAGTCCGCTGGTCGAGGCCACGAGGTAGAGCGTAGCTTGCTGGCGCTCGCAGTTGCGCACGCGGTATTTGCGGTCGGAGGCAAGGGCCACGCGGGGCGCGTCGGCGAGGGTCTGATGGAAGGCTTCGTAGGCCGTGCGCGAGGGGGCGGCCTCGTAGGCAGCGGCGGCCTGATGGATGGCGTCGGCCGAGAGGGTGCTGATCATGCCCACATAGGTGCCCATCTGGGCGTCAAGACCGGAGACCACGGCGGAGAAGCCGTTGGCCACGAGGCTGTCGGCCACCACTTCGCCGCAGTAGGTATAGACGCTGTCGGTGAGGGCTTCGATGCTGTACTTCTTGAAGATGATGTTGTATCCTCCGCCCGAGGTGCCGTAGGTGTCTTCTTCAAGGAGCACACCGAGGGTGCTGTCGGGGAGCCACTGCAGGGTGGAGTAGGCCGAGCCGAGTTTGCTGACTATCTTGCCGCCATCCCAATCGCGGGCGTAGCCGTCAGCGGTATAGAAGTCGGCCAGCGACGCCAGTTCTTTGTACGACACGCCGACGCGTGCACGCGTCGATGCCGTGGGCAGCGACTGGAGGGCGAGCCATACGTGCTTGCCATCAGCCACACGCTTGGCGGGGAGCATGAGGGCTTCGCCATTGCACGAGGCCGACTGCACGGCCACACCGTTGTTGGACGCGCCCGAGAAGGCGACGGTGCCCCACGAGCCCTGAGCCTTGGCGGGGTCGGTGTAGTGGAAGATATTGAAGTAGCGGCCACCGCCTACGCGCGAACTGATGAGCACGGAGCCGTCGGGCAGTTCTTCGGTCTTGGGTTCATCGGCGCCGCTGGGCACGGGAGCAGAGTGTACGCCGCCCAGCACGTCCCAGGTCTGGCCGAAGTTGTCGGAGTAGAGGACGTAGTTCTTATAGGTATTGTTGACATCCTTGAGCAGGATGGCGCAGTAGAGGCGGTAGTACTGTCCCACCTTGACGGTCTTGCTCTGGCAGATGCGCCCCGAGCCGACGAACATCGACTTGGCTGCGCCGGCGAGGCTGTTGTCGAACATGGCGTAGATTTCGGGCGAGATGTCGTCGGGCTGGCTCCAGGTCTTGCCGTAGTCGTCGCTGTAGAAGCGGGCGATGGCCTGATGATGGTCGCGCGTGGCGCTCTGGAAGGAGACGTTGCCCGAGCAGCAGAGCACGAGCACGCGCGGGCTCTCGCTGTCGGCCACGAGGGCGACGTCGCCGAAGCCCGTGTTGATGAAGCCCTTGTTGACACTGCCGCCGACGGCCATGGTGGTGATGTTGTCCCAGGTCAGGCCGTTGTCGTGCGAGATGCGGGCGTGCAGGTCGATGGCGCCGTAGCCGATGTCAGCACGGCAGTAGCGGTAGTCGGCCATGGCCAGCAGGTCGCCGTTGGCCATCTGGGCCAGGGCGGGGATGCGGTAGGGGATGTCGGCATTGGTCTTGGTGGGGAACACCTCGGCAAACCACTCCGGCTCTTCCACCGAGCGCTGGATGTCCACATATATATTGGTGAGCAGCACGCCGTAGTTGCCGCCCGACATGACGAAGGCGGCCGTCTGTTCCTTGCCGCCGTCGAAGGCGATGTGCTGGTTTTGATTGGTAGAGGGCAGGGAGGTATTGCCCACGGTGATGGTGGGGTTCTGCCCGCTGACAAGGCTCTTGAAGTCGAAGGCAAAGCCCGTGATGACGCAGTCGTTGTCGGTGGTGAAGGTATAACTCTGCGGCGCATACCGGCCCGTATAGGCGGTGATATTCGTGCCGTCGGCCTTCATATTATTATAGCCGGCGTTGAGGCTGAGGGCGGGGTTGGTGAAGGACGAGTTCCATATCTGGCGGAAAGACGACGACGAGGCCGCGAAGGAGCCCGTGGTGAGATCGACGTAGCGGCGGGTCTTGGCAAACTCGATGACGACGGTGGAGCCGGCATCCTTGCCCGTGGTCCAGAAGGCCAACCTGCCGTTGCGGTTGTTGATGGCATTGGCCTGGATGCCCTTCTGGTAGATGTACCATCCGGCATTGTCGCGGTAGGTGGAGGCACTCATCTGCCAGAGGGCGACGTAGCCGTCGAGGGCCGTGGTGTCGCGCAGGACGACGTAGGCCGTGCCGCCGGTGGTGCCGCTCATCTGCACGGGCGAGGCCAGCACCTTGCCCGGGCCGGCCTGCTTGTTGATGATGCGGTAGCCGTCGGTCTGGTTGCCCACGAAGCACCAGAGGTCGGCATCGGCCATGTCGGTGTTCATGCGCGAGAGCGACATCGAGGCTGCCGTGCCATTGTCAGAGAGCACAAGGCCGGCGTCGCCGATGGTCATGGTGTACCACGTGGTGGTGTCGGCCACCTGACCGCCTGCCATCACCGTCGGGCGGATGGGCTCGGCGGCCTGCGCACCGGTGAGGCTGAGAAGGCCCAGACTGAGGGCCGTTAACAGGGTAGAAGTTCGCATAGTAATAGGGGTATGTAGAGGGTTAGGTGAATCGTTGCAGGCATGAGGCCCGCTCTGCGGACAAATTTACGAATTTTCCCGTACGGCGGCCCTTTTGCCCGGGCTTTTCTGCCGCCGTCAGAGAGAAATGTTTACCTTTGCAAAGTCTCATCCCCACAGCCTATGTCTATCCGCAACATTCTCCGCTCCTTTTCCGCCCTGCTCTGCACGGCGCTCTTCCTCACCCCTACCCTGCCCGCCGGGGCCCAAGACCCCGATCTGAGCTACGGGCTGCCGGAGGCCATTGTGTATAATGTGCAGTCGCACAAGCAGGCGCTGCCCAAGACCTATATGTACCGCGTGACTTTCCGCGACAAGCGCAACAACAGTCACAGCGTGTCGCGCCCCTCCACCTTCCTCTCGGCAAAGGCGCTGGCCCGCCGTGAGCGTCTGGGGGTACGCGTCGATGCCTACGACCTGCCCGTGTCGGGGGTCTATCTCGACTTTCTGCGCCGCAAGGGCCTGCGCGTAGTGTGCACCAGCCGGTGGAACAACACGGCGGTGGTCGAGGTGGCCGACACGGCGCTGCTGGACGGTCTGGACCGCGTAAAGTTCGTTCAGGACGTGCGCCGCGTCTATGTCAGCCCCGACAGCGTGGATGTGACAAATGGTTTCTCGCCCATCCTCGACCCCGACAAGAGCATGGAGCGCGAGGACGTCTATGGCTATACCGCCACACAGGTGCGACAGATTGGCGCGGACTATCTGCATAGCCGCGGTTTCCGCGGACAAGGGGTGACGATTGCCGTCATCGACGGCGGCTTCAACCACGCCGACAGCATCGCCGCCCTGCGCAGCGCACGCATCATGGCGACGCGAAACTTCGTCATGCCCAACCGCCGCGTCACCGAGATGGAGCAGGACCACGGCACGATGGTGCTCTCGTGCTTGGCGGCAAACCTGCCGCATATCCTCGTGGGCACGGCGCCCGAAGCGGACTACATGCTGTTGGTAAGCGAGGACGGCCGCTCCGAGCAACTCGTCGAGGAGGACTATTGGTGCGCCGCCGTGGAGTATGCCGACAGCGCAGGAGCCGACATCATCAGTACGTCGCTGGGCTACACCACCTTCGACCACAACCCGGGCACGCACCGCTACACCGAACTGGACGGCCGCACGCACGTCAACAGCCGGTCGGCATCGCTGGCGGCCAGCCGCGGCCTCATCGTGGTGAACAGCGCGGGCAACAGCGGCGACGAGGAATGGAAGAAGATTGGTTTCCCGGCCGATGCGGACAACATCCTGGCCGTCGGCGCGGTATATAGTCAGGGGCTCAACACGGCTTTCTCGTCGGTAGGACCTACGGCGGACGGCCGCGTCAAGCCCGACGTCATGGCCATGGGCGGCAAGGTGGCGACCACCGGGAGCATAGGCATGCTCCAGTTTGCGTCGGGCACGTCGTTCTCGTGCCCCATCCTGGCGGGCGGCGTGGCCTGTCTGCTCCAAGCCTACTTCAACCGCACCCCGACGGACATCATGCAGGCTGTGCGCACCACGGCAGACAACGCCGAGCACCCCGACAACATCTTCGGCTACGGCATAGCCAACCTCAAAGCCGCCTACGAACGCCTGTCAATGGTCGAGGCTAAGGAAGAATAGTTCGCCTACGCCCTTTTCCTCTTCTTCCCACCTCCCTACCCCTCTCCGCATGACGCCACTCTCGCTCTACGAACTGAACAACCTGGTGCGCCAGACGCTCCAGGCCACGATGGCCCGCCCCTACTGGATGGTGGCCGAACTGAGCGAGGTGCGCCCCTCGCCGCGCGGCCACTGCTATGTGGCCTTCGTGCAGAAGGATGAGCACAGCGGTATGCTCGTGGCCAAGGCTACGGGTACCATCTGGCGGCAGACCTACGCCCTGCTGGCGCCGGCCTTTGAGAGCGCCACGGGGTCGCCGCTACGGGCGGGGATGAAGGTGCTGGTGTGCGTCAGCGTGACGTTTCACGAACTCTACGGCATGAGCCTCAACGTCACGGACATCGACGCGTCCTACTCGCTGGGCGAGGTGGCGCGCCGACGCCGCGAAATCATTGCCCAACTTGAGGCCGACGGCGTGCTGACGCTCAACAAGGAACTGCCCCTGCCGCGTCCGCTGCGGCGCATCGCCGTCATCTCCAGTGCCACGGCGGCGGGCTACGGCGACTTCTGCCGGCAGTTGCAGCAGTCGGGCTGGGGTTTCCACACGGCGCTCTTCCCGGCCACGATGCAGGGCGACGAGGTGGAAGAGAGCATCATCGCCGCCCTCGACGCCATCGCGGCGGAGGCCGACCAATGGGACGCGGTGGCCATCATCCGCGGCGGCGGTGCGGTGAGCGACCTGCACGGCTTCGACGCCTACCTGCTGGCGGCCAACGTGGCACAGTTTCCGCTGCCCGTGCTGACGGGCATCGGCCACGAGCGCGACGAGACGGTCATCGACCTTGTGGCCTGCCAGCGGCTGAAGACGCCGACGGCGGTGGCGGCATGGCTCATCAGCCTGCGGCAGGACGAGGCGGCGGCACTGACGGCGCTCACACAGCGCCTGCAGGCGGCGACGCGCGAATGTCTATACAACGCGCAGCAGCGCCTGCAGCAGCGCGCCCTGGCCCTGCAGCGGGCGGCACACACGGCGACAGCCTCGCGCCACGCCAAGGTGCAGCGCATGGACGCCGCGCTGACGCTGACATGCCGCGCACGGCTGGCACACGAAGCAGAGCGCACGGAGCGCACGGCTGAGGCGCTGGCTCGCGCCGCACAGACGCTGATCGCACAGCAGCGCACGGCGCTCGCGGCGGCATCGCGCTGCATCGCTATGGCGGGACCGGAGCGCATACTGCGCATGGGCTTCGCCATCGTCAGAAAGGACGGACATGTGCTGACGGACGCCACGCAGGCGACCGGCGGCGACCGCCTCGACATCACCCTGGACCGCGGCACACTGAGTGCCACGGTAGAATGACCCTCACCTATAACGAACCTCATGAAGCAGACTTACGAAAATGCCTTTGCCCGCCTCGAAAGCATCGTGGCGCAGATAGAAAAGGGCGAGACCGACCTGGACGCCCTGGCCAAGGCGGTGAAAGAAGCGAAAGACCTTATCCGGTTTTGCACGGCCCAACTGGAGCGCGTGGAAAACGATGTCAACAAATGCCTTGAAGATGGGAAAGAATAAACTTGCCAAATTTGCCGACATGGTGGCCTATCCCCATGTGTTTGAACCCGCCAACACGGCCGCCGGCATGGCCGCCGGCACGGCGGACGAGACGCCGTTCGCCCTGCGCGGGCGCTGGAACGCCGACTTCTTCCACCGCGATGCGCCCATCGTCCTCGAACTGGGCTGCGGCCGCGGCGAATATACCGTGGGCCTGGCCCGCCTCTTCCCCGACAAACACTTCATCGGCGTCGATATCAAGGGTGCCCGTATGTGGACGGGGGCCACGGAGTCGCTCAACGAGGGCATGACGAACGTGGCCTTCCTGCGCACCCATATCGAGTTTATCGACCGCTACTTCGCTCCGGGCGAGGTGAGCGAGATATGGATTACCTTCCCCGACCCGCAGATGAAGAAGGCCACGAAGCGCCTGACGTCGTCGTTCTTCCTGGAGCGCTACCGCCGCCTGCTCTGCGACGGCGGATGTATTCACCTCAAGACCGACAGTCCATTCCTCTACACCTACACCCACCTGCTGGTGCAGAAGAACGGCCTGCCCACGCCCTACGACACGGACAACCTCTACGGCGACTTCACCGACTCGTGCACGGACGAGATGCGCCGCATCCTCAGCATACGCACCTACTACGAGAGCCAGTGGCTGGCGCGCGGACTGACCATCAAGTACATCCGCTTCCACCTGCCGCACCAGGGCGTGCTGGCGGAGCCGGAGGTGGACATCCCGCTGGACGAATACCGCAGTTACAACCGCTCGAAGCGCTCGGGTCTGGCGACGTCGCGCTGACGCCACGCCGCCTGAAAAGCCATGCCGGGCAGCCGTGACAAGACAAGGTCGCGGCTGCCCGGCATTGTGCTGGACAAACAGGGCTACACATTGGCCGGCGGCGCGCCATCCCTGACGACGTAGCGGCGGTAGTACGTCAGGGCGATGGTGGTCAGCGGCAGCGACACCATCAGGCCGCCGATGCCGCCCACAAAGGCGCCGGCGGTGAGGGCCAACAGGACGATGGCGGGCGAGAGACCCATGATATGTCCCATGACGCGCGGCGTGACGATGGTGTCCTGAATGACCTGCACCACCACATAGACGGTGAGCATACCGAGCGTCAGCAGCCAGAAGTTCTCGCCCGTCTTCGACGCCTCGAGCAGCGCCAGCAGCGTGGCGGGAAGAATGCCGAAAAGCTGGAGGTAGGGCACAAAACTGATGATGCCGATGAAGCAGCCCAACGCTACGGGCATGGGGAAGCCGATGACGAGGAAGCCCAAGGTGAACATGACGCAGTTGCTCAGCGCGATAAAAAACTGCCCGCGGAAATAACCGCACATATAATGGATGATGTCGCCCACCACCTGCCGCGCCAGCGGGCGATACTTGGCGGGCACCAACTGCTGCCACGAACGGCGGTAGCGCTCGTAGTCGAGCAGGAGGAAGAAGAGGTAGAGCAGGCCGATGAGCGACGCCACCACCGACACCAGCAGGCTGGCGGCGCTCCTGAACAGCGCCCACACTGGCGGCAGCACCTCCTTGACAAGGCCCTGCACATTGTCGCTCTCCAGCAGACTGACCACATCGACGTCGGCAAACTGGCTGTCCACCATGTGCCGCACGGCGTCAGGAATACTGGCGTTATTCTGTCCATGGTCAGTGAAGTAGGCGATGGCGGCGTCCTTGAGTAGCGAGAGTTCGTGGACGATGGGCGGCACGCAGAGCCACAGCAGCCCCACCACCACGGCGAAGGCCAGGGCGATGGTCAGCAGGACGCAGACCACGCGGTAGCGCAGGCGGCAGGTATGCTGCAGGAAGTTGCACACCGGGTTGAGCAGATAGGTCAGTACGCCGGCGGCGGCAAAGGGAATGAGCACCGGACTGAGGTAGGACACAGCAAACCACAGCGACAGGACCACCGCCAGGGCGATGAGCAACCGCGCAAAGCGGTCGAAGGTGATGGGGGACGACAGGAAAGGCATGGCTTGTTTGAAGCAATGAAAGGGATTTGCCTGCAAAGTTAGGCGCTTTTCTCCAAACGTAAAACCGCAAGCCGCAGCAAGCCGTCGCAAGGCCAAACAAGTGTTAAAACCAAGAGAAAGTGTTGGTACACCAATGCTAATGTTGTAATTTTGTAGGAAATTTGGGGTCGGTGTAGCCCGGCGCTTCGTTGCAGACGCAGCCCCGGGCCGGACAGTCTGCGCAACAGACTGTTGTTTAGCGCGCTGCGCGCATCGTATCCCAACATTCCCCTTTCTCCAACCCCCATGAGCAAAAAAAAGAAGAAACACGCGGGCACGCTCAACACCGTCACGACCTGCATCAGCACCACGATGGTACTGCTGCTGCTCGGCGTCGTGGTGTTTTTCGTCAGCGTGGCCTACAACTTTAGTCGCAGCGTGCGCGAAAACTTCGCCGTCGAAGTGCTGCTGGACGACAGCATACGCAGTAACGAACTGGCCGACCTCAAAGCCTATCTTGCGGCGCAGCCCTACACCCGCACCGTCACCTACATCTCGAAGGAAGAGGGCACGCGCATGCTGCTGGAAGACCTTGACGGACGGCCTGAAGACTTTTTGGGCGGCAGCCCCATCCCCGCCGAATACGAGGTGATGCTCAAGGCGCCCTACGCCTGTCCCGACAGTCTGGCGCTCTTCATGCCGGCGCTGACGCAGAAGCCCTATGTCCGCGACGTCATCTACCCCATCGACCTGCTGGCGGGCTTCGACCAGGTGCTACGCACGGGGTCGCTGGTACTGCTCTCCATCGCCGCCCTGCTGGCCCTCATCTCGTTCGTCCTCATCAACAACGCCGTGCGCATGGGCGTCTATGCCCGCCGCTTCAGCATACAGACCATGAAACTGGTGGGCGCGCGCCGAGGATTCATCCGCCGGCCGTTCATGATGCAGGCTTTCTGGACCGGACTGCTGTCGGCTGTGCTGGCGGGCCTGCTGCTGATGGGCGGCATCATGACGCTGGCCGACATGAACGGCAACAGCGAGTTTGAGGTCATCACGCCGGGTGTCATCACGCTGACGCTGGGCGTCGTACTGGCCGCCGGCCTGCTGCTGACGATGCTATGCACCTACTTCTCCGTGAACCGCCACCTGCACATGCGTCACAGCGACGCCTACCTGAAATAGCACGGACAGGACGCCTCTCCCCCATACTCCAACGCAAACAAACACTCATCGATCGATATGAAACAGAAAAAAGTATTTGCCTTTGACCGCATGAACTTCATCCTGCTGGCCGTGGGCATGGCCGTCGTCATCATCGGCTTCATCCTGATGGCAGGCGGCGGGTCGGACGAAAAGGGCTTCGACCCCGAAATCTTCAGCGCACGCCGCATCAAGGTGGCGCCCATGGTATGCCTCTTCGGCTACCTCTTCATCGTCTATGCCATCCTGCGCCGTCCGCGCGACAAGCAGGCCCTCGAGAGCAGCGACGAGGCCACCGTCGGCCGCGACGAGGCTGCTCATGCACAGGCTTCCACTCAGCCGGGCACCGCAACGGGCACCGCGCTCTAATCCCCCCTTTCTTCACCAATCACCCCAAATCTGTACGTTGACCCATGGAATGGATACAAACCATCATCATCGCCATCGTTGAGGGCCTGACCGAGTTTCTGCCGGTGTCCTCGACGGGCCACATCATCATCACGCAGGGCCTGCTGGGCATGGAGAGCACGCCCTTCTGGAAGGCCTTCGCCGTCATCATCCAATTTGGCGCCATCCTCTCGGTGGTATGCCTCTACTGGCGCAAGTTTTTCTACCCCGAGACCATGCGCACCAAGGGCTACACCTGGTGGCAGGCCATCCGCCACTTCTACCTGCGCCTCATCATCGGCGTGCTGCCGGCCGTCGTGCTGGGCTTCACGCTGAACGAATATATTGAGAAAAACCTGGGCAACGTGACGCTCGTGGCCGTGATGCTCATCGTGGGCGGCGTATTCATGCTCTTCTGCGACCGCCTGTTCAACAAGGGCAGCGACAGCACGCCGCTGACGCTGCGCCGCTCGTTCGTCATCGGCTGTTTCCAGTGCATCTCCATGATACCGGGCGTGTCGCGCTCGATGGCCACCATCGTGGGCGGTATGGCGCAGAAACTGACGCGCAAGGCCGCGGCCGAGTTCTCCTTCTTCCTGGCCGTGCCGACGATGGCGGGTGCCACGCTCCTTGAGGTGGTCAAACTCGTCACGGGCGAAGAGGGCAACGTGCTGACGCAGGGCAACCACCTGGCTCTGCTGTTGCTGGGCTGCGTGGTATCGTTCATCGTCGCCACGCTGGCCATCAAGGGCTTCATCGCCTTCCTCACGAAATACGGCTTCGCCGCCTTCGGCTGGTACCGCATCATCGTGGGTGTGCTCATCCTGGTGATGGGTCTGCTGGGCTACGAACTGACGATGGATTAAAGCGCCGCCGAGATGCCAATCAACTTCCTTGCAGGACAAGTGCTTGTGTTCGACAAGCCGCTGGGCATGACCAGTTTTGGCCTCGTGGCCAAAGTGCGCTGGCTGCTGACACGCGCCATGGGCGGCCGCAAGATCAAGGTGGGCCACGCCGGCACGCTCGACCCTCTGGCCTCGGGCGTGATGCTGCTCTGCACGGGCCGCGCCACCAAGCAGATAGAGACGCTGCAGGCCGGCACAAAGACCTACGAGGCCACCATACAACTGGGCGCCACCACGCCGAGCTTCGACCTGGAGCACGCCATCGACGCCACCTACCCCACCGACCACCTCAGCCGCGACGTCGTGGAGAAAGCCCTCGACGCTTTCCGCGGCGACATCATGCAGGTGCCGCCCGTATTCTCGGCATGCAAGGTCGAGGGCAAGCGCGCCTACGACCTGGCACGCAAGGGGCAGGACGTGGCGCTGCAGGCCAAGCCCATACATATATATGAGTATGTGCTGACCGACTACCGCGACGACACGCACCAGGCCGACGTGCGCATCGTATGCTCAAAGGGCACCTACATCCGCTCCCTGGCACGCGACCTGGGCGAGGCTCTGGGCTGCGGCGCACACCTCACGGCGCTGCGACGCACAGCCGTGGGCGACCACGACCTGAGCCACGCCTTCACCATAGAAGCCTTCGAGGCCTGGCTCGCCACGCAGGACATCGACACACAGTTGCCCGCGTGAGACGGCGGTGGCAAAGAGGGTGTGTCAAAATGCATATTTTGACGCGCACTCAAAGGTGCGTCAGAATGGTCAAGATGCAAGGCGCTGAGGATGAGGGCGCCGGGAGTGTACTGAAGTACATGACCAAGCCCGAAGACGATAGCAACGCAGCAGATTGGC
>JALEZQ010000047.1 GCA_022772475.1 Bacteroidales bacterium | reverse complement strand
TGCCAACTTTCCCTGTGTTGTATAAGTTGTGCTTGTTGTCGTGCTCATTTACATAATAACCGGGACAACAGAGCCTGTCGCGTCTGTTGTCCCGGTTGTCCATCAAATTTTACACGACAACAGAAACAACGCAAACAACTTTTCTTTGTTGTACACGTTGTTTTTGTTGTCGTGTTTAAGAAAAGACAACATGGACAACGAGGGCAACGATGCCAACTTTCCCTATGTTGTATAAGTTGTGCTTGTTGTCGTGCTCATTTACAATACAACCGGGACAACAGAGCCTGTCGCGTCTGTTGTCCCGGTTGTCCATCAAATTTTACACGACAACAGAAACAACGCAAACAACTTTTCTTTGTTGTACACGTTGTTTTCGTTGTCGTGTTTAAGAAAAGACAACATGGACAACGAGGGCAACGATGCCAACTTTCCCTGTGTTGTATAAGTTGTGCTTGTTGTCGTGCTCATTTACAAAACAACCGGGACAACAGAGCCTGTCGCGTCTGTTGTCCCGGTTGTTGGGTATGGCCTCTATGCGTTGAGCGTGCCCTGGCTGTTCTGCTGCTCCTCCTGCTGCTCCTGCCATTTCTCGCGGGCAAACTCCTGCATGTCCGTCACGGTGTCTTTCTCATCGACAATCTCCGTGCCGAGCATGGTCTCGATGACGTCCTCCATGGTGACGATGCCGCGGAAGCAGCCGTATTCGTCGATGATGATGCTGATGTGCTCCTTCTTGGCCAGCAATTTTTCCCAAATCTTCGATACGGGCTCGTTCTCGGGGAAGGTCAGCACGGGACGGCTTATCTCCGAGAGGCGCATGTTAAACTTGTCCTCCGAGAGCTTCTCCAGGATGGTCTGGCGCAGGACGAAGCCCTTGATATAGTCGTCGTTCTCCTCGTTGTAGATGGGGATGCGCGAGTAGGTGCTGTAGGATGGGTTGGCGTAAAACTCCTTGAGTGTCATGCTCTCTTCCGCCATCTCCACCACCGAACTCGGCGTCATGATGTCGCGCGCTGTGATGTCGTCCAGTTTGAGCAGGTTCTGAATCATGCGGTTTTCCTTCTTCTCAAACACCCCCTCGGCGGCACCGACGTTGACCATGGCCGACACCTCTTCGCGGCTCACCGTGGCAGCGTGCTCACGTGGCGATACCCAGCGCGTCACATATTTCGAGAGCACCACCAGCGGGTAGGTGATGAAGATGAGCGAGCGGATGATGCTGGTAGAGGGCATGGCCAACTGCCGCCAGTAGTTGGCGCCGATGGTCTTGGGGATGATTTCAGAGAGCACCAGGATGAGGAACGTCATGATGCCCGAGGTCAGGGCGAAGAATTGGTCGCCGAAGACGATGCCCGACTGTGCACCGACGCCGGCGGCGCCGATGGTGTGGGCTATGGTGTTGAGGGCCAGGATGGCAGCCAGCGGTTTGTCGTTCTCAAGTTTATAGTGCTTGAGCAGTTTGGCGTTGGCCTCGCCCTCTTCTTCCTTCATAGTGATAAAGGAAATGGGCGTAGAGAGCAGTACGGCCTCAAGCACCGAGCATAAAAAGGAAATTCCGATTGCGCAGACAAGATAGAGTAGAAGCAGGAATAGCGCCATTAGGTAAGGAGTTGGTTCAACATGCCCGCCCCTTGCGGCCTTGTTGGCCTGTGGGGACAGGAGGGCCGGCGGCGTTGGCGGCGCCGCATCGCCTTTGGCCTGCAAAGTTAGTGATTTTGCGCGACTTTATCCCTGTGCCGCCCTATTATTTGCGTGTGCCGACAATATGTGCCCGTCTTTGTGCCCGTCTATTTACCCGTTTGTTGCGCAGCGGCCCGTTGTCCGTTGCGTTGCTTAGTAGCACCGGCGGCTCGCGTATCCTGCGCACGCCGGCCATGATTTGAGAAAATTTATCCGCAAGATAGCGTCAGTTCTATATAATTCCTTAAATTTGCAGACGAAAGGTATTTGGCAAGTGCACTTGCCAATGCTCGGGGTTGGCGCCAATGGCCGTCCGGCCCGTCGGTTCATAAGAAATACTATCACTTCAATTCAATAACCCAAACTAATTACCTTATGAAGTTCAAAAAACTGATTGTTTGCGCTATGGCCGCCGTCCTCGCACTCGGCAGCCAGACCGCTACCGCCCAGTCGCTTTCTCCCTCCACGAAGTGGCATTGGGACAAGGGTACGATCGTTGTTGACACCCCCGCCCGTCCTGCCGGACAGCAGCACGTTCTGGGCCTCACCGCCCCCAAGATCCAGACCGTCCGCGTGGCCTTCGTCGGCCTCGGTATGCGCGGTCCCGGTGCAGTTAACCGCTTCTGCCACATCCCCGGTGTGGAAATTGTTGCCCTCTGCGACTACGTGGCCGCCCGTGCTGAAGGCTGCCAGAGGTATCTGAAGGAACAGGGCCTCGCTCCCGCCGACATCTACTCCGGCGAGAAGGGCTATGAAGAGCTCTGCAAGCGTCCCGACATCGACCTGGTTTATGTAGCCACCGACTGGGACCACCACTTCCCCGTTGCCAAGTGCGCCCTCGAGAACGGCAAGCACACCGCCATCGAAGTGCCCTCGGCCATGAACCTCGAACAGTGCTGGGAACTCATCAACCTCTCCGAGAAGACCCGCAAGCACTGCATGATTCTCGAAAACTGCTGCTACGACTACTACGAACTCCGTGCCCTCCAGATGGCACAGGCCGGCGTGTTCGGCGAAGTGCTCCGCGCAGAAGGTGCCTACATCCACAACCTGGACGATTTCTGGGGCTACTACTGGTCTAACCCCAGCAACGACCCCGATAAGCTCGGCTGGCGTATGAAGTACAACATGGAGAACCGTGGCGACGTCTATGCCACCCACGGCCTTGGCCCCGTTGCACAGTGCCTCAACATCCACCGCGGCGACCGCTTCACCACCCTCGTTGCCATGGATACCAAGAGCGTACACGGTAAGGAGTACGTCGAGAAGAAGACCGGCAAGCCCTGCAACAACTATCGCAACGGTGACCACACCACGACCCTCATGCGTACGGCCGATGGTAAGGTAGTGGAAATCCAGCACAACGTCATGAACCCCCAGCCCTACAACCGTCTGTTCAAGCTCACCGGTACGAAGGGCTACGCCACCAAGTATCCCTCTGAAGCCATCGCCCTCGACAAGAGCCAGCTCAGCGCCAGCGGCGTTCAGCCCCAGGTGGACAACCTCAGCAGCCACGGCTTCCTGCCCCAGGCCGAATACAACGCCCTCATGAAGAAGTACGAGAGCCCCATCATCAAGAAGTACGGCGAGGTTGGCCGTCAGATGGGTCACGGCGGTATGGACTACATGATGGACGCCCGCATGGTTTACTGCCTCCAGAACGGTCTGCCCCTCGACATGGACGTTTACGACCTCGCCGAATGGTGCTGCCTGGCCGAACTCGGTTCGCTGTCGATGGACAACAACTGCGCTGCCGTTAGCTTCCCCGACTTCACCCGCGGTCACTGGAACGACGTGAAGGGCTATAAGCACGCTTACGCTCCCGCTGCCGACGAAGCAGCCGTTGAAGCCAAGGCCAAAGCCTACACGCAGGGCCAGAAAAACGCCGTTGCCGCTGCCAAGCTTTGGGACCTCTACGATGCTGTAGCCAAGGCTCAGAACGACAAGGCTCGCGCCAAGGCCAAGAAAGCCTACGACAAGGCTCGCGCCAAGGTGAAGGCCCAGATGGCCAAGCTCTAAGACTGCTTAAAGTTCTAAGAGAGCTCTAAGACATAAACTCCTTTCCAAAGGAGAAGGCGGTTCAGACATCACCTGCTTTATATATTATGTAACTTTGCCGATGTCTTCTTCTTTAATTTATTTGACCGCCTAAGCCGCCGTCCAAGCGTGGACGGCGGCGTTTTTTGTACGCTTGGGTGGGCGGGCTAATCGCGGCATAGAGGTTCTGCGAACACTGCGCGGATGCCTCACGGCGCATAGCGACCGCCCGCAACAGTTGTCCAACCTACACAAAAGAAAGTCCTTGGCATAGCCCGGTGGCCGTGCCAAGGATTTCGCGTAAAGAGAGAGGGTTTGCGCTAATGAGCGTCCATGGTTTTGCGCTAATAAGCGTCCATGGTTTTGCGCTGGTAAGCGTCCATGGTTTTGCGTGATAAGGGCGTGGGCGGTGTGAGGCTGTCACACCTTCTTGGTGGCGCCCCGGCGCGCCAGGAAATAAACGATGTGGGCTGCGCCGAAGACGGCGCTGATCCACAGCATGGTTTTGTCGGCCTCCCAGCCTGCCGTCTGCTGGTGCCAGAAGCCCGTGAGGATGCAGAGGAAGGCCAGGATGGTGCCCAGCAGACTCAAGATGGTCTGACCGTGACGGCGCACCGTGCCGCCGCCGATGACGCTGTGCTTCACGCCGTAGCAGGAATAGACGTCGATGCCGATAAGCATCCACATCACCAGACGAATCCACGTGTCGGCCGGAAGGAAGAGCATCATGGCCACGCAGCACACCACACCCAGCGCCGGCAGATAGGGCACGAGCGGCGTCTTGAAGCCGCGCGGCGCATTGGGCATTGTGCGGCGCACCACGATGACGCCGATGCACACCAGGGTGAAGGCAAACAGCGTGCCGATGCTCGTCATCTCGCCCGCCACGCCGGCCGGCACCACGGCGGCCAGTGCGCCGACGATGACCATGAACATCATGTTGCTGCGTGCCGGCGTGTGGAAGCGGTCGTGAAGGTGCGAGAATACCGGCGGCAGCAGACCGTCCTTGCTCATGCTGAAGAACACGCGGCTCTGGCCCATGAGCATCACCAGGATGACGCTCGAGTAGCCCAGGAGGATGGCGATGATGATGCCGCTGTTGAGCAGCGGCAGCGCCGGCGTCACCGTGCCGTCAGGCCCCATGGGGCCCATGTGCTCCACGGCCAGGGCGGCAGGCGCAATCTGCGCCGTCGTGTCGGCATACGCCGTATAGTTGACCACGCCCGTCATGACGAAGGCGAAGAGCACGTAGATGACCGTGCAGATGGCCAGTGAGCCGAGGATGCCGATGGGCATGTTGCGCCGCGGATTCTTTGTCTCCTGCGCCGCCGTGCTCACTGCGTCGAAGCCGATGTAGGCAAAGAAGACGATGGCCGCGCCACGCAGGATGCCGCTCCAGCCAAACTCGCCGAAGACGCCCGTGTTCTCAGGGATGTAGGGCTCGAGGTTGGCCGGCCGGATGTAGTTCAGACCGAGGATGATGAATACCAGAACCACCGCAATCTTCAGTACGACGATGAGGTCGTTGAAGCGCGCGCTGCCCTGCGTACCGCGAGCCAGCAGCAGCGACAGCAGCACCACGATGCACACCGCGGGGATGTTGACAATGCCGCCCTCGGCCGGACATGCCGTCCACTCGGCAGGCAGGTGCCAGCCCACGCTGTCCATCAGGATGCAAAAGTACTTGCTCCACGAGATGCTCACCGTCAGTGCTGCCACGGCATATTCCAGCACCAGATCCCAGCCGATAATCCACGCCACCAGTTCGCCCATCGTCAGGTACGAATAGGAGTAGGCGCTGCCCGAGATGGGAATCATCGAGGCAAACTCGGCGTAGCAGAGGCCCGCGAAGGCGCAGGCGATGGCCGCGAACACAAAACTCAGCGTGATGGCCGGTCCGGCATGGGTGCCCGCCACGACGCCCGTCACGCTGAACAGGCCCGCGCCGATGATGACGCCGATGCCCAGTGCGATGAGGCCCCATGGGCCCAGCACGCGGCGCAGACCCTTGCCGTCCTCGTTCTTCGCCTCGCGAAGCAAGGCCTCGACGGGCTTTTTGACAAAGAGATTCATAGGCTATAATAAACAGGAGTTGTGGCCCGCCGTGCTGCGTGTGCT
>JALEZQ010000039.1 GCA_022772475.1 Bacteroidales bacterium | reverse complement strand
ATTACCAACGTCGGCATGGCCCACCTCGAGGGCTTCGGCTCGTTCGAGGGCGTGAAGCGCACCAAGGGCGAACTCTATGACGACCTGCGCCGACGACCCGGCACCTTCGTCTTCCTCCACGCCGACGATGCCGACCTCAGCACCATGGCGCAGGGACTTCCCGCCGTGACCTACGGGGCCACGGGGCAGGGCTTCGACGTGGAGGGCAAGGTGACCGCCTGCTCGCCTTTCCTGTGCCTGCGGTGGCGCTATCGTCAGGGACCGTGGCACGAAACCTCCACCCGCCTCATCGGCAGTTACAACCTGCCCAATGCTCTGGCCGCCCTGGCCGTCGGCCTGCACTATGGCGTGGACGAGGCTGAGGCCAATGCTGCCCTCGAAGCCTATGTCCCCACCAACAACCGCTCCGAACTGAAGCGCACGGCCACCAACACCCTCATCGTCGATGCCTACAACGCCAACCTTACCAGTATGCGCGCCGCGCTCGACAATTTCAGGCAGATAAACCATTCGCACAAGGTGGCCATCCTCGGCGAGATGCGCGAGTTGGGCGACGCCTCGTCACAGGCCCACGCCGAAGTGGCGGAGAAAGCCCTTCAGTGCGGCTGCAGCGAGGTGTGGCTTGTGGGCCCCTGCTTTGCCCCCTATGCCGCCGGCTGCCGCTACTTTGCCGACGTCGAAGCCGTCAGGGCCCACCTCGCCGCTCATCCCCTCAGCCACAGCCTTGTGCTCATCAAGGGCAGTAACGGCACCCGCCTCTACACCCTGCCCGACATGCTGTAGCGCCCTCCCCCCTCTCTCTGTGCGGGCCGGAGCCTCAGTCCGCAGCCTTGTTTCCTTCAATCTGTCCATACGATGAAGTACTACTCGCAGTTTAAGGGCAATACCCTCGGGCTGTTCCCCTCGCTCTTCGACGACCTCGACCCCGCCAACCGCTGGGTCAAGTTGGCCAGACGCCTGCCCTGGCGCTACATCGAACTGGAGTATAACGCTCGACTGCGCAACCGCCACCGCGGGGCCGACAACAAGCCCGCCCGCATGGTCGTCGCCGCCTGCATCATCAAGCGCAAACTGCGGCTGACGGCCGGAGAGACCGTCGCCCTCATCCAGGAGAACCCCTACATGCAGTACTTCTGCGGGCTGAGCGACTTTACGTCCCGACGCATCTTCTCGCCCTCGCTGCTCACCAGTCTGCACGAGCGCATCAGCGAGGACGAGATACACCTGCTCGTCGAGCGCGCCAAGCGCCGGGCACGCGCCCGATCCTACTACCGTCAGCGCAAAGCCGCAGCGGCGGACCGGCAGGAGACCCCGGCCCAACAGACTGCCGAGTAATGCAGACGCCCGTGCGGATACGACAAAGCCTGATAACTATTCTTCCTTACCTTACTATTTTCCAAACTCTCCACAATTCCCATGTTTAGAAAACTGTTCCTCGCCGTTGCCGCTCTCGTGGGCGCAACAGCCGTGGGTTATGCCCAGCAGCCCTTTCCCGGCGACAGCGCCCGCACCCTGATTTGCGGCATGCCCTATCTGCAAAACATGACGCCCGATGGCGTCAGTGTGATGTTCCAATCGACGTGCAGCGTCCACTCCTGGGTAGAAGTGGGCCGCGACTCGCTCCACGTCGATACCGTGCGCCAGTTGTTCTGCGGTCAGGAGGTGGTGCACGATGCCGAGCATCGCATCCGCCTCAACGGTCTCACCCCCGGCGCCACCTACTACTACCGCGTGTGTACGCAGAAGATTGAGCTGAACCAGGCTTATAAGAAAGTGTTCGGCCGCACCGAGCGCACGCCCTTCCGCCGCTTCACCCTGCCCACCGATACCGCCACTCACTTCACCCTGCTGGTCTTCAACGATATGCACTGCCAGCCTCAGGTCATGGACGCCATGGCCCGTCTGGCCGCACAGACGCCGCACGACCTCGTCATCTTCAACGGCGACTGCCTGCCTGAGCCCCGCGACCGTCAGGAGGCTATCGCCAACATCCAGAACCTGGTGCGTCGCTTCGATGCCGGTCAGAACCCTTGCGTCTTCATGCGTGGCAACCACGAGATTCGCAATGCCTACTCCTCCGGCATGCCCACTCTCTTCGACTATGGCACCGACGGCGAAACCTACCACACCATCCGCTGGGGCGACACCTACCTCGTCATGCTCGACTGCGGCGAGGACAAGCCCGACAACACGTGGGTCTATTACGGTCTGAACGACTTCAATGCCTTCCGCAAGGCGCAGGCCGACTTTTTGGAAAAGACCATCGCCACGCGCGAATACCGCAAGGCCAAGCGCCACATCGTCGTGCACCACATCCCCCTGTGGTTCAGCAATGAAGAGAAAGACCCGGGTGGCGCCAGCCGCTTCTGCCGCGCCCTGTGGACCGACGTGCTGACCAAGGCCAAGGTCGATCTTGGCATCAACGGCCACACCCATCGCTTCGAGTATTACGAGCCCGGACAGCAGGGCAACCTCTATCCTACGGTCATTGGCGGCGGCCCCTCGCTGAAGAGTGCCACGATGACCGTCGTCGAGAAGCGCGGCAAGGTGATGCGCGTCAAGGCCGTCAATGCCAACGGTGAAACGGTCTTTGAGAAGACCCTCTGACGGGCTTCCGCTGCATAAGGCAACAACAGAAAACCGGAGAGGCCGGCACGAGACGCACAGTCTTGTGCCGGCCTCTCCCCTTTTGCCGAAGATGACGCGCTTACCCTTTCTTCCGCGCCTCTCACGTCATTGCTTGGCAAATCGCCCGCCAAATCGTTTGGCCCTTCGGCGGCGTATCTGTAACTTTGCAGACACAGAAAATAATATCATGACGGCACGCTGCGGCACAGCAGCCGCAATGCCCGTCAAAAACCTCAATACATGAAGAAGATATTGCTGTTAGGTTCCGGCGAACTGGGCAAGGAGTTTGTCATCGCCGCCAAGCGTCTGGGCCACTACGTCGTGGCCTGCGACTCCTACGCCGGTGCCCCTGCCATGCAGGTGGCCGATGCCTGCGAAGTGTTTTCCATGCTCGACGGCGATGCCCTCGATGCCGTCGTCAGCCGTCACCAGCCGGACCTCATCGTGCCCGAAATTGAGGCCATCCGCACCGAGCGCCTCTACGACTACGAAGCGCAGGGCATCCGGGTGGTGCCCTCGGCACGTGCCGTCAACTACACGATGAACCGCAAGGCCATCCGCGACCTCGCCGCCAAGGAACTCGGCCTCAAGACCGCCCGCTATTTCTATGCCAAGAGTTACGACGAACTCTGTCAGGCCGCCGAGCAGATTGGTTTCCCCTGTGTGGTCAAGCCCCTCATGTCGTCGTCGGGCAAGGGACAGTCGCTCGTGCGCTCGGCCGAAGACCTGCCCCACGCCTGGAAGTATGGCAACGAAGGCAGTCGCGGCGACATCCACGAACTCATCATCGAGGAGTTCATCCATTTCGACAGCGAAATCACCCTGCTCACCGTGACGCAGCAGAACGGTCCCACGCTCTTCTGCGCCCCCATCGGCCACGTGCAGAAAGGCGGCGACTACCGCGAGAGTTTCCAGCCCGCCCACATCGCTCCCGAGCACCTCGCCGAGGCCCAGCGCATGGCTGCTAAGGTCACCGAAGCGCTCACCGGCGCCGGCATTTGGGGCGTAGAGTTCTTTCTGAGCCACGAGAACGGCGTCTATTTCTCCGAACTCTCGCCGCGTCCGCACGACACCGGCATGGTCACTCTGGCCGGCACGCAAAACTTCAGCGAGTTTGAACTCCACGCCCGCGCCGTCCTGGGCATGCCCATCCCTTGCATCAAGTCCCTGCGTATCGGCGCCAGCGCCGTCATCCTCTCGCCCATCGCCAGCACCGAGCAGCCCCGCTACCGCGGCATCGAGCAGACCTGCGAAGAGGACGCCGACATCCGCATCTTCGGCAAACCCACCACACGCGTCGGCCGCCGCATGGGCGTCGTCGTGTGCAACGGTCCCCTCGACGCCGACCTCGATGCCCTGCGCGACAAGGCCAAGCGTCTGGCCTCCTATGTAGAGGTCTATTGACCCGCACAGCGGGCGGTATCGTGAGGCCGGCGCGCCTGGCACACCACGCTTCCCCATCCCTATGCCATGAATTTCCTGGAAGAAAAGATTCTCACTGACGGCGTCGTCAAGGAGGGCAATGTGCTCAAGGTGGACAGTTTTCTGAACCACCGCATCGACATGGCCGTCATGCGCGGCATTGCCGACCACTTCATGCGCGCCTTCAGCGACGCCGGGGTCAACAAGGTCCTCACCATCGAAGCCAGCGGCATCGCCATCGCCACCCTGCTGGGCCATCTGCTCGACGTGCCCGTGGTCTTTGCCAAGAAGAGCGAGACGGCCAACTGCACCGACGACAAATACGTTGCCCAGGCCTACTCCTTCACCCACCGCCGCCACAACAGCGTCTTTGTCTCGCGGCCCTATCTCACAGCCGACGATCGCGTCCTCATCGTGGACGACTTTTTGGCCGACGGGCAGGCCGCCCACGCCCTCATCGACCTGGTGCGTCAGGCCGGCGGACAGGTGGTGGGCATAGGTATCGCCATCGAAAAGGGTTGGCAGCAGGGTGGTCGTCTGCTCCGTCAGGAGGGCTATCGCCTCGAGTCGGTGGCCATCGTCGATGCCATGGACTGGCGCACGCAGACCGTCACCTTCCGTCCCCGGGAAAGCCGCGACTGACCCCTCCCCCGCCGCGTCCCTCAACCGTCTTCGACCCTCATCCCCGTAGCCCAAACCGTTTGACCGGTTTGGGCTACGGGGCTTTTTGCGGGGTGTCAAAATGAAGATGTTTGAGCGAAGGGGCCCGCTCGCATCGCGCTGTAAGTGCAAAAGTTTGAAAAGGGGGCAACGCCCCCGGTGGGCGATGTAGTACGGCGACATTTCGCTTAGCGAGGGCGCTGCCCTCTACTAATACTTTTGCACTTACAGCGCGACGTGGGCTATGGCGGCCCTACCCAGGGCGCCGCTCCCTACGGTCGCTTGCCCGTGGGCTATGGACAAACCCGCCTTCGTCGGGTTTGGGAAGGCCTTCAGCCTTCCTCACCTTCGCTCTGAAGGCATTATACTTTGGCCCTAAGCGAAGGTACATATTATTTCTCGTTTGTGTGGGCGTTGCAATCATTTCCGTTAAGCGCAGGTCTGAATATCTTTGTTGAGACTAAATATGTTGTGCCGGGGGAGTGTGCGTGAATCTGCCCGATTATATTATAGAAATACGCAATAGTGTCCTAAATAAATTTCTTTGAACTCACGACAATCCGCATCAAGACTGGCTATCTTGACGCATTTCCCATCTTTGTAGATTGAGGATACCCCTATGTCTGCAAAATCTCTTCCGGCGGTGGCGTGAAAGGTTCATTTATCCACACGTAGAGGTCGATTTTCGTAAATGTATTAAGGCGTAGCGACGATACCAGATTGGAGAAATGCCATTTGTATTTAGCCTGTTGTTTTATTGCGGCCAAAAGCAGAATGGTAATCAGCGCGGTCCATATCTGTATCTCTACGGCATTGCTTGACGTGCCGATGAAACTCTTGATGTGGAAGTTCTGCTTGAGGATACGAAAGAAGGTTTCGATATCCCATCTGGCTTTATATAGGTCCGCAATCGTTCCTGCTGCGAGTTTCATGTTGTTCGTCAGAAGTTCAAACGTATAGCCATGCTCTGCGTTGTAAACGGCTATTCTCCGTATGGGCTTGGCATATTGCCTTGATGGGCCTTTGCCTGTGAGGCGTACTATTTCATCAATCAGCACTTCGGGATGCGCCTTTTCGGGCAAGTCACGCTCTTTAATCCGATTGTAGAGCACATTTTTCCTCGTTCTGACCACGAAGAACGCCTTGATGCTGTCCCAATAATTCATCAGCGCCGTGTCGAAGTAGCCACGGTCGCACACCACGATGCTGCCAGGTTTCACAACTACGCTGAAAGCAGCCTTGCTATCCGTGGTCTTTCCATCTGTAATGTGCACGAAATCAGGGAGAAGTGTTTCAAAATTGAGAAGCGTATGCAACTTGACCGCGCCCTTTGAATGCGTATATCTGGCCCAGTCAAATACTTTGGCACAAAGTGTGATGGTTGTTGAGTCTAGAGCATGAACTGCGTTCTTGAAGCGAAATTTGCGTCCTGTGAACCTCACTTGCTGTCCAAAATAATTCAGCAAGGTATAATAGCAATCACGGAAGAACCCGCAGGAACGTTTTTCATTCTGATACGACAGGTTGGACTTTGAAGGGGCGCGAGGGATACCTAGGTGGTTTAGGTTGCCATTGGCGGAGTGCAGACCATTGCTAATTTCGCGGAGCGAGACGCAATCTGCAAACTGACAGAAAATCATGCTTACCAAATGACTCCATGTGTTGAAGCCCTTTGCATGTTTGTCCGTCCCGTGCTTTCTTACCAAAGATTTTATCAAATCTTTCGGCAACATCTGAATGACCTGAGCGAAAAGTGTTATCTTTGCCATGAAGGAGGCTCGTTTTTTTTGCAACCACTAAGGTACATCTTTCCCGTAGTGGAAAACTACCTCCTTCACTTTTTATTTAGGACACTATTGAGAAATACGTGTTTGGCGTTGAAGTCGGGTTAAAAATGGTACAAAAAGCCTATGGATAAATTATCAGTATCCACATCCGTATTCCATGTACTTGTGGCCTTATAACCTTTCAATTTGGTAGATGAATACCCCAACCATCCTATTTTAGCCATGAATGAAAAGTGCAGTGTGGCATCGTAGGCAATACCGGGTCTAATGCCGGCAGTCCAGCGATTCCCATCAATATTCTTTCCTGTCTGTTCTCCCGCATTCTGCAACCCTTTGTATTTTGCATGCCATACACTGACCACGCCATCTGCAAATAATCTAACCTTCTCATTTTGATAAAGGTTGTATCTGATGTATGGGGCAATGCCGAAAGAAATATACTTGTCACAAGCATAGGTGAAGCCACTATTCGTGGCGTCTCCTATACGCCGATACCCTAAGTTGGTACCAACATAAACCTTCTCATTCAGTTGGTAGCCGATTTCCGGAACAAACTTGAAATCTTTTTTCGAAACCCCACCGGCATCTTTACGAGAGGTAAACCCGAACGTACTACCGATATATACTTGGGCATTGGCGGCCTCACATACTATCAACAGAAAGCTCAGGGTCAAAAATAGTTTGCGCAACACTGCATAATTCTGAAAGTTCTTCATACAATTCATTGTTATTATGATTTAACCTGATTTGTCTGTTGCAAAAGTAGCTTATTTATAGTTAATCTCCAAGAAAATACAGAAATATCCCCCCCTATAAATACGCCATCCTCCGCCATCCTCCGAGAACGCGTGGTACGTCTGTCGGAGGATGGCTGAGGTTAGGGGATGGGGTTACGGGCATTACTGCCAGATGCCGCCGTTTTTGTTGCCCCACATGTCTTCGCTGCCTTTGTTGGAGAAGTTGCTGCTGCCAGCGTGGTAGGGGGCAGTGTCGATGCGAGGATTGCTGGCGGCAATCATGCCCTGCAGTTTTACGTCAAAGCGCGTGGTGGCGGGGACGATATAGGTCTTTTTCATGATGTGTGTCTGTGTTTGATAGATAAGATGATGATGCGGTGTTGTTGGGCAGTGAGGTTAGCGAATGATGACCTTCTTGCCGTTGATGATGTAGAGGCCCTTCTTGGCTTGCTGTACGCGGCGTCCGCTCAGGTCGTAGGCTTCCACCTTGTGCTGCTGGTCGGCGCTGATGCCCTCGATGACCGTTACCTCGTCCGTGATGAAGCGCATACCGGCCACCTGCGTCCCGGCGGCTACGGGCAGATAGGCGCTGAAGCCGCGGATGTTAGAGCCATCGAACTGGCGGAAGGCTACCTCACTGGCCGAGTTGAGGTTTGCGGCATTCTCGTCCCATGCGGGCTGCAGGGTGTAGATGGTACCCTGATTCGTCGGTTTGGCGATGGTCTCCAACGTGCCGACGAGGTCGGTGGAGCCGGAGAAGGCGGGGGCGCTGCCGGCCACTTGCAGGAAACTGCTGCCTTGCGATACTTGGCCATCTTCGATATATTCAATCATGAACGGCGTGCCGGCGGGGATGGCCTGCGTATATTGCGTCAGTTCCAGATAGCCGTTGTTCATCTTGCCCGTATAAAACTTCAGGCGGCTATTGTCCTGAGTCAGATTGAGCGGCGAGGTGAACGTGCTGTAGCGGTAAGTTTCGTTAATCTTGACGGGGAGCCACGTTACCTCCTCGATGGTCCAGTCGCAGTTGTTGGCAGCATAACTACCGTTTCGGTCCACAACGGGGCTTGTCTGACCACCGTTGTCATAGAGCCACTTTGAGCCAGAATAGTTGGAATAGAGTGTATAATATCCGGCATTCGTAGTCGACCCCGCAAACTTGGAGCGGCGCTGCTGTAGATCGCGGAAAGGGCCGTATGAAGCATTGCACACCCTGCCAATAACGTGAGTTTTTGTGCCGACAACGTGAAGGGCCTGTGCGCTAAAAATAGAAGCGGAAAAGCGTGGCGATGGGCGAAAAGTGCATCCGGCCTCCACAGATTGGGCGATAGAAATTACGGTTTGGGCGACAGAATTTCCTGTCGCCCAAACCGTATCTCCGAAAACGCTTGCCCTTCGGCGGGTCAGCGAGGGGGCTTTTCGGCCTTATGATACAAAAATTTCAAGAGAATTAACTTGTAGCAGGGCGGCCTTTCAAGACTTTGCCAGAATATGGCAAATTGAAGCGCGCCATGCCGGCGTTATTTCCGACCGCGTGAGAGGGTGGTGGGTTTCGCGGGCATTCTCGAGGTTAACGAATGTGAAAGGCGCGATTGCACACGGTATGTGAAACCTCACATGCCATGGCGTGCCAGACGCTCGCCAGCCAGTTGTTCGTACTTGGTTCCCGGGCGGCCGTAGTTGGCATAGGGGTAGATGCTGATGCCGCCGCGGGGCGTGAAGATGCCAGTCACCTCGATGTATTTGGGGTCCATCAGGCGGATGAGGTCCTTCATGATGATGTTGACACAGTCCTCGTGGAAGTCGCCGTGGTTGCGGAAACTGAACAGATAGAGTTTGAGGCTCTTGCTCTCCACCATGCGCTGGTCGGGCAGGTACATGATGCGGATTTCGGCAAAGTCGGGCTGGCCCGTGATGGGGCATAGGCTGGTAAACTCCGGGCAGTTGAACTGTACCCAGTAGTCGTTATCGGGGTGCTTGTTGATGAAGGTCTCGAGCACTTCGGGGGCGTAGTCGTCGCGATAGACCGTCTTGCCGCCAAGTTGTTTGAGGTTGTCGTCGGTGCGGTTCATATTAAATGTAGAGGTGTTCTATTAATTGGTCAACGTGTTCTCAGTTTATTGCTCATCCTCAGATGCTTTTGCTGCCAGATACTGCTCCAGCCCGCGGCGGCGCAACCGGCACGCCGGGCAGTGGCCACAGCCGTCACCGACGATGCCGTTGTAGCACGTCAGCGTGCGGTGGCGCACCAGATCGAGGACACCCAGGCTGTCCGCCAGCGCCCACGTCTGGCATTTGTCGAGCCACATCAGCGGCGTATGGATGACAAACTGATCGTCCATGGCCAGATTGAGCGTGACGTTCAGCGAGCGGATAAAGGCGTCGCGGCAGTCGGGATAGCCCGAGAAGTCCGTCTGCGACACCCCCGTGACGAGGTGGCGCAGGCCATGCTCGCGGGCGTGCACCGCCGCGATGCTCAGAAAGAAGAGGTTGCGCCCCGGCACGAAAGTATTGGGCAGGGCATCCGCCGGTTTTTCGCTGTCCATGGCGATGGAAGAGTCGGTGAGCGCATTGTGCGACAGTTGGCCGATGAGGCCCGCGTCGAGGACCGTGATGGGCACACCCGCCTCGCGGGCAATGCCCTCAGCCAGATCTACCTCCTCCACATGCTTTTGGCCATAGCGGAAACAGATGGCCCGCACGTGGCTAAAGCGCTTCAAAGCCCAAAACAGGCACGTCGTACTGTCCTGACCACCGCTCAGGACAACCAGAGCCCCCTCGTGGTGAGGGAAGGTTAAATCTCGGAAATCTTCCATATACTATAAGAGATATTGTTGTCATAAACCTCCTGCCCCTCCATGCGCTTCATGGCGCGTACCACGCGGATGGTGACCGGCAGGGCGATAATCTCGTAGATTGTCTTGAGACCAATCTGCGTGAGCATCATCACCGGCATCTGGTCCCACGGCATGATGCCCCCCAGGGCGATGGGGAAGAACACGAGCGAGTCGGCCGACTCGCCCACCAGCGTCGAGGCGATGGCGCGCAGCGAGAAGCGGCGGTTGCCGTCACGCAGTTTCATGCGGCTCATGACATAAGCGTTGAGGAACGAGCCCACGAGGAACGCCAGGAACGAAGCGCAGGCAATACGCGGTGCCAGGCCGAAGATGGCGTGGAAACCCTCCTGACCATCCCAGAACGGAGCAGCCGGCAGCGCGTCGGCCAGCATACCGAAGACGGCGAAAAGGAAATTCATGACAAAGCCGGTCCAGATGAGCAGGCGGGCACGGCGGTAGCCCCATACCTCGACGATGCAGTCGTTGATGATATACGAGATGGGGAAGACAATGAGGGCACCCGTCATGACTAACGGACCAACCATCACCTGCTTGATGGCCAGAAGGTTTGAGGCGATAAGACAGATGCAGAAAACGATGCCTGCCAGCGCGAAGGGCAGACTGAACGTAGGACGTTGAGACATATAAAACTTGTTTTTTACGAGGTTAGGCAAGCACTCGGTTCGCCACGAACGGGCTGTTTGCCCGGCGAACGATGGTGCAAAGGTACAACATTATTCCGAGATGGAAAATTTTTGAGGAAGTTTGTGAAGCCCACGCCACGCCCACGCCACGGCAGATGCTGTTCGTGAATGAGCAAGGACGGTAAGGCTGAGCGTAGAGCAATGCGACGTCGTTCCCCCTCAATCTTTATAGAATTTTATAACGCCATTAGCAATAAAAGCCGTACTTTTGCATCCAAAAAGGCCACAGCCCCTTCGCCCCATCCCTGTATCGACGCCCCCGGTTGCCCATGCGCCGGCAGCGCCGGTATAGCCGTGACAGGGTGGGGCAGGCCCCTCAACCCTACCACGCAAACCATCATTTATTGTCTATGACAGATATGCGTCAACTCAGCGAACTGGCAGAAAGCCAGTCGGCCCTCATTCAAAATCTCACCAAGGGCATGAACCAAATCATTGTGGGTCAGAGCCACTTGGTGGAGTCGTTATTGGTAGCCCTCCTTGCCGACGGCCACGTGTTGCTCGAGGGCGTGCCCGGTTTGGCCAAGACGCTGGCCATCAAGACCCTGGCTTCGCTCGTCAATGCCGATTTCAACCGCATACAGTTTACCCCCGACCTGCTGCCCGCCGACGTGGTGGGTACGCTCGTCTATAGCCAGCGGTCGGAAACGTTCTCGGTGAAGCACGGCCCCATCTTTGCCCACTTCGTGCTGGCGGACGAAATAAACCGTGCGCCCGCCAAGGTGCAGAGCGCCCTGCTCGAAGCCATGCAGGAGCATCAGGTGACCATCGGTGAAAACACCATGCCCCTGCCCAACCCCTTCTTCGTCATGGCCACCCAAAACCCCATCGACCAGGAAGGAACGTATGCGCTGCCCGAAGCCCAGACCGACCGTTTCATGCTGAAAATCCTCGTTGACTATCCCACGCTCGAAGAAGAGCGCGCCATAGCCCGTCGCCACCTCGACGGCAGCATTGCCGCTCCCGTGCAACCGATTACCGACGTGGCCCATATCCTGGCCGCCCGCGACGCCGTCAAGCAGATTTACGTGGATGAGCGCATTACGCAGTATGCCGCCGACCTTGTGCGCGCTACCCGTTTCCCCGCCGAATACGGACAGGCCGCGCTGGAGCCCATGATAAGTTGCGGAGCCTCGCCCCGTGCCACCATCAACCTGGTGCTCGCCGCCCGTGCTCTGGCGCTCATCCGTCAGCGTGGCTACGTTGTGCCTGAAGACGTCCGCGACATGGCCCCCGAGGTGCTCCGTCACCGTGTGGCCCTGACCTACGAAGCCGAAGCCGAGCAGATGACCGCCGACGACGTGGTGGCCCAAATCATTGCCGCAGTGCCCCTGCCGTAAATGCCGTCGCCGCGCAAATGCCGTTGCCATACGCATGGCAGCACGCTCATAGCCGCACGGTCATAGTGGTATGCTCATAGCCGCACAGAACCTCCCTTTCCAGTCTATCCTACTAACCCCCATATCATGGATACCGCCGAACTCCTCAAACGCATACAACGCATAGAAATCAAGACGAAAGCCTTGACGCAAAGCAACTTTGCCGGCGACTACCACTCCGCCTTCAAAGGACGCGGTATGTCGTTCGCCGAAGTGCGCGAGTATCGCGAAGGCGATGACGTGCGCGACATCGACTGGAACGTCACTGCCCGCACGAGTAAGCCCCATGTGAAGGTGTTTGAAGAAGAGCGCGAACTCTGCGTCATGCTGCTCGTCGATGTGTCCGGCAGTCTGAAGTTCGGCACCCGTCACCAGACCATGCGCGATATGGCCGCCGAACTGGCCGCCACGCTGGCCTTCTCCGCCCTCGATGCCGGCGACAAAACCGGCGTCATCTTCTTCTCCGACCGCATCGAAGCCTACCTGCCGCCGCGCAAAGGCAAGCAACATATTCTGGGCATCGTGCGCACCCTGCTGTCGCTGCAGCCCCAAGGGCGACGCACCGACGTAGGCAAAGCGCTGGAGTTTCTGATGCGCGTGCAGCGCCGTCGGGCCGTCGTGTTCCTCATGAGCGATTTCTGCGCCGTGCCCCCCTTCGACACCCCCCTGCGCATTGCCGCCCATCGCCACGACGTGATGGCCATCCGCCTGTGCGACCCGCTGATGGAGCAGTTGCCCCGCGCCGGACTGTGGCGCGTGGAGGATGCCGAGACCGGGCACGAAGAGTATGTCAACACCTCGTCCAAGCGCGTCCGCCAAGCCTATGCCGCATGGATGGTGCAGGAGAGCGAACGCCTGGCCACCACCTTCAAATCGGCAGGCTGTGCCGCACAGCGCATACGCACCGATGGCGATTACATCAAGCCCCTCAAAGCCCTCTTTGCCATGAAGGGGCGCCTACGCGGATAACGAAGAAACACTAATGGTAATAATGAACAACAATAACGCACCACACCCACACCCGGCAGGCCCCCACCGCAGGAACAGGACAGCGTCTGCGCCGCGCCTGTTGCGCCACGTGGTCCTGCTTCTGCTGACGGCCGTCCTTATGCCCTTGGCAGCAAGAGCGCAGGACGTCGTCGTCGAGTCGTCACTCGACCGTGCCGAGATACTGGTGGGCGAACAGTGCCGCCTGTCCGTGACGGTAAAAGCCAACGAAGGTGCACGCGTGGTGTGGCCGCAGTATAACGAAGCCGACACCTTGATGGCCGGCGTCGAGGTGGTCCGTAGCGGCAGTTGCGACACCCTCCCTTCGCCGGCCAAAGGCCGCATCATGCTGCAGCGCGACTATGTGCTGACCTCGTTCGACAGCGCCATCTATGCCCTGCGCCCCATAGAGGTCAGCGTTGATGGCAAGCCGTACCCCTCACGCAGCAAACTGGGACTGAAGGTGTCGAGCATCCCCGTAGATACGGTCCACGTCGATCAGTATTACCCGCCCTTTGGCGTGATGGAAAGCCCCTTTGTGTGGCAGGCCGACATCCTGCTCTGCGCCCTGGGAGCCTGGTTGCCCCTCATCGTGGCCTTGCTCCTCCTTGTCCGTCTGACACAGGCCCGCCCCATGCGCCATAAAGTGGTCATCAAGCCCAAGACGCCCCCCGCCCGTGAGGCCCGCGAGGCCCTGAAAGACTGGGAGCACGGCGTAGGCGCAGAGAGTTCGCAGACCATCAAAGCCCTCTATGTGGCCTTGGCCGACACCTTGCGCCGCTACCTGTCCCGCCGCTATGGCCACGACTTTACCGACCGCACCACTGAAGAAGTGCTGGGCTGCCTGAGCGAGGACCTCCCCGCCGAGGAGATGCGCCTGACGGCCGAAGTGCTCCGCACCGCCGACAGTGTGAAGTTTGCCCGCTACTGCCCCTCGCAGGCCATCCGCGAACGCCACTATGCTGCCGTACTGACCATCGTGGAGAAAACCCTCGACGACGTGCAGGAGCACCCGCAGACCATCGTCCGCTATGAGGCCTATGGCGACCGCGGCCAGCGCATCATCCGCATGACGATAGCCGGCGCCGTTGTGGTATGTGTACTTACTGCGGTGGGCTTGGTAGCCTACACCCTATATATGCTGTTTACTTACCTTGTGTAGTACAGTCTCCAAACCTTTCCCTTAGCCTATGACCTTCGTCAATAGTGAAGTATTATATCTGCTCCTGCTGCTGGTGCCCGCCATCTTCTGGCACTTTGTGAAGAAGCGTCGCGGCGAAGCCACACTGCTGCTGCCCACCACAGAGCCGTTCCGCCGGCCCGTGCGCACGCTCCGCAACCAGCTGATACACCTGCCCTACCTGCTGCGGTGGTTCGCCGTCGCCATGCTCATTGTCGTCATGGCGCGTCCGCAGACCCGTAATGCCGTGTCG
Organism: Bacteroidales bacterium; assembly: GCA_022772475.1. Lineage (GTDB taxonomy): Bacteria > Bacteroidota > Bacteroidia > Bacteroidales > Bacteroidaceae > Alloprevotella. The sequence goes on along the minus strand of JALEZQ010000039.1, from coordinate 32,293 downwards.
GAAAAGGAGACAGAGGGCATCGACATCGTGCTGGCCATGGACATCTCGACCAGTATGCTCACGCGCGACCTCCATCCCTCGCGCATAGATGCCGCCAAGGACGTGGCCCTCGACTTCGTGTCGCAACGTCCCAACGACAATATCGGCATCACCCTCTTTGGCGGCGAAGCCTTTACACTATGCCCCCTGACCACCGACCATACCGCATTGCTCTCAATGTGGCCGCAGATCACTTGTGCATGGGCCGCGCAGAGTCTCATCGCCCCGGGCACCGCCATCGGTATGGGACTGACCAATGCTTTGTCACACTTGGAACACAGCAAGTCGAAGAGTAAAGTGGTCATCCTGCTCACCGACGGCGTGAACAACACCGGCGAGATTTCCCCCATGACCGCGGCCGAGATTGCCCGCGAGCAGGGCGTCTGCGTCTATACCATCGCTGTGGGCGCCGCCAGTGGCAAAAGTGCGCAGACCGTAGCCACCCTGCCCGATGGCGAAGAGTATGTGGCCGATGTGGAAAACACCTCCGACCCCGAAACCCTCAAGATGATAGCCCAGACCACGGGCGGCGTGTTCTACCAAGCCGAGAGCAACAAGAAACTACAGGAAATTTACCGAGATATTGACAAACTGGAAAAGACGAAGTTTAAGGTCCTCCACTACGACCGCCGCTACGAGGCGTATGCCCCCTTCGCTCTGGCCGCCTTGTGCGCTCTGGTGCTCGAGATACTGCTGCGCCTGACGCTGCTGCGACGCATCCCGTAGCGAGATGCCATGTGGCAGGTTAACACGCGGTTCCCGCGCTGCTGTGGCAGGCCTTCCTTTATCGTTATTCCACACCCCTCACAATCATGTTCAGATTTGCAGAACCTTTCTATCTCTATATGCTGGCCTTCATCCCCGTGCTGGTGGCCCTCTATCTGCTGACGGTATGGATTGACCGTCGTCGGCGCCAGCGTGTGGCCGACCCCCAACTGTGGGAAGTGCTTGCCGCTTCGGCCTCCGCCCCACGCCGGCACATCAAGATGGGCCTTTGCATAGGCGCCGTAGCCTGCATCCTGCTCGCTTTGGCCCGTCCGCAGTTTGGCACCAGCCATTCGCAGACCGATAAGAAAGGCATCGAGGTGGTCATTGCCATGGACGTGTCCAACTCCATGCTGGCCGACGATGTGCTGCCCAACCGTCTTGACCGCGCCAAACTCCTCGTGTCAAGCCTAATCGACCATGGTACGAACAACAAGGTGGCGCTTTGCGTCTTTGCCGGCGAAGCCTACCCGCAGATGCCCATCACCAACGATTACGCCGCCGCACACATGTTCCTGGACAACATGCAGCCCGGCATGGTGACGCTGCAAGGCACGAACATGGCCGCCGCCATACGTCTGGCCGACCACTCCTTTACCGATACTCCCGATGTAGGCAAGGCCATCGTGCTCATCACCGACAGCGAAGACCACGAAGAAGGGGCTATCGAAGCCGCACAGGAAGCCCGTAAGAACGGCCGGCAGGTGTTCGTGCTGGGCGTCGGCACCACCGAAGGTGCCACCATACGCATGGCCGACGGTTCGCTGCTCACCGACGAGAACGGCGAAGTGGTGCGCACCACCATCAACGAAGCCGTGGCCAAGCAGATTGCCGAAGCCGGCGGCGGCAAATACTTCCGCGTGGACAACAGCGATACCGCCGGCCAGCAGTTGATGGTGCATCTGGACAATATGAAGCAGTCGGAGTCGTCGGCATCGTTCGACGAGCCCGGCGAGCAGTTTGTCGGCGTAGCCCTCATCGCTCTGCTGCTGCTGGTCGCCGAGTACATCATCCGTGAAGTCAAGAACCGTATGATGAAACGCATTCAAATTGTGAGAAAATGAAGTACACTCTCCTCATACGCCGGACGGCCTGGTTGGCCTGCTGCTTGCTATGGTCCCTGACGGCACAGGCACAGAACGAGTCGTGGAAACTCGTGCACGACGGCAACCGTGCCTTTAGGCAAGGCATGTACCAAACCGCCCTGTCGTGCTACGAAAAGGCCCTGTCCATCAACCCGCACAATCATGGCGCACAGTTTAACAAAGGCAATGCGCTGATGGCCACACGCCAAGACAGTGCCGCGCTAAAGGAGTTGGAGAAGGCTGCCACCGACGACGCACGCCCTCTCTACCGCGCCGCTGCCCGCCACAATATGGGTACCATCTTTCAGAGACAGGCCAGCGGTGCGCAGGAAGTAGGGGCGAAGAACCAATTGCTGCGCCAAGCCATAGAACAATATAAGAAAGCCCTGCGCGACAACCCTGCGCTTGAGGCTGCGCGATACAATATGGTGCTCTGTCAGAAGCAGCTGAAGGACCAAAAGGACGATAACCGGCAGCAATCGCCGGAACCTAAGCCGCAGCCACAGCCCCAACCCCAGAAGTCGCAGCAACAACCCCTCATCAACTACTCCCGACAGGCCGAGCAGCAGACGCGGCAGCGAATGCAGCAGCGCCAGCCGCAACGCGCATTGCGGAAAAACTGGTAACGCTCTCTCCCTTTCATCACACATGAACAAACAGATAGCCATCCTTACACATCTTAACCGCCGCCTGTGCCTCATCCTGCTTCTCATCATAAGCATCGCTCCGCAGGCTTGGGCACAACTCCGCCTTGAGGTGTCCGCACCATCGAGCGTGGATATGGCGGACAAGTATTTTCAGGTAAAATATACCATCGAGGCCAACGTAGAAGGCAACATCTCGCTTCCTGCCGTCAGCGGCCTACGTCGTCTGGCAGGTCCGGCCCGCTCCTTCTTCAGCGAGACCGTAAATATCAACGGAAAGACCAAATCCAACGTTGCCACTACCTTTACCTATACCTTTGCCGCCGAAGGCCCCGGAACCTATACGCTGCCCGCAGCCAAGGTGACGGTAGGCGGAAAGACCTATACGTCCGGTAAGGCACAGGTTAAGGTGACCAACAGCGGCAAGGCCGCCGACGCAAAAAGTGCCGGCGCAGAGGAGTTGCGCGAGGCAGGAAGTAAGGTGGGAAACGACGAACTCGTCATTACCGCCAATCTGGCCAAGGAAACGGTGTACGAGCAAGAGGCACTGCCCCTAACCTATGTGGTTTACGAGAAACCCGGTGTCGGACTGAATAATATATCCCTCAATCAGCAGCCCGACTTCAAGGGGATGGTGTCGCAGGAACTTGACCTCAAAGACATTCAATGGGATGTGGAGCGGCGCAACGGACAACTCATGCGCAAGGCCGTGGTCAAGCGCTACCTGCTCTTCCCGCAGCAGGCAGGCGAGGTGACAGTGCCGCGCATGACCTTCAACTGCGTCGTGCTTCAGCGCGATGCCACACTCAATCCGCTGGACGTCTTTTTCAATTCCGGCGGCAGTTTGGCCGTGAGCGTAAGCCGTACCACAAACCCCTGCAAGATTAAGGTAAAACCGCTGCCCACGCCACGTCCCGAGGGGTTCTCGGGAGCCGTGGGACAGATGGAAACGCGTGCCTATTTGGTGACGCCGAATGTACGCACCAACGAAACGGCCACGCTGCGAATAAGTGTGTCGGGAAAGGGAAATCTCCAGTTGCTCACCGCGCCGAAGATAGAACTGCCATCCCATTGCGATGCCTATACGCCCAAGACCACGCCGCATACCACAGTGACCGCCGAGGGTATGGACGGCAGCGTGACCTTCGACTACACCTTCGTGCCTCGGCAAACGGGGGATGCCGTCATCCAAATACCCCCGTTCATCAGTTTTGACCCATTCACGGGCCAATATCGTACGGACAGCATCGCCGCCATCCACATGCACATCGAGGAGGGCGAGCGTTCGCAGGAAGAGGTGGCCAAGGAGCGGGCATTGCTCGAGAGCGACATCCGTCCCCTCTATCAGGGCAAGCTGGCTTTCTGCGACGCCAAGTCGGCCTACTTCTTTTGGAACACCTGGGGCTACTATCTGGCCATTGCCCTCATCATCGCCCTGACCATAGGCATCTTTGTCCTGACACACTTTGTCAACGCCCATCGCGAGCAGTTGAGCCAGCCACGTGGCGGCAAAGCCCTGCGTCAGGCCATAAAAGCCATTCAGCACGCTCAGAAAGACAGCGCGACGAAAGACAAGGCCGAATGTTATGGACAGATGGCCGCTGCGCTGACTTCCTATGCCGCCACCAAGGCCAAGACTGTACCCACGGAGATTACCAAAGCACAGTGGCCCGGCCTACTGCAAACCCATGGCATTGACGCCGAAGTGCAGGAGCACTTCTTAAAGTTGCTGGATAAATGCGAGTGGGTGAAGTTCGCCCCCGTATCGGCCGATGGCAGTATGGAAGACGATGCTCAGATGGCCATCGACCTGCTGAAAAAGATGGATAAAGCCTGGAAATAATCGTCCGGTGTGAAAGAACCAATCGCGTAGAGCACTAAAGACAGAATAGCCCATGACTATATATAGAACACTTTCGTCTGCAATCCTTATGCTGCTGAGTATCTGCGTCGCCATTGCGCAAAACGCTGAGCAGGCAGACACCTTGCGCCCCGTCCATCAAGAGCAACTGCGGGCTGCGGCCGATAGCGCCTACCTTCAGCACCATTATGAGGAGGCTTACCAAAGCTACACCGCGCTTGCCAAAGCGGGCATTGACCCCCATCTTTACTATAATATAGGCAACACCTGCTTCAAGATGAAGCGCTATCCCGAAGCCATCCTTTGGTACGAACGGGCCCTGCGGTTCGACCCCTCCGACGAGGACGCGCAATACAATCTCTCCGTCTGCCGTTCGCGGGCCATGGTACGCGCGGACAACGGGCAGCAGATGTTTCTCGTGTCGTGGTGGCATCGCACGCTGGCCTCACAGAGCGTCGATGGCTGGGCTTACCGGGTGCTCTTCACCCTGGCCTTGTCCATGCTTCTTCTGGTGTGCTGCCGCCGGTTGCCGCGCCTATGGATGCGCAAGATGGCCGCCGTGCTGTTCTGTCCGGCCGTGATGGCCTGCATCTTCTGCATCGTGGCCGCCGCCACCACCTATCACCACTTCAATCACACGACCATGGCCGTCGTGATGAAAGATACGCCCGTGAGAAACGAGAGTGGCGGGGCGCAAATCTCCGTTCTGGCCGCCGGTTACACCCTTGAGGTCCTCGACAAATCGCCTTCCGGGCAGTGGCTGGTGGAGAACGAGAATATCTCCCTCAAAGGCTGGGTGAATGCCCAAGACTTGGAGGAGATATAATACGATAGAAAGCGTTCATACTCACCCTCAACCCCAACCCCAAACAAAAAGCATATAGTATGTGGAACGAACTGATAGGCTTGGACCAACAGATTACGCTCTGGATTAACGGCAGTGACAATCTGTGGCTCGATGGCTTTGCCCTGTCCATCACTTCAACCATGACATGGATTCCCGCCGCCTTGGTGCTGCTCTATGTCATCATCCGTCATGGCGAGATGCGTGAGATACTGCTGACCATCCTTGCCCTGGGCCTCTGCATACTCATCGCCGACCAAACCGCCTCGGGGCTGTTCAAGCCCCTTGTGGCGCGGCCACGCCCTACGCACGACCCGGTGCTGATGACTATGGTCGATGTCGTCAACGACTACCGCGGCGGGCAGTATGGCTTCTTTTCCAGCCATGCGGCCAACACCATGTCTGTCGCCGTCTTTGCCGCCCTGCTCATACGCCACCGCCTGCTCACGTGGGTGATGCTGTCGTGGTCGCTTCTCAATGGCTGGTCGCGCATCTACCTTGGCGTCCACTATTTTGGCGACGTCATGGTGGGCTTTGCCTACGGCGTGCTGGTGGGCTTCGGCGTTTATTGGCTCTTCCGCCGTTTCGTCCCCTTAGTGCTCCGCAACGACCCGCCGGGCATGCGTGTCCGCACGCTCTCCGGCTTCCTCGATGGCGATGCCCGTCTGCTGGCCTTGACCCTTGCCCTGCTTTACCTCTGGGCGGCCTTCCGTGGCGTGCTGTTTGCCATGTAATCTGCCCAACCTCCATTCTCTGACCCCTTCCCATCTTCTCCTATGTCCATCACGTACCGACGCCTCCTCCTTTCCTCTATACTCGTCCTGCTTCTGGCTCCGTCCAATGTCTTGGCACAGATTTCGCGCGACACCAACTTCCGCAAACTGAGCGGCAACCCGGGTGGTGTCGGAAATGGTATGGGAGAAAGCCATTGGAACGATACCGATACCGACTCTGTCCGCACCGAAAACATCCCACGCGGCATCTATGCCTGGACGGTGGATGAACGCTTCGGGCAAGTTTCGCCGACCCCTTACGACACCTTGCCTCATCGCTTTCAGAACGACAACTTTACCGAAGGTCCTACCGGTCACTACCTTACCTTGGGCAACCTCGGCAGTGCGCGCAGCAGCCTTATCCGCCCCGACGCCTATACCCCCAACTTCGGCTCAGCCTTTATCTTTGCCGCGCCCTACGACTTTTTCCTCCGCCAGCCCTCCCAGTTGCTCTTCACCAATACCAAGTCGCCGTTTACCAACATCACCTACCACGAGTGTGGCAACAAGCAGAACGGCGAGGACCGCATCCGGGCGTTGTTCTCCACCAATGTCAACAAAGATTTCGGTCTCGGCTTCCGTCTCGACTACCTCTATGGCCGAGGCTATTACCAAAGTCAGCAGACGGCCCACTTCGGTGCGACCCTCTTTGCCTCCTACCGTGGTGAGCGCTATGCCATCCATGCCGCCTATATGGCCAACCACCTCAAGGCGGCCGAGAATGGCGGTATCGAGAGCGACGACTATCTGATGCGCCCCGAGATATTCCCCCAGAAATATGGCGCCGCCGATATGCCGACGCGGTTGTCGAAGACGTGGAACAAACTCAATGTCAATACGCTGTTCATCACCCACCGCTATAATCTCGGCTTCTATAAAGGGGGTAATGGAAATGATGGAAAGGGCAACGCAGGCCAATTCAAACGCAAAGGACTGTTGGCCTCCTTCGTCTCTGCCGATTCCGTCAGGACCGCTTCGGTGCCGGCCGATACCACCGCCATGACCACCGCCGTGGAGGCTGAAGAGAACGACACCGCACGCGGCGATTTCGTTCCCGTTATGGGCATCATCCACACGCTCAAGTTCGACCACAACAACCGTCGCTTCCTCTCGAACCTTCGGGAGAATGCACGTAACGCCACCTATTTCCGCGACTTCTATCTGCCCGGCGACTCTGCCAACGACTTCACTCAGCACTACCACCTGCAAAACCTCCTGGCCCTGGAAGTGTCCGAGGGCTTTGCCCGCTGGGCTGCCTCCGGTCTGCGCCTCTATGTCCGCCACGACTACCACCACTACACGCTCCCCAACGAAGAGCGTCTGGCTGTGGGCTACAACGAAAACCAGTTTACCGTCGGCGCCTCGCTCTTCCGCCACAAGGGCAAGATGTTCCGGTACGACGCCGTCGGCGAACTGCGGAATACAGGCAGTGCCTGGGGCGAGTTTAATGCCGCCCTTGACGCCACGCTCTGTCTGCCCTTGGCCAAAGACAGTCTGCGTATGAACGTGCACGGTCAGGTGCGCAACGAACTTCCCTCCTTCTATCTCCGCCACTACCATGGCCGCAATGCCTGGTGGGACACCGATTTGGACAAGACCTTCACAGCACGTGCCGGCATCGGACTCTCATGGAAGCGCTCGCGCTTAGCTTTCGACATCGAGACCATCCGCAAGCAAGCCTACCTCTCCGAAGTGCAGACGCCCTATACCTCTTCGTCCAACATCCCGCTGGCGCTCTACGGCGTACAGCTCCGCACCTCCGATTCCCCCGTACAGGTGGCCCGCCTCATGCTCGGTCAGGACTTCGTCTGGGGTATCCTGCATTGGGAGAACGAGCTCCATCTGCAATACACCTCCGACGAGCAGGTCATGCCCCTGCCATCATTCTTCGGCTACAGCAACATGTACATTCTCTTCCGCATAGCCCGCGTGCTGCGCACAGAGATAGGCGCCGATGCACGCTTCTATACCAAGTATCGCGTGCCGACCTATTCGCCCATTGTCGGCCAGTATGTCATGCAGGACGAAGCCCTGGCAGTGGAGAAAGGCGGCTATCCCGTCGTCAACGCCTATATCAATTTCCACCTCAAGCGTACCCGCTTCTACCTCATGGCTTCGCACGTTAACTACAGCAGTGGCAAGGGCGACCCCTTCAGTCTGCCCCACTATCCCCTCAACCAGATGGTCATCCGCATGGGCCTCTCGTGGAACTTCGACAACTGATGTCGTCGTAGTGGCATGTCCATTGACGTGCCACGCGGGTGGATATGGTACTAAAAATTCCAAATACCGCAGTATTCCTTTTTCGTAAGCGCTAAGGACGAGTTACAAGGTAAAGCAAAGGGCCGCCCCGCATAGGCGGCCCTTCATCGCAACCGACATTTCGACAAATTCACTTTTATAAAAGTTTAACGGATTGGGCAGCAAAATTGTCCGTTTCGCGCACAGATTTCACGGTCGCCCAATCTGAAGACACGGTTTGGGCGACCGTTTTTACTGTTTGGGCGACAGAAAAATCTGTCGCCCAAACAGTGGAACACCCTTTAGGACAAAAAAATAGGGCCCCGTAGCGGGCCCTATCCTTATTTGCACTGCAAATATACAACAAAACGCGGCGAAAAGCAAATCGGCTCCGGCGAGCATAGCGTGGCCAAATCCGTAAAAAAGGAAAATGGCCCGGGCAAGTGGCGATGGCATTTTCACCAAAAGTTGTGCCACCTCTTTATATAGAAATCGCCGCCGCTACTTTTTCAGTGTGGCCTCGAAGGCTTCGACGTCTTTGCGGAAGTCTTTCTCCGTGCTCATGCGGCGCGATACTTGCTGGCAGCTGTGCATCACCGTGGTATGGTCGCGCTTGCCGAAGGCGCGGCCTATCTGGGCGTAGGAGAGGCCCGTGTATTTGTGGCAGAGGTACATGGCCACCTGACGGGCCTGCACCTGCTGCGCCTTGCGGCCTTTCGAGCAGATGTCGCGCACCTTGATGCCGTAGTGCTTGCCTACGGCGACGGTGATGTCGTCGATGGTCAGTTCCTTCTTCTCCAGGTTGACGATGCGGGCCACGATGCGCTGGGTCAGGGCCAGGTCGATGTCGCAGTTGTCCACGACGGAGTAGGCCATGATGCCGTTGATGATGCCCTCCAGTTCGCGCACGCTGCTCTCTACGGTCGTGGCGATGTAGGTGATGACCTCGGGGGGGAACGACAGGCCGTCGCGCTGAATCTTCGATGTGAGGATGTCGCGGCGAAGCTGGATGTCCGGCCGTTCCAGTTCGGCCACCATGCCCCACTTGAAGCGGGTGAGCATACGCTCCTCGATGCCCTCGAAGAGCGATGGCGGGCGGTCGCAGGTGATGATGAGCTGGCGGCGGTTCTGCTGCAGGTGGTTGAAGATGTGGAAGAAGACCATCTGCGTCTTGGCCGTGGTAATCTCCTGGATGTCGTCGATGATGAGCACTTCGACTGACTGGTAGAAGTTCAAAAACTCGTTCGTCGTGTTGTGTATGACGGCGTCGGCATACTGCGTTTTGAACAAGTGGGCCGACACGAAGAGGATGCGCATCTCCGGGTGGAGTTCGGCCAGGCGCAGGCCGATGGCGCTGACCAGATGCGTCTTGCCGACGCCCGAGGGACCGTAGAGGAAGAAGGGGTTGAACGTGATCTGTCCCGGCTTTTCAGCGATGGAGAGGGCCACGGCGCGTGCCAGGCGGTTGCTTTCGCCCTCGATGAAGGCGTCGAAGTTGAGGCTGGGGTTGAGGTTGGGGTCCAGCCGCGGCCTTTTGGGCGCCCGCATGGGTCCTTCTTGGATGGGTGCATCGAGGCGCTTTTTCTCCTCCTGCTCCTTGCGCCACTGCGCCACGGCCTCTTCGTCGCGCCACATGAGGGTGGCCTGCTGCCCGAAGGTCAGGGCCAGGGCCTCGGCCACCACCTGGCGGTGGTTTTCGCGGATGTACTCGCCCACATACTTCGTCGGAATGCTCACCACGACGCGCCCGTCCCGGCATTCGGCCAGGGCGAGCGGCTCGAACCACCGCGTGTATTCGGTGGGCGGTATGTGCTCTCGGATGTAGTCCAGACAGGCTTTCCACCTGTCTGCCGGTGTGCTTTCCATCATGTCGGTGCTTGGGAATGGTCGTGCGCATCATGCCCCGCCGTCTGTGCGGGGCTGTGGCGCCTACGTCGTGCAAAGGTGGGCTTTTTTTTTGAGGAATACAAGGGCCGCCGTTGTTGGCCATTTAGTTTTTTTTGCTAAGGGCGGGCTCGGGGACCGGTTCACTGGGGGTCCACATTGAAGAGCAGCGTCACGGCGCGGTAGGTGGGGCTGGCGTGCAGCGTGGCTGCTGCCTGCAGCAGCGTCTGGCGCACCTGCTGTGGCGACCATGCCGGCAGCACCTTGAGCAACATCTGCCGCAGGTGCTGGTTCTGCACGCGGGCTACCAGCGGTCGGTCCGGCCCCAGCAGATAGTCGCCGAAATACGGCCGCAGCAGGGCCGCCAGTTGCTGCGCGGCATGGGCGCAGAGCGGTTCGTCGCGATGCCGCAGGCGTATCTCGATGAGGCGGCAGAAGGGCGGGAACAGATACTCGCGGCGTTCAGCCAACTGGCTGAGATAGAGCGCGCCGTAGTCAGAACGCACCACCTGCTGTACCACCTCCAGGTCCGGCTGCCGCGTCTGCAGCAGCACCCTTCCGCGCGTCTGGCGTCGTCCGGCGCGTCCCGCCACCTGCGACATCATCTGGTAGGCCCGCTCGAAGGCGCGGAAGTCCGGCTGCCGCAGCATCTGGTCGGCATCCAGTATGCCCACGATGCGGACGCGTTCAAAGTCGAGCCCCTTGGTGACCATCTGCGTGCCGATGAGCAGGTTGGTCTGGCCGTCGCGGAAGTCGCTGATCAGGCGGTCGTAAGCCCGTCGTGAGCGCGTGGTGTCCTGGTCCATACGGGCCACGCGGGCCTCGGGGAAACACGTCTGCACCGCCTCCTCAATCTTCTCCGTGCCGCAGCCCATATCGCGCAGGTCCGTGCCCTCACACTGCGGACAGGCCGTCGGCACAGCGTATGATGCGCCGCAGTAGTGGCAAACCAGGCGCCCCGTACTTTGGTGCAGTGTCAGGGGGACGTCGCAGGCCGTGCAGTGGGGCACCCAGCCGCACGCCCGGCACTCCAGGACGGGCGCATAGCCGCGGCGGTTGAGGAAGAGGATGGCCTGCTGCCCGTCGGCCAACGCCTGCTTCACCTCCGTGATGAGACGGGGCGAGAAAGGCGTGGGCATCAGCTTCTTGCGGCGCAGTTCTTTCACATCGACCACCTCCACCTCGGGCAACTGCACCCGGCCGTAGCGCTCGGTGAGCGTCACGAGGCCGTAGCGCCCCTTGTCCGTGGCGTTGTGGTAGGTCTCGATAGATGGTGTGGCCGTGCCCAGCAGTACCTTGGCCCCTGCCTGGCGTGCCAGCATGATGGCCACGTCGCGGGCATGGTAGCAGGGCGCCGGCTCCTGCTGCTTGTAACTCGTTTCGTGCTCCTCGTCCACGATGATCAGACCGAGGCGCCGGAAGGGCAGGAACAGCGCCGACCGTGCCCCCAGCACCAACGGCAGCGGGCGGTCGGACAACTGCCGCAGCCACAGTTCGGCGCGCAGGGCGTCCGGGTAGCGCGAGTGGTAAACCCCCATCTGCGGACCGAAGACGCGGGCCAGACGGTCCGTCAACTGCGTGGTCAGCGCAATCTCCGGCACGAGGTAGAGCACCTGGCCGCCCGCCGCGATGACCTCGTGGATGAGGTGCGTGTATATCTCCGTCTTGCCGCTCGACGTCACGCCGTGCAGCAGGCAGACGTCATGCGTCGCCCACCGGCTGTGGATGTCGTCGTGGGCGCGCTGTTGGGCCGGGCTCAGCGGCGCGGGCTCTGCCATTGTCCCGTCGGTGGTCAGACGCGACACCTCGCAGTCGATGACCGTCGCCATCTCCTTCTTCACCAGGGCAGCCAGGGCGCTCTCGGCTCCGGGGTGCATCTTCATCAGGCGGCTGCGGGCGATACGTTCGCCGGACGGCAGCGACAGCAGGTCGAGGAGCAGCGCCGTCTGCCGCGGACTGCGCTGCAGACTGTCGAGCGCCGCATGGGCCGCCGCCTCCGTGGCGCAGGCCGGCCCCGGCACGACATACTGCTCCGTGCGCGGCCGGTAGCCCATGCTGACTTTCTCGCTGACCGTCACCGCACCGTGGCGTATCAGGCCGTTCAGTATGCCGAGCATACCGCGCAGACCCTTCATCGCTTTCTGCAGGTCATTGATGCACATGCCCTTGTCGCCCCGGAGGTGCGCCAGGATGGTGCGGGCAATGGGCGGCAGGTCGTCGGCGTCATAGTCTGGCGCGGCCACGAGGTGCGTCTCGCTCTCCAACCGCAGACCGGCAGGTAGCGCAGCCTTCATCACCTCGCCCGGCGTACACATATAATAATACGCCATCCATCGCCACATGTCCACCTGCGACGGCAGCAGCACGGGGCGGTCGCTGACCAGTTCCTCCACCTCCTTGAGCGTGATGCCCTCTGCCGGCGGCGTGCCCGGACAGCGCACGACGATGCCCGAGTAGCGCTTGTTCTTCCCCAGTGGCACCACCACATGCGAGCCCACGCCGAGGCGGCCCTCCAGCGATGCCGGCACCGCATAGGTGTAGGCGCCGGGGACGGCCAGAGGGAGCAATACGTCAACAAGAGGGGTGGACATGTGCAGACGAAAGAGGAGGGGTGGGGGAGGGGGGGAGGAGAAAGGCGCGAGAGGGGTGGAAAGAAAGAGGGAAGAAGGCCGAAGCGGCTATTCGCGCATTTGTACGGGCACACCCGAGCGCAGCGCCGTGCCGATGTGGTGCGTGGCGGGCTGCGAGGGATAGATGATGAGCAGGTTGCGCTGCGAGAAATAGCGCTCCATCTGCTCGGGCAGGCGCTCCATATAGTTGTGGTGCGACAGGGTGCCCTTGCGGGCAACGACGAAGACGATGAGGTGGTCCTGTCGCGAGTTGTGGGCAATGGTGATAAAGTCGTGCCACTCGTTATAGACGTGGTCGTCGGCCTGCACGTTCAGGCGGTTCTCCTCCCATCCGTGGTGCATGGCGGCCAGCGTGCCGCGCCCGCCGTAGAGGTCGATGCGGCAGCTCAACTGCGAGGCCAGCATGGCCACGCGGCGCAGCCATCCGGCAAATCCGGGTTCAAACTCGGCCTTGCGGGGCACCACAATGTGCATGCGGCCCACCGTGGCCAGAGGGACGCCCGGGCGGAAGATGACCACTTGGCGGTCGATAGCGCCCAGCAGGTCGGCCGTCAACTTACCAAAGTAGGTGTCGCTCAGGCGCGACTTCTGGTGCAGACCCACCACCACGTCCGATGCCTCCGTCTCCTTGGCCGTATGGGCGATGCCGCTCACCACGTTCACCGACCACCGCTGGCGTAGCACCAGACGGACGTTGGCCGCCGAGGCGATGCGCCCGGCACGGTCCAACTGCTTGAGGCCCCTGTCGCGCGTGTCGGGACTGTCGTCCAGCACCACGTTGAGCGCCACTAACGGCGTGGCCGACCCCTGCGTGCGCATCATCAGGCCGAGCGACACCAGCGGCGCCACGGTGTCGGGGTTGGACAGCGCCATCAGGATGCGGTCGGGGGCGGTGGTGGGCAGACTCTCGTCGGGCGTACCGCTCTCGGCGATGCGCCGCGCCACGGTCTCGGTGACGAACGAACTGACTACGCAGGTCACAAGGATAAACATCATCGCGCCGTTGAGCACGTCTTCGCTGAGCAGGTGGCTACCGTCGGGCAGCAGGATGCCGTAGCCCACCAGTACCACGGCCAGCGTGGCGGCGGCGCGCGAGTTGGTCAGGCCGAACATCAGCGTGCGGTCGCGCCCCGTCATGCGGAATATCTTCTGCGTGGCCAGGGCGGCCAGCCACTTCGACGACAGACCCACGCCTATCATCACGGCGGCCATGACGAAGACCGTCTGGCCCTGAACGAAGGCCTGCACGTTGAGCAACATACCCACGCCGATAAGGAAGTAGGGGATGAAGAGGGCATTGCCCACAAACTCCAGGTGGTTCATCAGCGGCGACGACGGCGGGATGGAGCGGTTGAGCACGATGCCCACGAGGAAGGCGCCCAGGATGCCTTCCATACCCACAATCTCCATCAGACCGGCGCCGAGGAACACCAGCGAGAGGACAAAAATATACTGCATCACGCCCTCGTCATAGCGGCGGAAGAACCACCGCGCCAGGGCGGGAAACGTCACGATGATAAACAGGCTGATGAGCACCACCTTGACCATGAGCCAAATCCAGTAGAGCCCATCGACGTTCTCCTTGAATGTGCCGCCCACCACGGCCAGCACCAGCAGCGTCAGCGTGTCGGCCACGATGGTGCCGCCCACGGCGATGCTCACGCCCATGCGGCGCGACAGACCGTAGCGCAGCACGATGGGGTAGGCGATGAGGGTGTGCGAGGCATACATCGCCGCCATCAGCACCGAGGCGGCAAGGCCCTGACCCAGAAGCCAGCGGTTGGCCACATAGCCCATGAGCATCGGCAGCGCAAAACTGAGCAGACCCAGCGTCAGCGCCCGCCCCTTGATTTTCTGCACGTCCTGCAGGTTCATCTCCAGCGAGGCGAGGAACATGATGTAGTAGAGCCCCACCTTGCCGAAGAGTTCGAAACTGCTGTCGCGCGAGAGCACATGGAAGCCATGCGGCCCGATGAGCACGCCCGCCGCTATCAGTCCGACGATAGAGGGTATGCGCAGCCTCTCGAGCATCATCGGCGCAAAGAGGATGATGCTGAGCACGACGAAGAATATCCACGTCGGGTCGGTGATGGGCAGGTATGTCGCAATGCTGGCTAACATGCCTGCAAATTTACGCATTTTTTGCGAACTGCCGTCGCCCGCAGCCACTCGTCGTGCAGTATGCGGGGCAGATGCGCGTGCACGTCAATCTTCATAAAAAGCCCGGCGTGCGTTCAAGAGTCGCAGTTTCTTCGTACATTTGCGGTATCGTAACCGCTGTTACGGTAATGACCATTACGATAAATCCTGTAGATTATGCGATTCTTTGACAGAGAACAAGAGTTTGAAAAACTCAGAGAAATAGAGACTTTGTCTCACGAAGTGGCCCGGTTTACCATCATCACCGGCAGGCGCCGCATTGGCAAGACGGAGATGGTCAACAAGTTTTTCGAGGGCCGTACCTTGCTCTACTTCTTTGTGGCCCGTAAGGCTGAAACTGACCTGTGCGATACATTCATCGACGAGATTCGTACCAAGCTCAACCTGCCCATGCTTGACAGCAAAGGGCTGTCTTTTGCGGCAGTCTTCAAGTTCGTCATGGAACTGTCGCAGACACAGCACGTCAACCTCTTCATCGATGAGTTTCAGGATTTCTATAGGGTCAATCCCTCCGTCTATTCTGAGATGCAGCATATTTGGGATGCCTATAAGGGCAAGGCCCACATCAACCTGATTGTGGCCGGCTCGGTCAACACGCTGATGAATAAGATATTCAAGGACAAGAAGCAGCCCCTGTTTGGCCGACAAACGGATGCCATACACGTCCGTCCCTTCAGGCCTTCTGTGCTGAAAGAAATCATGTCGGCCTACTGCCCAAACTATAAAAAGGCAGACCTCTTGGCTCTATATACGCTGACGGGCGGCGTGGCAAAATATGTAGAGCTCTTCATCGACAAGAAAAAGTTTACCGAGAAGAAGATGCTTGACATGTTCTTCGAGCGCGATTCCTACTTCCTGCCCGAGGGAAAGAATATGCTCGTCGATGAGTTTGGCAAAGATTACGGCATCTATTTTTCTATCCTGACCCTCATCGCCCAAGGCAAGAACACACGTTCCGAACTGGAAAGCACGCTCAATATCAAAGAGCTTTCCGGCTATCTGAAGAATCTGAGCGAAGAGTATGGACTGATAAGTAAGATGCAACCTGTTTACGTGACGTCGTCCAACAAGAATGTGCACTACGCCATCAACGACCAGTTTCTGCGATTCTGGTTCCGATTCATCTACAAATATATGCACGTCATCGAGGCCGGTGGCAATGACCGGTTGCGGGCGATAGCAGAGCGCGATTTCGCCACAGTGAGCGGAAAGTCTCTCGAAAGTTACTTCACCGAAGTGCTGAAAGAATCGGGGGCATACACCCGTCTGGGCTATTGGCACGACCGCAAGGGCGAGAACGAGATAGACATCGTGGCCGAGGACGAGTTGGAAAACAGGCTCGAATTTATAGAGGTCAAGCGCCAAGCCGGAAACTATGACGAAGATGTGCTGAAAGCCAAGTCTGAACAGTTCTTCAAAGCCGTCGGCACGTTCAAGGGCTACGACATCGTTTACCGAGGGCTTTCCATAGAAGATATGTAGTCATTGCACGCTAACTCTACGCGCACAAAAAAAATTGTCATTCTGAGCAGGCGCCGCGCACCGCGCGTGTCCGCTCAGAATGACGGCAAATTGTCAAGGCCGGGGCTTAGAGCCTCGGCCTTTTATTCTACTTATTCTACCTTGAAATCGAAGAACTTGGCGTAGTTGCGGAGGAGGGCAAGACGTACGGACTTGTTGGTCAGGTTATACAGTGCCGACCATTGGGTGAAGGATGTCGGGTCGTCGTCCTTACGCTCTTGCGACACCAGGCTGAGCAGAGACATAGCCCCTTCGGAAGTCAAGGCGTAGTTGTGGTTCTTTAGGGTAGAGCGCAAGTCCCGGTAGCGGGTCAAGCCGTGCTGAGAGCCCCAACCGTCGTTGGTGCCGGCCATGGTGGGAGAGACGTAGAAGTTGGTGACGCAGCGCAAGGTGTCGTTGTGGCGCAGCACCTCCATCCGTGTCGGGAACTCCTCGTCGGGGTTGCTCGGGTCGCGCGTGTACTCTACGATGGCATAGTTGCCCTTTGCGTCGGCCATCAGGTAGTGGTAGTTGTGCTTGTTGTCGGTGTTGTACATCCGCATGTTGTACTGTTTGAGCAGGGCGATGGCATCGTCCACCGTGGAGGCGTTGTCGAGCAGCAGGCGTATGGCCACCGTCGTGTTGATATTCTTCTTGGCGGGGTCGTCCTGCATGGTCGGTGCTTCGTTGAGCGAGAGTACGCCGATGGCGAACCCGTCTTCATTGATGCCGTCGAGGGCAGCGTATGGCAGGCCAATGAGCAAGGACAGGTCGGTGGTGTCGTTGTTGCAGGCGCCCTGGTTGTAGCCGAAGTTCAGACCGTCCACGAAGGAGATGGACTTCTTCTTGCCGGCGGGAGCCGTGCGGACGATGAAGGCCGAGATGGGGACGTAGGCATACTGGTCGGTGCCGCTGATTTTTATGCGGTGCAGGAAGTCGTAGTTGCGCCCCATCTGATACGAGCTCCCCTGCGGGTCGGGCACCGCGAAGGCACTGCATCCGGGCAGGATGGACGCCTTGCTGTTGGTCGGCGGTTCGGGCACACTGTCGTAGAGGTGCTGCTGCACGAAGCCCAAGAGCCCCATCGTGCTGGATATGTTGGCATTGAGGGCTTCGTCGAGCTTATAGTCGGCGGTGTAGTTCACTTCATAAAGGCGCCCTGTCCCGTCCAGGTCTTTCATGGTGTAGATGGTGGCCAGTTTCTCTTTGTCCTTCAGGAAGCGGGCGGGGTTTTGGGTCGTTGCCCCGGGGACGGGGTCGATGATCGGCTGCGGGTTCGGGTTGTCATCGTCCGAGCAGGACACTATGAAGGCGGTGGTGATGGCGGCTGTGCCGAGCAGGGCCAGCATCGGAAAGCGGATCTTTTTCATGGTGCTATCGGTTTGTTGCGTTCCAGAGCCATTTGTGTTATGGTCTTAAAAAACGTGTGAGCGTTCAGGGCTTTTGGGCGTTGGTGACCAGCGTGACGGGAGTGGACTGACTGAAATCGACACTGTACACCCGATAGGCTTGCGACTGGTCGTTGGGGATAAATTTCAGCTTGAACGCTTTCTTTATCTGCGGCTTGAAGATGTCCTTATGCGTGGTGAGGTTCTTGACAATCTCGTCGATGCGTCGGTTCACTTCGATGCGGTCGTCTTTCGTCACGGTGTAGAGCGAGAAATTCGGCTCGAAGTTTCGGATGTACTGTTTGAGGTAGTTGAAGGCGGAGTCGCTGTGCTCCTCCATCTGCATCAGCCAGATTTGCTCGTAGCGCGACGGCGGTGTGAGTTGCGAGGTGACGTCGATGCGGTTGGGGAAGGTGTAGTAGCCGCTCTTTCTATACTCTTTGTCGTACCATAGGGCCTGCATGTTCAGCAGGACATGGGTGTCGAAACTGAAGGTCTTGTCATTGTGCTTGACTTTCCATATCCAGCTGTGGCCAACGATGAACGTGGCATAGTAGGATGGCAGAGCCACTTCATGATGCCAGACGTGGTTCCAGCCCTGCGGGAGGATCTTGGGCACCTGGCTGATGGTATAAGACCACCGCGGACTGATCATGTCGCTGCCCAAGTTGAAGTCGGTGATGAGGTCGGGGATTGAGCGGGTGACAGATTGCGTCATGTCGAGCTGCCCCTTGATGTCCGGCTTCAGGAAGCCTATGCTGAGCGACATGTGGGTGCTCTGGGTGTAGGTCGTGCTGCCCTTGTCAATCTGCGTGGGCGAAATATCCTTGATGCTTGCGCTCGAGTCGGAGAATTTCACGTTCGTGGACAGGCTTTTCATGTAGGGCCAGTAGGCGTAGATAGGATTGCTGGGCTTTGTGGCGTAGGTCAGACTGTCCAGCATGGCTTCCCTGACTTTATAGGAAACCCACTCCTTCTTGTTGTTCTTACCGCAGTTGAACTGGTCGTTCGCGCAGCGTATCTCCTGCTTGATGAGATAATAGTCCTCGCCCTTGGTGTCGTTGACGGCCCAGACGTCGTAGAGCAGCGTCATGAGGGCTTTCTTGTGTCCGGTTCTGGCCGTCATGGTGTATTGAAACTGGTCTGTCGTGCTGAGATTGTCGTAAACGGTTTCAGAGCCGTTGGTCTGCTCAGCCAGCACTTGGCGGCCTTTGGCCAGACGGGCTTCCGTGTTGTCCGGACGGTCGAGCCACTCTGCCGCTTCGTCCGCCAGCATACCGCAGAAATAGTCTGTAGGCTGGTCGTCGGCATTTTCCCCGGCCAGTTCGGCCACATCGGTCACGGCGTAGCGCAGGTCGCCCCGGAAGGCCAGGACGTCAAAGAGGATGCCGTTGCTGTCGGTATTATCTACCATAACCGGCGGGAAGTCGCTGTTGCTCTGCAGGTTCAGCAGGCGACGCATAGCCTGATAGCCCACCTCGTTGATTTCCAGTTCTCCGTTTTCGTACATGGCCAGCGCCACTTCCCTCAACTGCATGTTCAGCGCCTGCAGTCCCTGCCGCGTGGGCTGGCAGATGACCAGGCTTCCGCCGCGGGCCAGGACGGTGGCCATCGCCCGGTAATCCCATTCCGTGAGGTTGGCCACGCTGCTGTTGCTCAGGATGAAGGTCCGGACGTCGGCGTCTGCCGTGAAAGCGCGGTTTTGCAGGCGGTTGACGAGCGCCTGCCCGCTATAGTGGTAGTCGCCGGGCACCACGTAGGCCCGTTGGCTGCTCTTGACTTTCAGTTCGTCGTTGGCGGGCGGATAGTCCACGTCTTCGTCAATCAGCACGGCGTCCCCCAGTTCGATGACATCGCCCTTATCATCGTCATCATCGCAGGATATGAAGAGGAGCGGGGAGGCGATGAGGACGACTAACCATAGATAAAAGCCGTGCGCGAGGTTTTTAGCTGTCTTGTTCATGGCTCAAAAGTATTAGATTAACCTAAATTCCGCAGTGTTTTCACAGTACTGCGTTTGCAAATATCTGGTTGACAAAAAGTTGTCAGGGATTCAACTACGCCGGAAATGCTACTAAACTTTAAGGTATGAACGATGGCCACTAAAAAGGATGGCGACAAGGCAAATATACGACAAAATTTTGAGATTTTTACTCTTTATTGGTGGCATATTTTTTGTTATTGCAGAAATAATGACACCACGTGTCCATAGCCGCTCCCCGGCAGGCCATGGCCGCCCGTTCCATACCCGCCTCGAAGAGCCGGGCCGGTCGTTTGCCCGAAGGCCGCCCGCGAGCATGGCCCGCGGCCTACTTTCCCCTTGGCTGAGAGACAGGGCGCACTTGACGTTGTGCGCACGCGTTTTCTATCGTCGCCCGTTTTGCCGAAGAAAAGTTTAGGAAAGATTAACGGTCTGTGGGCGATAGAAGGGGGCTTTGGGGCGTCCGAACACGCACTATGGGCGACGGCAATCACGCTTTGGGCGACAGGAAATACGGTTTGGGCGACAGTTTTTACGGTCGCCCAAACCGTAAACCCGCCTTTGGGCCACGAAAAAAGGGCCCCCGAGGGAGCCCTTTACATTCGCTTCTGCAAAGTTAATACGAATTGTGCCGAAATGCAAATCGCCCTTTTCCGCTGCTTCTCCGCAAAGCCGTGCGTCGGCAAGCAAGCGTTTCCTATTTTTACGAATAGGCGTCTGCGCCGCATAGTAGTACCACGTCCATTGACGTGGTACTCAGAACTTCATCGTGGTGCCCAGCCACGATACCTATTTTGTAGGCGTTTTAATAGGCGTTGCTCCTGACGTCGCAACACGTACTGATAGCCATGTCAATGGACATGGCTCTACTATTGGCGCCCGCCACGATACCAAGTCTTAAACCAAGGCGTTGCGTCTGAGGCCGCATAGTAGTGCCACGTCCATTGACGTGGTACTCAGAACTTCATCGTGGCGTCGGCCACGATACCTTTTTTTGTAGGCGTTTTAATAGGCGTTGCGCCTATCGTCGCAACACGTACTGAGAGCCACGTCAATGGACATGGCTCTACTATTGGCGCCACAATCCCGCTTTTTTATAGGCGTTGCGCCTTTCGTCGCAACAAGCACTGAGAGCCATGTCAATGGACATGGCTCTACTATTGGTGCCCGCCACGATACCAAGTCTTAAACCAAGGCGTTGCGTCTGAGGCCGCATAGTAGTGCCACGTCCATTGACGTGGTACTCAGAACTTCATCGTGGTGCCCAGCCACGATACCTTTTTTTGTAGGCGTTTTAATAGGCGTTGCTCCTGACGTCGCAACAAGCACTGAGAGCCACGTCAATGGACATGGCTCTACTATTGGCGCCCGCCACGATACCAAGTCTTAAACCAAGGCGTTGCGTCTGAGGCCGCATAGTAGACGGTGTGTCATAATGGCCAATCTGCTACGTTGCTATCGTCTTCGGGCTTGGTCATGTACTTCAGTACACTCCCGGCGCCCTCATCCTCAGCGCCTTGCATCTTAACCATTCTGACGCACCTTCGCGTGTGCGTCAAAATTTACATTTTAACACACCCTCGCACCTTCGCTCTGAGAACGATGAGGTTTCTTCCTCGGCGCGAAGGTAAAACATACATTCCACTTCTCTGGGTATTACAAAGGCAATTGACAAGGACTATGCAGAGAGTGGGCATTGTTGCTCAATGTATTGTACATATGAGCGTGGGCCAATCAGGCTGAATTGAGATTGAAAAATAGTAGTCGGCGTTGAAGTTGGGTTAGCGGTGCCGTCCCGCAAAGTCCCCGCTTGTCGGGTATGGACGCTTCCATAGCTTCCATAAAAAAACTAAAAGCGGGCGGGCCGGGGCGCTGACGGCGTGTGCTTTGCAAAAAAATGTGTAACTTTGCAGCCTGCGCCCGTATGCCCGAAAGGGTGGGGCGCCGGCTCTATGGCAACAGGACGCATGGCCTGAGAGATAAAAGGGCTCATGCCCCGGGACATAAGAGCTGCGTCCGCACGGCATAGGAACAGCGTCCGCGCGGCGGGGAGATACCCCCTAAAACATTGAATAATAACCAAAGCATTACGATAATGGCACAAGAAGACGTTTTCAAGAAGATTGTTTCCCACTGCAAGGAGTATGGTTTCGTGTTCCCCTCGAGCGACATCTACGATGGCCTCGGCGCGGTGTACGACTATGGACAGAACGGTGTGGAACTGAAGAATAATATCAAGCAGTACTGGTGGCAGTCGATGGTGTTGCTCCACGACAACATCGTGGGCATTGACGCCGCCATCTTCATGCACCCCACGGTATGGAAGGCGTCGGGCCATGTCGATGCCTTCAACGACCCCCTCATCGACAACCGCGACTCGAAGAAGCGCTATCGCGCCGACGTGCTCATCGAAGACCAGATTGCCAAGTACGACGAGAAGATCGAGAAGGAGGTGGCCAAGGCCCGCAAGCGCTTTGGCGACGCCTTTGACGAGGCACAGTTTAAGAGCACCAACGCCCGCGTCATGGAGCAGATAGCCAAGCGCGACGCTCTGCACGAGCGCTACAGCGTGGCCATGAACGCCATGGACCTGGACGCCCTCAAGCAGATTATCCTGGACGAGGAGATTGTATGCCCCATCTCCGGCACGCGCAACTGGACCGACGTGCGCCAGTTCAACCTCATGTTCAAGACCGAGGTGGGCAGCACCGCCGACGGCGCCTCGACCATCTACCTGCGCCCCGAAACGGCACAGGGCATCTTCGTCAACTACCTCAACGTGCAGAAGACCGGCCGCATGAAACTGCCCTTCGGCATTGCGCAGATCGGTAAGGCCTTCCGCAACGAGATTGTGGCCCGACAGTTTATCTTCCGTATGCGCGAGTTTGAGCAGATGGAGATGCAGTTCTTCGTCAAGCCCGGCACCGAGCTCGACTGGTTCCGCCGCTGGAAGGAGACGCGTCTGGCCTGGCACAAGAACCTGGGCTTCGGCGACGAGAACTACCGCTTCCACGACCATGAGAAACTGGCCCACTATGCCAACGCCGCCAGCGACATCGAGTTCCGCATGCCCTTCGGCTTCAAGGAGGTAGAGGGCATCCACTCGCGCACCAACTTCGACCTCTCGCAGCATGCCAAGTACTCCGGCCGCAAGATAGAATACTTCGACCCTGAGACCAACGAAAGCTACACGCCGTATGTCATCGAGACCTCCATCGGCGTGGACCGCATGTTCCTCAGCGTGATGTGCCACAGCTATCAGGAAGAGAAACTTGAGAACGGCGAGACCCGCGTGGTGCTCAAACTGCCCGCAGCGCTGGCCCCCGTCAAACTGGCCATCCTGCCCCTCGTCAAGAAGGACGGACTGCCCGAGAAGGCCTACGAGATCATGAACAGCCTCAAGTTCCGCTTCAACTGCATGTACGAGGAGAAAGACTCCATCGGCAAGCGCTACCGCCGTCAGGACGCCATCGGTACGCCCTACTGCATCACCGTTGACCACGACACCCTCAACGACGGTTGCGTCACCCTGCGCGACCGCGACACGATGAAGCAGGAGCGCGTGGCCATCGCCGACCTGCCCGCCCTGCTCGAAGACAAGGTGTCGCTCACCGGTCTGCTCAAGCGCCTGCACGACGCCCTCTGATACTCAGGCCGCGGGCCGGCCGTCTGCCGCAGCAACAGCCTTGCGGCAAACGGTCAGCCCGCGGCCCCATACACCTTATTATATATAAGTATATCCCCCAGCCCCTCCACCCCCCAGCCCCTCTCATGAAGCGTCTGTTATTTTACGCCACCCTGCTGCTCACGCTGCCCGTCCTCCTGACCTCGTGCGACGAGACCGAGGAACTCACCGATGTAGAGTACACCAACTGGGCCGAGCGCAACGACCAGGTGTTCCTCGCCACCCTGGCGCAGGCCCGCACCGCCGTGGCCGCCGCCCGGGCCCGGTATGGCGACGATTGGACCGCCCACTGCCCCTGGCGCGTGTTCCGCACCTACGCCATGGTCGATACCGTCAAGGCCAAGCCCACCGACTCTATCGCCGTCTATGTGCAGCGCGAAGGTACGGGCCGCATGACGCCCATCGCCACCGACTCGATACGCATGAACTTCCTGGGCCGCTACATCCCCAACGTCCTGAGCACCGACGAGGAGGCCCGCACCCGCGGCGAGGTCTTCGCCTACAGCGGCGTGAGCAAGGACAGCGCCAACATTTTCAGTCCCAACTATTGCAGCCCCGCCAAGTATAGGGTGAGCAACAACATCGAGGGCGTCAGCACCGCCCTGCAGCACATGCGCACCGGCGACCAGTGGCGCATCTACGTCCCCTCCGAACTGGCCTACGGCACCACCTCGTCCTACGTCCGCGCCTCGTCCATGCTCATCTACACCATCGAGCTCAAGGGCGTTTGGCGCAGCAGCACCATCAACGAGGGCTGGTAAACTGCCCACGGACGGCGCGCCTGTTTCACCCCTCCCCATCATTCCCCTAACTCCCATGTCCCCTACCTCCACGCACGGCCTCTGCCGCCCTGCCGCACACCCCCTGCGCCGCGTCCTGAAGCGCCTGCGGGCCGCCATGGCCCTGGCTGCCGTCATGGTCGGCCTACAGGGCTGCGACCTCATCGACGTCCATCCCTACTATACCGACTATCATGGGGTAGGGCAGGTCAACGAAAAGAACATTCAGCGCATACAGAGCGCCATGGCCGGCCGCGACAGCATGACCTTCGCCGTGCTGAGCGACACCCAGCGCTGGTACGACGAGACCCACGACGCCGTCCGCAGCATCAACGCCCGCGGCGTCGATTTCGTCATCCACTGCGGCGACCTCACCGACTTCGGTGCGACGAAGGAGTTTGAACTCATGCGCGACGAACTGCAGGGTCTCGAGGCCCCCTACGTTTGCCTCATCGGCAACCACGACCATCTGGGTAACGGCGTCTTCGTCTTCCGCTCCATGTTCGGGCCCGAAGACTTCGCCTTCGACGCCGGCGACACCCATTTCGTCGCCCTCAACACCAACGCTCTGGAGAACGACTACTCCGTGCCCATCCCCAACTTCGCCTTCATCGGCGACGACCGGGCCGCCCTGGCCCCCACCGTGCGCCGCACCGTCGTGGCCATGCACGCCATGCCCTTCACCGACCAGTTTAACGACAATGTGGCCGACATCTTCCAGGAGCGCCTGCGGCAGTACCCCGCCCTGCAGTTCTGCCTCTGCGGACACAACCACCGCACGGTCGTGATGCAGCCCTTCGAGGATGGCATCGACTATTATCAATGCGGCGCCGCCAAAAGCCGCCAGTATCTCATCTTCACCCTGACCAGCCATGGAGACAAACACTGCGAAGTGGTGGACTACTAAAGTCCTCCTCACCCTTCTGGCGCTGGTCACGGTCCATCCCGTCGCCACTGCCGCCGGCCCCGACAGTAGCGTCGCCGGCCTTGCCGCCGACAGCGCCTCCGCTTTCGGTACAACCCCCGCCGACAGCCTCATGCCGCGCCCCCTTGCCGCCGACAGTATGGCGCCCTGCACCGCCGACACCGCCGGTGCCGACGCCGTCATCGCCGCCCTGCGCGACAGCATAGGCCGCCTCAACCGGACGCTGGCCAGCCGGACTGCGGCCGACGTGCCCGCCGGCCCCGACTCCATCTACCGCGAGCGCACCCGCCGCTACAACCGCTTCTGGACGCACCTCGTGCCCCGGCAGTTCTCCGTACAGTTTGCCGGCAGCATCGGCCTCTACTCCCTCGGCGTGGGATGGCATTACGGCAGTCGCGAACAGTGGGAGACCGACCTGCTCTGGGGCTATGTGCCCAAGAAGCATGGCAGCGAAAACCACCAGACGCTGACCATCAAGCAGCGCTTCATCCCCTGGGAAATCTACCTCGGCAACCACCGCCGCTGGTCCTTCTCGCCCCTCACCACAGGCGCCTTCGTCAACTATATCTATGGCGAAGGCTTCTGGAAATCAGAGCCCAGCCGCTACACCAAGGGCTACTACGGCTTCGGCACCTCCGTGCGCTTCCACGTCTTCGTCGGACAGCGCTGGGAATACCACATCCCGCGCCGCCTGCAACGCATACACCGCAGCGTCTCGTTCTACTACGAACTGAGCACCTGCGACCTCTACGTCGTCTCCGCCATCCCCAACCGGCGCGTCGGCCTGATCGACATCCTCTCGCTCTGCGCCGGCATACGCTGGGACATCTTCTGAACCCCACACTCCCCACACCCACTCCCTGCATGAAAGAATTTATACAGACAGAAGCCAAAACCGAAACCGCCATCCTCGTGGCCCTCGTGACCAAGACGCAGGATGAGCGCAAGACCAACGAATACCTGGACGAACTGGCCTTCCTGGCCGAGACCGCCGGCGCCGTCACCGTCAAGCGCTTCACCCAGCGCATGGACGGGCCCAGCGCCGTCACCTATCTGGGCAAAGGCAAGTTGGAAGAGATACGCCGCTACATCGAGGCCGAGGAAGAGGCCGAGCGCGAGGTGGGCATGGTCATCTTCGACGACGAACTTTCGGCCAAGCAGTTGCGCAACATCGAGCGCGAACTGAAGGTGAAAATCCTGGACCGCACGTCGCTCATCCTCGACATCTTCGCCATGCGCGCCCAGACCGCCAACGCCAAGACACAGGTCGAACTGGCGCAGTACCGCTACATGCTGCCGCGCCTCCAGCGCCTCTGGACCCACCTCGAGCGCCAGGGCGGCGGCTCAGGCGGCGGTGGCGGCAAAGGCTCCGTCGGACTGCGCGGACCGGGCGAGACGCAGCTCGAGATGGACCGCCGCATCATCCTCAACCGCATGGCCCTGCTCAAGCAGCGTCTGGCCGACATCGAGCGCCAGAAGAACACGCAGCGCAAAAACCGCGGCCGCCTTATCCGCGTGGCCCTCGTCGGCTATACCAACGTCGGTAAGAGCACCCTACTCAACCTCCTGGCCAAGAGCGAGGTATTCGCCGAAAACAAACTCTTCGCCACGCTCGATACCACCGTGCGCAAGGTCATCATCGACAACCTGCCCTTCCTCTTGGCCGACACCGTCGGCTTCATCCGCAAACTGCCCACCGATCTGGTCGAGTCGTTCAAGAGCACCCTCGACGAGGTGCGCGAGGCCGATCTCCTGGTCCACGTCGTCGATGTGTCCCACCCCGACTTCAGCGAGCAGATCGACGTGGTCAACAAGACCCTCCTCGACCTGGGCTGCGCCGACAAGCCCTCGCTCCTCGTCTTCAACAAGGTCGATGCCTACACCTGGGAAGAGAAGGACCCCGACGACCTGACGCCCGCCACCAAAGCCAACCTCTCGCTCGCCGACCTGCAGCGCACATGGATGGCACGCATGGGCGACGACTGCATCTTCATCTCCGCCCGCGAGAAGCAGAACATCGAGGCACTCAAGGAACTGGTGTACAGCCGTGTGCGCGAGCTCCACGTTCAGAAATACCCCTACAACGACTTCCTGTTCCAGACCTACGACGAGAACGGTCAGCCGCAGTAACCCTCCCCCCCCCATGAACGTCAAGATAGACCCCACGTGGCAGCAGGTCCTTCAGGGCGAGTTTGACGCCCCCTACTTTGCCGACCTCGCCCGCTTCGTCCACCAGGAGTACCGTCAGGGCCCCTGCTATCCCCCTGCCGCCGCCATCTTCAACGCCTTCAACCTCTGCCCCTTCGACCGCGTCAAGGTCGTCATCCTCGGTCAGGACCCCTACCACGAGCCCGGCCAGGCTGAGGGTCTCTGCTTCTCCGTGGCCGACGGCGTGCCCTTCCCCCCTTCGCTCCAGAATATCTTCAAGGAGGTGGCCGACGACACCGGCGCCCCCATCCCCACCAGTGGCAGCCTGCGCCGCTGGGCCGGTCAGGGCGTCCTGCTGCTCAACGCCACGCTCACCGTCCGCGCCCATGCCGCCGCCTCACATGCCGGCCACGGATGGGAGCAGTTTACCGACGCCGTGGTGAGCCGCCTGGCCAACGGACGCGACCATCTGGTGTTCATCCTCTGGGGCAGCCATGCCCAGCGCAAGGGCGCCCTGGTCGATCGGCAGCGCCATCTCGTCCTCGCCTCGCCCCATCCCTCGCCCCTCTCCGCCTACCGCGGCTTCTTCGGCAACCACCACTTCTCGCTCGCCAACGCCTACCTCACCGCCCATGGGCAGCAGCCCGTCGTGTGGTAAGTGGCGTGAGCGTGGCGCGGCGGTGGCTTTTTTATTGAATGAAAAACACAACCATTGCAACGACCGTGAATCTTCCCCCTATCATCCAGGTGGGCGATGTCATCCTCACCACCGAAATCTTCACCGAGCCCTTCTGCTGTGACCTCGACGCCTGCGGCGGTGCCTGCTGCATCGAGGGCGATGCCGGCGCCCCCCTGCGTCAGGACGAGGTGGCCAGTCTGGAGGACGTCCTCGACACCGTATGGCCCCACCTCAGCGCCAGCGCACAGAGCGTCATCGACCGCCAGGGCGTGGCCTATGTCGATGAAGAAGGCGACCTCGTCACCTCCATCGTCGGCGGCAAGGACTGCGTCTTCACCTGCTACGACGACCACGGCACCTGCCTCTGTGCCACCGAAAAGGCTTTCCGCGAGGGACGCACCGCCTGGTGCAAGCCCATCTCGTGCTACCTCTATCCTCTGCGCGAGAAACGCCTCGGCCCCGACCTTGTCGGCCTCAACTACCACCGTTGGAGCGTCTGCCGGCAGGCCGTCAGCAAGGGCCGTGAACTGGGTCTGCCGCTCTACCGCTTTCTTCGCGACCCCCTGATACGCCGCTTCGGCCAGGCGTGGTACGACGAACTCTGCGAGGTGGCCGACGCTCTGCTCCATCCCGCCGACGAGCAGCCATAACTCGCTTCTAATTCACCCAAAAACACAATACTATGCTTCGCAAATCACTCTCCGCCCTGGCCCTCCTGGCCATGGGATGGACCCTCGCCGCTATGCCGGCCGAGGCCCAAAAGAAGGGCGCTACGCCGCCTTGGCTCGACCCTACGGTCAATCGTATCAACACCTGTGCACCGCGCGCCGACTTCCTGGCCTTTGAGAGTAGCAGTCTGGCTCAGAAGGGTAACAAGTATGCCTCCAGCCGCTACCTCTCCCTCGAGGGACAGTGGAAATTTCGCTTCGACCGTCACCACACCGACCGTCCACAGGGCTTCGAGGCCGTTGACTACGACGATGCGGCGTGGGAAAACTTCCCCGTGCCCGGCCTCTTCGAACTCAACGGACACGGCGATGCCATCTACAAGAACGTGGGCTACGCCTGGGCTACACAGTTTGCAAAGAACCCGCCCATGGTAGAGGAGCGCAACAACTACACCGGCTCCTACCGCAAGCATGTCACCATCCCTGCCGCATGGAAGGGCGAGAAGGCCTTCCTCCATATCGGCTCGGCCACGTCCAACGTCACCGTATGGGTCAACGGACGCTATGTGGGCTATGCCGAAGACAGCAAGGTGGCGGCCGAATTTGACCTCACCCCCTACCTCAAGCCCGGACAGGACAACCTCATCGCCATGCAGGTGATGCGCTGGTGCGACGGCTCCTACCTCGAAGACCAGGACTTCTGGCGCTTCACGGGCATCGCCCGTGAGGTCTATCTCTATGCCCGTCCCAAGGTGCACGTCGGCGACCTCTTTGTCAACGCCTCCCTCACCGACGACTACCGCGACGGCACCCTCAGCGCCGACGTCAGCGTGACGGGCGGCAAGGGCAAGACCCTGCGCTATACCCTCAGCGACCCCGCCGGCCGCGCCGTCACGCAGGGCACCGCCACCGTCGATGCCAAAGGGCAGGCCAACATTCAGGCCACCGTCAAGAACGCCCGCCGATGGACGGCCGAGACGCCCGAACTCTACACCCTCAGCCTCGAACTGGCCGACGCCAAGGGCACCATCGAATGTATCGCACAGAAGGTGGGCTTCCGACGCATCGAAATCAAAAATGCCCAGTTCCTGGTCAACGGACAGCCTATACTCATCAAGGGCGCCGACCGCCACGAACTGGACCCCGACGGCGGCTACGTGGTCAGCGTCGAGCGCATGGTGCAGGATATCCAAATCATGAAGCAGCTCAACATCAACGCTGTACGCACCAGCCACTATAGCAACGACCCCCGCTGGTACGACCTCTGCGACCAGTATGGCATCTATGTCGTGGCCGAGGCCAACCTCGAGAGCCATGGTATGGGCTACGGCGAAAAGACCCTGGCAAAGGTTGACCTCTGGCGTCAGGCACACCTCGAGCGCAACGACCGCAACGTCCGCATCCTCAAAAACCACCCCTCCGTCGTCACCTGGAGCTTGGGCAACGAGGCTGGCTACGGTCCCAACTTCGAGGCAGCCTACGACATGATCAAGGCCTACGACCCCTCGCGCCCCGTACAGTACGAACGCGGCGGCTACAACAGCAAGACCGACATCTACTGCCCCATGTACATGGACTATGCCGGCTGCGAAAACTATGCCAAGAATCCCAAATACACCAAGCCCCTCATTCAGTGCGAATATGCCCACGCCATGGGCAACTCGCAGGGCGGCTTCAAGGAGTATTGGGACCTGGTGCGCAAGTACCCCAAGTACCAGGGTGGCTTCATCTGGGACTTCGTTGACCAGGCCGTCCGCGCCACCAACAGCGAGGGCCGCGAAATCTATGCCTACGGTGGCGACTTCGGCCGCTATCCCGCCTCCGACCACAACTTCAACTGCAACGGCCTCGTCAACCCCGACCGCAAGCCCAACCCCCATGCCGACGAGGTGGCCTACTACTATCAGAACATCTGGACCACCCTCACCGACACCGCCGCCGGCACCATCGAGGTGCTCAACGAAAACTTCTTCGCGCCTCAGCGCGACATCGCCCTGCAGTGGACGCTCAGCCTCAACGGCAAGCCCATGAAGGAGGGCCGCCAGGCTCTGCCCGCCATCGCACCGCAGCAGCGTCAGAAGGTTAGCCTTCAGGGCTATGCCCGTCCCGACGCCTCTCAGGGCGAATGGACGCTGACCCTCGCCTTCGTCACCACGGCCGACGCTCCTCTGCTGCCCAAGGGCCATGTAGCCGCCCGCGAGCAGTTTGTCCTCAGTCCCTACCACTATCCCGCAGCCCTCTGCGCCACCGCCTGCTGCCACGACGCACAGCCGCAGCCCAAGGCCAAGAGCAAGGGTAGGGGAGAGAGGGCGACCTCCGAGGCCGCTCCTGCCGTGGCACGCGACGAGATGCTGGCCTGCCTGACGCTCTCGGCCGGTGGCATGGACATCACGTGGAACAAGAGCACGGGATGGATAGACTATATCGACCTCGACGGACGTCCCCTCATGCAGAAGGGGGCTTCGCTCAAGCCCGACTTCTGGCGTGCCCCGACCGACAACGACTATGGCGCAGGCCTCCAGCGTCGCCTCGGCGTATGGCGCAACCCGCAGTTCCGCCTCAAGCATTTTGCCGACACCCTCTGCGCCAATGCCCGCATCGTCACCGCCGACTACGAAATCAGCGGCATCAACGCCACCCTCCATATGGCCTACACCCTCACCCCCTGCGGCCGCCTGCAGGTGACGCAGCGCCTCGAGGTGGCCGAAGGGGCTAAAGGACCCAACCTGCCCCGCTTCGGTATGCAGATGGCCATGCCCGCGGCTTACAACACCGTCAGCTACTATGGTCGCGGCCCTATCGAAAACTATTCCGACCGCAACCACTCCACCTTCCTCGGTACCTATACCCAGAGCGTGGATGAGCAGTATTGGCCCTATGTCCGCCCCCAGGAGAGCGGCAACCACACCGACGTCCGCACCTTCGGTCTCTATGATGGCCGCACGGGCTTCGGCCTCCTCTTCTCGGGCGTCAAACCCCTGGAGTGCTCGGCCCTGCCTTATGCCACGGCCGACCTCGACGATGGCGACGACAAGGCCGCCCACCAGTCGCACTCCGGCGACCTCAAGAAGCGTCCCTACACCACGCTCCACATCGCCGACCGCCAGATGGGTCTTGGTTGTATCGACAGTTGGGGTGCCTGGGCCATGCCCAAGTATCGCATCCCCTTCGAGACGCAGCAGTACACCTTCTTCATTCAGCCCATGCGTCCGCAGGTCCAGGCTATGAAGTAAGTCCCGCCGCTCCATCACAGAGCATCCCATACATTCATGCCCCGGCCCGCGCCTTCCCCACGAAGCGCGGTCCGGGGCTTTTTCTTGTTGACGACAACACAGACAACCCATACAACGCAAGGTTGTACAAGTTGTTTCCGTTGTCGTGTCTTATTATTTTGACGACAACAAGGACAACCAAAGGACAACCAAAACAACAAAGCCGATTGTTTTTTTATCATCACAGGATAAGTTATTAGTTTTTTTTTCATTACCTTTGCCCTTGTCAACGTCCCCTCTTAGTGAACGAGGGACTGCATCCTCCCCATGTTGACGACGAAAACGAAAACCCGCGGGCATGGTTTTTTAGGCCCGAACTCGAAAGCGAATGTGCTGTAACTG
>JALEZQ010000102.1 GCA_022772475.1 Bacteroidales bacterium | reverse complement strand
AATAGCGTTGAAACTGCGGCGGCGAGGAAGATACAGCGTGACGTAGCAGCCCTTACTAACGCCACACGCCGCCCTCCGTCAGCGGCGGAGGGCGGCGTGTATGAAGTGTTATGCCTTAGCGCATCACTTTGCGGCTGAGGCGGCTGTGGGGCGTGCTCACCGTGATGATGTACATCCCCTGTGGCAGGTCGGTGAGTGAGACGGTGGTTTCGTGACCGGCCTGCATGTGGTCGAGGCTGGTGCGGCTGATAACCGTGCCCGAGAGCGAGGTTAGCGTCACTTCGGCCCTTGTCGTTGGCACGTTGAAGAGGATGCGCCAGGCGTCCTCCTGCTTGAGCAGCGTCACCGGCGTGAGGTCTGAAATCATGGGGGCGATGCCGTCGGCGGCGCCCATCTCCAGCGCCTTCTTCAGTCCGGCATAAGCATCTATCTTGCCGTAGCCCCAGCCCTTGGTCCAGTCACCCTGCTTACCACCGGTCTGGCTGTCGCGTACGGCTGTCGTGCGGATGATTTCGCGCACCTGTTCTGCGGAGAGTTCGGGGTTGGCCTGCAGCCAGAGGGCCATGATACCCGTCAGTGCCGGCGTGGCCATCGACGTGCCCGACATGATGCCGTAGAAGTCGTCTGTGGTCTCCGAGGCATTGCTGTAGCTCACGGCTTCTCCCTGCTGGTTGACGCCCGCCACGACGAAGACGCCGCCGATGTTCAGGCTTCCGCTGTCTTCCACGTCGGCGTAGCGGTTAAAAGCCGAGACAATGTTGTGTCCGGGCGTGACCACCGTCGGTTTGGGCATGTCCGTCATGCCCGGTCCGCGCGACGAGAAATCGGCCAGCGTTCCGGCCTGCAAGGAGGAGTTACCATAGCTCGTTCCCGTGGCATACTGTTTCCAGGATGTATGGTTGACGCTGGCGCCTACGCCCATAATGTCGGGGATGTTGGCCATGTCGCAGATGACGTATTCGTTATCGCCCGCTATGCCGTAGTTGTCGATGGCGATGAAGCCCGCGTCGTAGGGGTCCATCCAGGCGTGGAAGGTGGCGTTGTCGGTCAGCGCTTCTACCTTGACCGCCATGTAGAGGTCCGATGTGTAGTCGCGTAGCGCTGAATGAAGCTCCCCCAAATCTATCGCAAGTTGGTAATACTGCTTACCGTTTTCAGGCAATATGCCCTCGCCCATCTCGGCGCATTTGTTCCATTGCGCCGTGGTCAGCGTCTGCATTTGCTTCTTGGTGGCGTTGTAAATATAGGGTGTAAACTTGAGGTGCTTCGCGCCGTCGGTCGCCATGCCCCAGATAATGCCGTAGTTGTATTCGTCCACGTTGTCCATCACGAGGTAGAGGCTTGTGCCCGCCGTGTCTAGTGTGCGGCTGGCGTGAAGGTTGAGGCCGTGTTCGTTGCCCATGGCCGCCGCCATGAGGAAGCCCGGTCTTGACAGTGCCTGTATGGCCGTGCTCGCATTGTCCGTTGCGTCGTAAGAATGGATGTACGTGCCGAAGCTCATGTTTACCGCCACCGCCTGTCCACGACTCTTGGCCAGGTCGCTCACCCACTTCAGTTCGTCCACGACGCTCGTCGAACTGAAGTCTGACACCACCATGACGATGTCCGCCTCAGGCGCCATGCCGTGGTAGGGCGTGCCCGGCAGTTTGGAGCCCGCCGCGATGCCCGTGACGTGCGTGGCATGTCCGCCGGAGTCTTCTGCGTTGTCGTGCCCGGCGGGGATGTAAGTGTAGGGCGTATTGCTCTTCAGGTGGTTCCATACCTTCACCACGCGCGACTGTCCGTTGCTCTTGAACGCCGGGTGTTGGTATTCGAAGCCCTTGTCGATGACCGCCACCATCACCCCTTTCCCCGTGAACGGCGTCTCAAGGTTCTCGCCCAGGTGCAGGCGTTCGACGCCCGTTGTGGAGCGTGCCTTGTCCATGCGCATGCGCCGGCGGCGGCTGCCCTCGACATACGTCACCTCGGGCAATGCCGTCAGACGCTGAAGCGCAGTGATGGGCAGCCTCATGGTGAGCAGGCTGTCTGTGATGATGTTGGCTGTGCCGCCCCAGGCGTGGATGCTGTCGGCCACCGTCTGTACGTCGCTGACCCGTACAAATGCCTTTAGCGTGTCGGTCGCCGTTGAGGTGCCCGACGAGCGCAGCGGCCGCGGGCTGTTGCGGTGCATCCACTGCTGCATGACGGTGACGTCCACCTTGGTGCCCGTGACGTCCACCTGTGCTGTGGCTGTGAGCGCCATGCTGCCGGCGGCAAGGAGAGAGAGAAGAAAAGGTCTCATGAGAAAATGTTTTGTGGTGTGTGCTTCCCCCCGGGGGACAACTCCGGTCCGGTCGGCGAGGGGAGGGAGGTGTGAAAAAGCAGCGGCTGACTGTCGCATAGAACGCGTGCCGCCAGCCGCCGGTGAGATTTACTGAACCAATATCTTGCGTGTCAGTTTGGCCTGCGGCGTCTGCACCGTCAGCAGGTAGCCGCCCTTGGGCAGTCCGTCCAGCGCCACGGTGTGCTCGTTACCCGGGCGGATGTCGTGGAGCGTGGTCTGTGCCACCTGTGTCCCCGAGAGGGCGTGCAGGGAGATGACCGCCTGATGGCATGGCGTGTGGAAGAGGATGCGCCAGGCATCCGGCTGTCGGTCGAACGACACCGGTTCTTCCGCGCCAATCATCGGCGTGATACCGTCCGCTTCGGCCAGTTCGATGGCCATCTTCAGACCGTCGTAGGCATTGATTTTGCCGTAGCCCCAGCCCATCGTCCATGTGCCCGCCGTGCCGCCGGTGAACGAGTCGCGCGTCGAGGTGGCCCGGATGATGCGCTCAATCTGGTCGTAGTTCAGTTCGGGGTTGGCCTGCAGCCAGAGGGCGATGATGCCCGTCGTGGCCGGCGAAGCCATCGACGTGCCCGACTTCATGCCGTAGAAGAAGTGCTTTAGGCGGTTGCTTTGGCTATAGGGCACAGCCTGTCCGTTGCTGTTGATGCCCGCCGTCACCTGCCACGATGTCAGGTCGAGGGACGACGCGCCCGTGCTGGCGTCGGCAAAGCTGTTCAGCGCCGAGATAATCTGTCCGCCCGGTGCGGCGACGAGCGGGCGTTCGCCCTCGTCGATGGTCGGTCCCTGACTGGAGAAGTCGTTCAGTTTGCCTGTGGTCGATTCCGTGCTCGTCTTGTTGGTGCCGGTGGCATAATGAGGCCAGTCGTGGCGGCCTACGAACGAGCCCACGCTAATTATCTTCTCTCCCGAGGCATAGTCGCCGATGACGTATCTGTCGTCCGGCGCCACGCCGACGCCCGAGCCCAGGGTGACAAAGCCGTTCTTGCTGACGTGCCATCCGTGCACCCTCACGCTGTCTGTCAGGGCGCGGGCC
This sequence comes from Bacteroidales bacterium, assembly GCA_022772475.1. Taxonomy (GTDB): domain Bacteria; phylum Bacteroidota; class Bacteroidia; order Bacteroidales; family Bacteroidaceae; genus Alloprevotella. Next base: position 11,239 of record JALEZQ010000102.1, on the reverse strand, counting down.
ACTACCACCATGTAGGTGTTGGTGGCATCCGTGATGCCCGCTACCGACCGTGCGCGGCTCTGGTTGATATTGACTATGAAAGCCTGCCTGCCGTTACCCTCTGAGATGACTCCGCCACAGTAACCTATGGTGGCCAGCTGGCTTTCGGTAAGCGCGGTGTATGTCTTGGTTTTCTTGTTGTAGAGGCAGGGAGAGAAACTGAGGTGCTCCTGACCGTCGGTGGGCTGTCCGACGAAGCACATGAGGCAGTCGTTCGTTTTGTTGTCCAAGGCAAAGACCACCGAGTCGCCCTTGTTCTGCAGCGTGCGCTCCACGTGAGCCTTGTCGCCGTTGCTGTTGCCCGCCGCAGACACCAGGATGAAGCCGTTGTCAGCCAGTTCGCTGACCTCTTTCTCATCGCCGTAGCCGTCATGCGGGTGTATGTCAGTGCCAAAACTCATGTTGACCACCATCGGCTTGCCTTCATCTTGGGCCACGCTCTTGGCCCAGGCAATCTCTTCCAGTATATCGGTGCTCATATAGGTGGAGGAGATGAGCACCAGGTCGGCCTCCGGCGCCATGCCGTGGTAGGGTACGCCTTCTACCTTGGAGCCCGCAGCGATGCCCGCCACGTGGGTGGCGTGTCCGCCCTCCTCCGGTATTCCGTCGCTGCCACGCAGCAAGGTGGCTCCCTTCTGTGGTGGCGTCTTGCTCTTGTTGTGGTTCCAGGTGTAGAGGGCGCGCGACGTCGTGGCATCCTTGAGGAACGCGCGGTGGTTGAACTGGAAGCCCCGGTCGACGACCGTTACGATGACCCCCTTTCCTGTGAAGGGCGTCTCGAGGCCCGTGCCGCTGAGTACGCGGTCCACGCCCGTCAGCGTGCGCGCCTCATCGGTCAGGGCATATTTCTGCTGAGCGTGGTTGATGCGTGTCACCTCGGGCATGGCCAGTAGCGCAGGCAGCGCTGTGGCCGGCACTGTGGCCGTCACGATGCCGCTGCTGATGCGGCAGCCCCGTCCGCCCAGGCCTTCAATCTTCTGCATGACGCCGTCGGCCTCCGTCACGCGCAGCATCAGCTGTGCGCTGTCCGGCGTCAGGCCGCGCGAGTGCAGGGCCGCGCTCTGCGCAGCGTCCCGCTGCATATTCAGGCGGTAGAGTATGGCACGTGTCGCCGGGTCCGCCTTTTCGGCACCCTCCGGCAGGCTCTGTGCGCCGAGCGGCAGACTGATGGTCAGCGCTGTCGCCAAGAGTAGGGGAATACGTTTGATTTTCATAAGAAAGGATAGATTAGGGAATGGTAGTTAATTCATAGATAGGGTGGGAGAGGAAGCCGTGTCGCCTCACTGCTTGCGCAGGAAGTCGCGGCGGTGGCGGTAGCGTGCCACCTTCTCCGCCATGTTGCGCCAAGGCTGGAGGTATGCCTGCAGCCATACGCGCCCCGCGCTGAAGGGCGTCTGCTCCATGGCGTGCGTGATGCGGCGCAGGGCCACCACCGGCCATGCCAGCGCTGTGACGAGACAAGCCATCGCCGCTATCTCGATGGGGAAGAGCGTGGCGAAGCGTTCGGGCGCCGCGCTGTAGGTCAGCGCTGCCCATACGGCATGTGCCGCAAGGGCTATGGTGAGCACATAGAGGCTTGCCGAGGCCGCCCCTTCGCGCCACAGGCTGCGGCGGGCACCCGGCGTCAGGTGGCGCAGCGTCTCGCGGGCAATCAGCCGCATACTGTGCATGCTCTTGGTGAAGGGGAACGACTGCCACACCGTGCTCTCCGTCTGACAGCACACCGCCGTGCGGCCCGCCGTGGCCATGGTGCTGACCAGGGCGTCGCCCTCATCGCAGGCCGTCGTGAGGAAGTCGGCAAAGCCCTGCTGTGCCATAAACACCTCCTTGCGGAACGCCAGGTTGGCCACGTCGCCGCCCCATGCCCGTCCGTTGCCCTTGCCGCCCATACCCATGGCGGCGCGGTAGCGTCGTATCTGCCCGTGCAGCCGTTCGTAGGCCGCGCGGTGCTCCTGCCGCGTGCTGGGCTCTTCGTAGTTGGCGTAGCCCAGTACGATGTCCGTGTGGCTGTGGAAGTGTTCCGCCATTGTGGCCAGCCATGTGGGGTATGCCGGGCGGCAGTCGGCCTGTGTGATGATGACCCATGGGGCGCGTGCGGCGCGGACACCCAGCGTGATGGCCAGTTTGCGGCGATCGACGTAGCGTGCCGTCGGCGGGACGAAGGTGTGGCGCAGACGGCGCTGCTGTTCGCTATAGTATTCGAGCCATTCGCGCGTGCCGTCGCTCGATGCCTCATCCACCACCACCACCTCGTAGGCGATGCCCTCCTGCTCCAGCAGGGCGGGCAGGTTTTCCTTCAGTTGTGGCAGCACGTTGCAGCACGGCACCACCACCGTCACCTTGGGCGCCATGTGCATGTTGCCGGCCATCAGCGCGCTGGCGTCGTCATCGTCGTCATCGTCGTCCCCGCTGCTTCCGGTCCGGCCGTTGAGCAGACGGGCGGTGAGGCGGTAGTCGCGCCACCGTGCCCACCACAGGAGGAGAATACAGGCTGCGGCCACCGCCACGGGTGGCCATGACAGCAGGGAAAGCATCAGGTCCATATCGTTCTGTTTCGTTCTGTCTTAAACTCTATAATGAAATATAAGAGAAGGGCATGCTGTCGCGCAGCCGGCGTGCCTACCGCCGTCTGAACTCGGCGCAGACCATCGCCGTGGCCACCGCCACGTTGAGGCTCTCCACGGCCTGACGTCCGGGCGGGAAGGTGGGGATGGTCAGTCGGTGCGTGATGCGGCGCTCCACCTCGGGCGATATACCGCGTCCCTCGCTGCCCATCACGACGATGGCGCCTTGCGGCAGCGGTTCGGCGTAGAGGTTGCTGCCCGCCATGAACGTGCCATAGACGGGCAGGGCCGCGGGCACCTTGCCGAGCCATGCGGGCACGTCCGTATAGAATGCCCTGACGCGGGCCAGCGCGCCCATCGTGGCCTGCACCACCTTCGGGCCGAAGACGTCGGCCACGTCGGGCGAGCACACCACGTGGCCGATGCCTAACCAGTCGGCGAGCCGGATGATGGTGCCCACGTTGCCGGGGTCCTGCACGCCGTCGAGCACCAGCGTCAGGTCGTCCGTGGGCGGGACAAACTGCGCCTCGGCCTTGGGCTTGCGAAAGACGGCCAAAATGCCCTGCGGACTCTTCATCAGCGAGGCGCGGGCCATCTCGCCTTCGTCCGTCACGTCCGGCGCCAGGCCGGCGGGTACGGTGTGGGTGGCCAGCCATCCTTCGGTGGCCACCGCCATGACGGGCTCGAAGCAGCGGGCCAGTTCGCCCACCGCCTTGCCGCCTTCGGCCAGAAAGAGGCCCTCGGCATCGCGCACCTTCTTCATGGCCAACGAGCGCACGTATTTACTTTTGTTCTTGCTCCACATAGGGGGTTAGTTCGGGGGGTGTGAAAGGGGGGAAAGGCAGCCTCCGGCTACGGCATACCTGAGTGTGCAAAGGTACATATTTCTTGATGAAATGGCCCCGTTTGTTTCGTTAACAATAGGTTGTTAACCTCAAATTGGTCTCTCGTCGTCATTCCTTCCGCTCAGCCCCGCTCCGCCCTATTACCGTCCTACCGCCTACAATAAGCGGCGCGGCGTGCCCCTCATCGGCGGGAAATCGCTACCTTTGCGCCATGAAGCGCAACGTTTTCCCATCCTTACGCACATGCTACGCCTGTACGCTGGTCTGTCTGCTGGCCCTTGTGGCCGGCGGCTGCTCGTCCGAACGTTTTCTTCACGAGGGCGAGGAGCGCCTGTCCGGCGTCAGCCTGTCCACGCCGGCGCGCGGCATCTCCGCCTCGTCCTATCGTGTCAATGTGCGTCAGGAACCCAACTCGCGATGGTTCAGCATGGTCAAGGTGCCGCTGGGCATCTACTGTCTGCAGGGCCGCGATACCACCTCGGGCTATAGCCGCGTCGTCCGCCGTCTGGGCGAGCCCCCCGTGGTCTATGACGCCTCGCTGACCGAACTGTCGCGCGTGTCGCTGCGTACCGCCCTGCGCAACAAGGGCTATCTACATGCCGAAGTTGCTGCCGACACCACCAGCCGGCATCGCAAGGTCAACGTGCACTATACGATGTACCCCGGCAACCGCAGTTACGTCTCGTCCGTCAGCCGCCAGTATAGCGACAGCGCCACGGCGCAGATCGTAAAGGCGCGGCAGAATGAGACGCGTCTGTATCGCGGTATGCCGCTGGACCTCTCGGTGCTCAACGACGAGCGCAACCGCATCGTCACCCTCCTGCGCGACAACGGCTACTATCATGTGCAGAAAGACTTTGTCACCTTCCGTGCCGACACCGCCGTGGGCGACTTCGGCGTCGATCTGACCATGTCCGTCCGACCGCCCGCCGGCTTCAGTGCCGACCAGGCCTTCCGGACCTTCCGCCTGCGCCGCGTCAACGTGCTCGAGGAGGTCAGCGAAACCGCGGACGCCGACTCCAGCCTGGTGCAGGGCATGACGATGTACTATGACGACAAGATTCGCATCCACCGCCGCGTCTATAACCGCCATGTCTTCGTGCGTCCCGGCGACCTCTACAGCGCCGCCAACGTCACCTCCACCTATCGCGCCCTCAACGGCCTGCAGGCGGTCAACTATTCCAACATCCGTATGCGGCAGGTACCCGGCGATTCGGCCCTGCTCGACTGCGATATCCTTGTCAAACTCAACAAGCCCAACTCCTTCAGCGCCGAACTCGAGGGCACGAATACCGCCGGCAACCTTGGCGCGGCCTTGGCCCTGACCTACAGCAACCGCAACCTTATGGGCGGCGCCGAGGTGCTGCAGCTCAAACTGCGCGGCGCCTTCGAGGCCATCACGGGGCTCGAGGGCTACCGCAACGAAGACTATATCGAGTATGGCGCCGACGCCACGCTGCGCTTTCCCTCCCTGCTCATGCCCTTTCTGCCCTCGCACCTGCGCCATCTTGAGAAGGCCTCGTCCGAAATCGGCGTCAGCTACAGTTCGCAGGACCGCCCCGAGTTTCACCGCCGCGCCCTCACCGCCGCCTGGACCTACCGCTGGGCGCAGCCCCGCCACCCCGGCCGTCAGCACCGCTTCGACCTGCTGAGCATCAACTACATCTTCATGCCCTGGATTTCCGACACCTTCCGTCAGGAGTATCTGCAGGGCGACGACCCCCGCTATGCCGTGCTGCGCGCCAGTTACGAAAACCTCTTCATCATGAAGAGCGCCTACACCTTTACTTACAGTTCGCTGCAAAATGCGTCGGTCACGGGGCTCTACCAGACCAACGGCTACCAGATACGCGCCGGCGTCGAGACCGCCGGCAATTTCCTCAACCTCGGCGCGAACCTGCTCCACCTCAACCGTGACAGCGAGGGACGCTACAAGATTTTCGACATCGCCTATGCCCAGTACGTCCGCTTCGACTTCGACTATGCCAAGAGTTTTCGCATCGACGAGCGCAACTCCCTCGCCGTCCATGCCGCCGCCGGTCTGGCCCTGCCCTACGGCAATTCGGAGATTATCCCCTTCGAGCGGCGCTACGCTTCGGGAGGTGCCAACAGCGTCCGCGGATGGAGCGTCCGCGAACTCGGTCCGGGCAGTTACAAGGACCATGACGGCAAGACCAACTTCATCACGCAGAGCGGCAATATCAAGCTCGACCTGAGCGTGGAGTACCGCACCCACCTGTTCTGGCAGATGCACGCCGCCGCCTTCATCGATGCCGGCAATATATGGAACACCCGCGATTATGCCGACCAGCCCGGCGGGCAGTTTCGCTTCGACACCTTCTACAAGCAGATAGCCGTGGCCTACGGCTTGGGCCTTCGCCTCAATATGGGCTATTTCATCCTGCGCTTCGACGGCGGCATGAAGGCCATCAACCCCGCCTACGAGCACGGCCGCGACCATTACCCCATCTTCCATCCCCGCTTCTCGCGCGACTTCACCTTCCACTTCGCCGTCGGCCTGCCCTTCTGAGGCGCCGGCCGTCCGTACCGCTTTGCCGCGTGCGATCCACTTATTGCTCCACACTCATCAGCCGAGGCTTCCCTGCCGGGAAGTCTCGGTTTCGCGTTTTTGTCAATCTCGCCCGTATGGCTGCGGCAGAAGTGCACATTATCATTTTCCCAAGGGCCTTGGGAATCGAGTTCCCCGCGGCTGGGAATCGAGTTCCCCGCGGCTGGGAATCATGTTCCCAGCCCTTGGGAATAATGTTCCCAGCGGCTGGGAATTGTGTTCCCAAGGGCCTTGGGAATTTCTCCGGCCCTTGGTACTCGATGTGCCAGCCCTTGGTACTCGATGTGCCAGCCGCGGGCACTCGAAGTACCAGCCGCGGGCACTCGAAGTACCAGCCGCGGGCACTCGATGTGCCGGCCCTTGGCAATCGCATTGCCAGCCCTTGGCAATCGCATTGCCGGCCCTTGGCAATCGCATTACCAGCCCTTGGCAATCGCATTGCCAAGGCGGGTGGCAAAAATGTTGTCCGAACCGCCGGCAATTTTGCTCGCTGCATGGGCCGAGGGTGTGTCAAAATGCAAATTTTGACGCGCACTCAAAGGTGCGTCAGAATGGTCAAGATGCAAGGCGCTGAGGATGAGGGCGCAGGGAGTGTACTGAAGTACATGACCAAGCCCGAAGACGATAGCAACGCAGCAGATTGGCCATTATGACACACCGTCTACTATCGGTCCGCGCTTCCCATCTATACCCCTCCCCGGCATACCCCTAAACAATTAAAACCAGCTTACCGGAAAGTAGCTGGTTTTATAAAAAAGAACTAAGCGATATCGCATCGGTCAGTTCATGGGGAATGAGGTATCGTTTTGCCTACTTAGGCAAGTTTGTTGACGTGAAGCATCAAGCTCGACTTGATGTTCGCGGCCTTGTTCTTGTGGATGGTGTTGTTCTTGGCCAGTTTGTCGAGCATCTTCTGTACTTTGGGAAGCATCTCGGCGGCTTCGGCCTTCTCAGTCGTTGCACGCAGCTTGCGCACAGCGTTACGCATGGTCTTTGCGTAGTATCTGTTGTGCAGACGACGAGCAGCCGTCTGACGAATGCGTTTAATAGCGGATTTGTGGTTTGCCATTTTAGGATTTTGTTTTATTAGAGTAGTCCCTAGCGGAATCGAACCGCTCTTTAGAGAATGAAAATCTCTCGTCCTAACCGATAGACGAAGGGACCATAATGTCGTTTGCTGTATTGCTCATTACCCGTTGGGGCTCAATTGCGAGTGCAAAAGTACGGGTTATTTTCTAATCCGCCAAACTTTCCCCGCACTTTTTTCAAAAAAATCTCCACTTTTTCTCCGTACGTCCTCTTTTTGCCTTTAGCGCGGGGCTCTGCGGCCGCTTTGTTTTACCTTTGCCGATGTCAACCGTGCCGGGTGCTTTTATATAATAAATAGGTATATATGCGCCCGGCCCCAAACCATCCGGACTTATGTTGGTCACCCAGCGCACCATTGTGCTCCATACCACCCGTTACGGCGACGATGCCCTTATCTGCGAGGTCTTGGCCGAGCAGGCGGGGGTGGTGTCGCTTATGGTGCATGTGTCGCGGTCGCGCCGTGCCGCCGTGAGTCACACCCTGTTTTCGCCCTTGGCGCTGCTCGACCTGACGTGGAACAATACGTCGTCGGGCATTCCGCGCTGCCGTGCGGCACAACTCTCGGTGCCTCTGCCCTCCATCGCGCGCCATCCGTACAAGAGCGCCATCGCCCTCTTCCTCTCCGAGTTTCTCCACTATGCCGTGCGTCTGGAGGCCGACCCCGGTCCGCTCTTCGGCTATGTGCAGCGCTCCGTGCAGTGGCTCGACACCAGTCAGCGCGGCTTCGCCAATTTTCATCTGGTCTTTTTGCTGCATGTGGTGCGCTTCCTGGGTTTCGCTCCCAATCTCGAGGGCTATCGTCCCGGTTGCTGGTTCGACATGCAGGCCGGCCGTTTCGTCGCCCTGCGCCCCGCCCATCCCCATGTGCTCGAACCCGCCGAGGCCGCCCTTCTGCCGCACCTGCGGCGCATGGACTTCGCCACGATGCACGTCTTCCGTTTCACCGGTGCCGAGCGCAGCCGGCTTCTCGAGCGCATCAACGACTACTACCGCCTCCACGTCCCCGCCTTCCCCCAGTTGCGCTCCCTCGCCGTCCTCCACCAGGTGTTTTCATGAGGGCGGAGTTGGGCTATAAGCCCTGAAAAAAACGAGTTATAGCCCAACTGTTGGGTTGGTGATAGGTCTTGAACCTCTAACAAATTTCTGCAAACAACTGTTCCGCGGTGACTGTTTGGCCTATGACACCGGCATTGGCGTTCAGTTTTAACCCCCACGGCGTAACCAGTGTTAGGTGTAAGGCATTCCGTGTGTTCGTTACGCTGCGGAACGTCGCGCAGCGCTCACGCAGCTCTTTGCTGTATTTAGAGGTAATTTCATATTTGTATGTCGAGTATTTCATCTCGCAGAGATTGATGACTCTGTCTCGGCGGCTTATCAGCATGTCTATCTGCGCACCGGACGTGTACTCGTCGCCGGCATAACGCCATGAACTTACCTCTGTCTGTACGCCGGCAATGCCTAAGGCTTGTTTGATTTGGGGTACATGCAACAGGCACACTTGTTCAAAGGCAATACCGGTCCATGCACGTCTTGACGGACTGTCGATAAGATTTGTCCAATGGTGTTCGTCTTTGCCATTATACCTTTCCACAAACCTTTTGTAGAAAAGCACGGATAAGTCAGTGAGCTGATACAGTGCTTCCCGTTCTTTCTTCCCGAAGGCGCTATACTTTCTCATAAAATCACAACTGACAAGATTCTTCAGCGCCTTGGTCAGTGTTCCATTTGCACTAACCTTCGCCTGTTCCACAATCTCCTGTCGGGTGATGCCCATATTCTTTCTGCTGATGGCATCGACGATGCGCATATAAAAGTCGGAATCTTTGAACAGCGACCTAAAGAGAAACTCATATTCATCACGAAGGGGTGCCCCCTCGCGGAAGAACATCTCATCGACATTCGCATCAAGGCTCAGCGTCTTTTTCAACATGTTCAGATAGAGTGGAACGCCGCCAAATATCATATACGCGTCAAGAATCAGAGAACGATCCCAATCCACGCCATTCGATTTTAATAAGGCTTCAGACTCTTGCAGGTTAAAAGGAGCAAGATAAATACGCTCTGTGGTGCGGTTGTAAAGTCCGCCCTTGCCACTAATGAACTTATCCGTCATCCATGTCGTGGCGCTTCCGCACACAATCATTTTTAGATTGTCCTGCGTGGCCCCCCAACTATTCCAAAACCATTCAAAAGCCTTGAGGAATTGTCCTGACGGCACATCAAACCAAGGCAACTCGTCGAGAAAGACAACGAGGCGCTTCTTCCGCAGCCCTGTCAAGTAGTCGCGTAAAGCAGCGAAAGCATCCATCCATGTTTTGATGGAAGAATGCGCGTTGGCCTCTGTGGCGTTTCGATAAAGCATATCGCAGAAAGCATTCAGTTCGTCCTGTTTGCTGCCCTCAAAGATGCCTGTAGCATAATAATCGAACGCTCCGTTGAAGAACTCCTTAACAAGGAAAGTTTTGCCTATACGTCTGCGTCCATACACAGCTACCAGTTCAGCCTTATCTGAGTTGAAGACAGAGCGCAACTGCTCCAGTTCCCTTTTCCGTCCGATAATTTCTCGTGCCATATCTTTGCATTTTAATGAGCCAAAGATACAAATTTTGAGCCGGGCAACCGCAACATTTTGGGCTATAAGTCCAAAAAAAATCGAGTTATAGCCCAAGTGGTCGGCGGTTGTGATTTGGTATAGGCGTGTTTCTCAATAGATTGCGATTGTATGGCCTTGTAAGGGTGTCATGGATTTTCGCAAGGAATGTTGCGGGCTTTTGATACACCCTCCTCCTATCGGGCACCGCCGCGCTCAACCATCTTCATTGTGGCACTCTATCTGCGCCATAGAACTTTTACCGGACATCAATTATTAGAAAATTAATTGATACCTTTGCCTGAGGCAAACGCCCAAAGTTTAACTTTATCACACAACTTATATATATGAGACCTCTTTTCCGACAGATGTTATGGTGCGGCGCCATCGCGGCTGCACCGCTACTTGCCGCCTGCTCTGACGACGACAACGATATGATCACCCTTCCCGACGACAGTGGGATACAGAACGGTGCCGACTCCATACAGACGGACGCGGAGTGGGCCGTCGATAGTGTGGACCTGTGGTGCCGGCGTGACACCAATAATATATATGGCGTGATGTACTACAACGCCACCACGTCCGAGCCTCAGCCCGCCGTCGTCCTCTCGCACAGCAGTTCGCTGACCCACGCGTCCATGAAGGGCTATGCCGCGCAGATTGCCCGAATGGGCTATGCCGCCTACTGCTTCGACTTCTGCGGCGGCAGCGACGAGAGCAAGAGCGACGGCGCGATGGACAGCATGACCGTTTTCACCGAGGTGGAGGACCTCCGCGCCGTGGTTCGCACGGTGAAGGGGATGCCCTACGTTGACCCGTCGCGCGTCTATCTGCTCGGGAGCAGTCAGGGCGGCCTCGTCTCCGCCCTGCTCGCCGACGAGTGTCCCGACGACTTCGCCGGGATGGTCCTCTTCTACCCCGCCTTCAACATCCCCGAAATGGTGCAGATGTTCAGCAATCTGGGTAGCATGGGCAATATCGGCAACTGGGGCGACCTTAGCGGTATGATGACGATGAGTGAGGCGTACATCAACAGTATCAAGGACTATGACGTATGGGCGCATGTCGGGACGTTCCCCAAACCCGTCTGCATCATCCACGGCACAAAAGACATTGTCGTGCCCATCGCCAATTCGGAGAAGGCCGCGGCGCTCTATCCCGCCGCCACCTTGCACAAGATAGAGGGCGCCAACCACGGTTTCAACAGCGCCAACCTGGGCAGCATGGGCGCCATGATGGGCGCCTCGGCCGACTATGACGCGCAGGTCATGCCCATCGTGGAGGCGTTTCTGAAGAAATAGAGCTGCGCCGGCTTCAGCGCCCGGCCTCTTTTGTAGAACCTACACCGCCCGCCGGGCGCAGCACCATCGTTGGTGCTGTGTCCCGGCGGGCGGTATGTCGGTTGAGGTGCGGTGTGTCAGTTGAGGGCGTAATCGACCATCGTGACGACGCGGACGGTCTTGATGTGCGGCGTATATTGGTCGCGGTCCTCGATGCTGAAGAGGCCCTGTGTGGCCTTCTGGATGTTGCCCAGACGGCTGCC
>JALEZQ010000088.1 GCA_022772475.1 Bacteroidales bacterium | reverse complement strand
CGGTACGCGTTACGCACCCGTACGCCGGTCGCCGGCAAAGCAAGCAAGCTTGCTTCCCGCTGCCCCTCGACTTGCATGTGTTAAGCCTGTAGCTAGCGTTCATCCTGAGCCAGGATCAAACTCTTCATTGTAATATATAATGTTGTTGTTTGCTCTGTATGGCTATTGGATTACTACCTTTGAATTGACAGTACTTGTTTTACCCGAGCGCTCTTCTTTCGAAGTGTGCGCTCTGTCTTGTACTTCTCTTCTTGAAAGTTTTATGTAAGTTTGTTAAAGAACTCTTCTTTGTTAGCGTCTCAGGTGTTAGGCGTGTGCCTTAGTTCCTGTTAGCGAGTGCAAAATTAGGGGGTTTCCGCGAACCGACCAAATGTTTTGGCAACTTTTTTTGAAAAATTTTTCGGGGCTTTTGGGCTGTTTGGGCTTATCGGTCTTTATCACAGCGACTTACAGCGCCGAAAAAAGTTTGGCTCGCTCGCGCCTTTTTGGGGCGTGTTTTGCAAAGTTGGGGGTTTCCGGGGAGATTAGCAAGGGTTGGGATGGGAAATTTGCGGGTTTGTGCTGAAGAACATGTTTTGGGTTTCGGGGGGGGGAGGGGCTAGCTGCTCTAGAGGTTCTAGCTGTTCTAGAGATTCTAGGGGACGGGCAATATGGGGGCTAGCTGTGCTAGGGGGCGAGAGATGGACGCGGGGCGACGCTAGGAGGTGCCGTCCATTGAGGGCACCAGGGGACATAGGATGGTTGTAGGGGCGTTGAAGGGGCGGCGGGCTTAGACAAGAAAAAGGCTGTGTCGCGGGTGCGACACAGCCTTTATTATTATGCTTCATCTGAAGCGGGAGGGGGAAAGGTTTACTTTACGACCTTCTCGCCGTTGATGATGTAAACGCCCTTGGGCAGGTTCTTACCGTTTACGCGTACACCGGAGATGGTGTAGATACCCTTGCTTGCAGCAGCAGGATTGAGGGTGATACCGCTGATGCCGTCGGGCATCTCTTCGATGGTGATCTTGAGGTCACCTTCATCGTCGGTAGCGTTGATGTACTTGAAGTAACCGGAACCGGCGGCGAGAGCGGTGTTGTCAACGGAGAGCTTAACAACCTCGTCGAGGATGAGACCGAGACCGGCAGGCAGCTTGAGGCTCTGGAGGGTACCAATCAGACCGTTCTGGTCGATGTGGCCATACTCGTACTTGCCATTGTTGACTAAGTCATTGATGTCGGTGGCGTCGATACCGAAGTTGATATACGTCTGGTCAGCGTCGGTGACTACTACGAACGGTGTACCGGCGGGAATACCCTCGGCGTCGTCGTACAGCTGGAGCTGGAGTTCGCCGTCCTTAGCACCGAGTACCTTGTAGGCAACGGGGTCGGCATAGGTGATGGCGAAGGGCAGGGTGATAACCTGCGTCTTACCAGCCTTGGCGGGCGTGATGAAGTCGGTACCGGCTTCGTCAGCGTCAACAGCCTCGAATACGAAGTTGCTGTTGCCGCCCGTAGAGGTCCAGATAACTACAGAACCGCTGGGGTCACCGTTCATGTAGCGGTAGTCGATGAGCTCGATGTTGTAAACACCAGGTATCTTGGAGGTGATAGCGGTGAAGGGCTCGGGCTGGTCAACGCTCTTCAGACCGATGGTGCGGTCAACGTCGGCGTAGCTTTCAGCATCCTTGTAGATGTTGGAGATGTACTTACCGGTACCTACGTTACGGAGAGCGAACTTGCCGCCTTCGAGCTGGATGTACTGCCAGATGCAGTTGATGCGGGCATCGCGGTTGATATCTTCGATGTTGTATCCCCAACGGATGTTGTTGACAGAGTCTGCGTCAGCGGCATATACGTAGTTGCCATTAGCGTTAACGGGTTCGCCGTTGCCATCAACGGCAGCACCTACGATGCGGATGAGGGTACCATCGGCGGGTACGTTGAGCTTACCGTTGAATTCCTTCACAGCAGCCTCAACAGCGGCCTCATACTTGGCAATCTCATCAAGGTTGAGCACCTTCTCGCCGATTTCGGCTTCGATGGCTTCGAGCTGACCCTTGAGGGTAGCCTGAGCACCTGTCTGGAAGTAACCCCAAGCGTCACCTTCCATACCTTCGGCTTCGGCCTGCTGGTAAGCACGGGCGATGAGCGACTGGAGGTGGCTGTCGTCGGGATAAGCAGCTTCGAAGGCTTCTACAGCGGCTTCGAGGGCGGCGTAACCGGCCTGGAGGTCTTCCATCGGGGTGTTGTTGGCGATGGAGTCAACGAGCATAGCCTCAGAAGCGGCGAGCTGGTTGTCGAGTTCCTGACGGATAGCCTCGGGGATGAGGTTGTACTTCGGGTTGATGCTACCATCCTCTTCGTACACACGGAACTCAGAGAGGGCGAAGAACGGGCCGTCGCCGTTGGAACTGTTGTTTGCGGTGTTGATAACGGCGAAGCGGAGCTTCTGTACAGGAGCTTTCAGATCCTTAACCTGGATGATAGCTGTAGTGTTGTTAATAGCACCTGCGGGATACGGCGTGCTGTATTCGTAGATGACAGTATCTCTCCACAGCGTGTCGGTCCATGCGCCTGCGGGATCGTCGTCAGCAGCGGGAGCAACGAGAGCGGCACGTGTGGGGGCATTGCGCTGGTTGTTGTGACGCAGAGAGAACTTCACGGCGATGTTGGACACTTCCTTGCCGAGGTCAACTTCGATCCAGTCCCAATCGTTGTCGATGGCGGCACCCTGCCACTTAGAGTGGAAGTAGGTGGTGTAGTTGCCGTCGAAGAGGTTGGCAATGGGACCTTCAGAGGTTTCCTGAGCATTGGTGGTGGCCGAACCTACGAGGCCGGGTGAAGCGTAGTTACCGTCCATGGTGATGCCGGAGGCGTAGAGATACATACCGGGGACAGCCTTGGCGCTGGCGTAGTAGTTCTTATAGGTGGTGATGAACTGCTGCTTTTCGAGGGCCGTGAGGAGCGGAGTTACCTTGTCGGCGTCAACGAGGTGTACATAGTACTGGCAGCCTGCACCGCCGGGCGCGTTCCACTGTACCAGTTTCATGCCGCCATCGATGTGGGTGTAGTTGCCCGACGAGTGGCGCTGGTTGAAGATGGTGCCGCTGTAGCGGGGGATGGTGAACTTGTTGGTGGCGGTAGCGATGGTCTTCCACTGTGCGGAGGTACCAGGGTTGGTGGACCAGTAGTTGCCGGTAGCGAGGTTCTTGATGTAGAGGTAGCCGTCGCCGGCGTCTTCGGTCTGGAAGATGTACTTAGCCTCATCCACAGTGATCTCTTCGGGAAGAGCGGCCATACCGGCGGTAGCCTTCAGGTTGTTGGCGTTGTCCTCATACATCATGTCGTTGCTGCGGAGGCAGACGAAGGCATAGTACTTGCCCGGCTCAACGAGGACGAGACCCTCTTCGTAAGCCTTCTGAGCGGCACGGATGTGGGCGGTGATTTCGTCGAGCTCAGCGTCACTCAGACTTTCGTTGTCGGTAGCGGCATAAGCCTCTTCATAGACAGCGCTGATCTGGTCGAAGATTGCCTGCGAGATGCAGCCGGGGTTGACGCCCACGGGGAAGGCCTCAGCGTCGAAGCCGTTCTTGAAGAAGTCGTTGTAAGCCATCTCGAACTTCTCGCGGCTGGTAGCCTCGTGGGACTTAGCCTCATAGACGAACCAGTCGTTGGTGTCGCTGTAGGAGGAGTAAGCGGGGCAACCCCAGTAGCAGAGGTAGGTCCAGCTGGTGCCTTCGTCGTTGTTGGGGTCCTTCGAGCAGAACACCATGGTGCGGCCCTCAGAGTCAACCTGACGGTCTTGACCATAAATCTTCTTACGAGGATTCTCGGAGTCAACTTCAGACACTTCGGCAGAGCACTGGAAAGCATCGCTGTAGCTCAGCGTGTGACCGCCAGAGTAGATGTACTGCTTGTTGCTCACGTTCTGGAGCACATAGATGGCAGCGCCATCGGAAGCGGTATCAACCTGCTTGAGCTGGTAGATACAGGTGGGGTCAACGGTTGCAAGATAGCTGCCGGAGGGGTTGAGGTAGCCATTCTTGGACCATGCAGCGTAGGTACCCTGCTGGAGAACGACGTACATGCCATCGCTCACCTCAGTGATGGGTTCCTCACCGACTTCCCACTTAATTACGACGTCGGACTGAGCCGATGCCATCGTCACGCCCATGAAGCACACGAGCAGCGACGCGAGAAGAGAGTAGATTTTCTTCATCGTGGTGGTGTTTTGAATTAGATGAAACAATAAAAAAGAATTGATTGATGGTTGTCTTTTGGGAATGGGTCGGGCCGCCCCGGAATGGGTCGGCTTTCTTATATATATAGGTATGGTACCTGTTGTTTCTTTGTAGGGTGTCGGTGTGCTTTTCGGGCCTGACTACGTTGTTTTTTGAGGGGCTTTGAGGCCGTTCGGGGCGTAGTCGGGCTAAATCTGCGGCAAATATACAAATTTTTGTATTATTAACGTTACATCGGTAGCGTTAATTTTTCAGATTCGTTACATCGGCAGCGTTAATTTTTTAGATTTTTCACAGAGCGTGGCGAATGGGGCGCGATTTTGGGGGAAGAAGGCGGGGCCGCGGTCCGGGCTTCGACAGGGGCATTGATAGGAAACCGGGGCTTGTTGAGGATGATTTTTGGTTGAGAGGGGCGGGAGATGCCGATTTGGATTTGGGTCTATTTTGTATTATCTTTGCTCCACGAAGTGTATAAGGGTCCCTCTCGGGGCCCTTTTTTGTTGACCGAAAGAGGGTATTACGCTTTGGGCGACGGTTTTTCCTGTCGCCCAAAGCGTATTTTCTGTTTGGGCGACGGTGGTTTCGGTTTGTGCGGGCGGTGTTTCGGTGGCTCGACCGGGGGTTGTTGGGGGACTTGGCGCGTTAAAGAATCATAAAGTTTTTGTGGATAAGGGGGCGGGGATAGAAGACGCGTGGCGAAAAGGTGAAGCGGCGCATGAGCGTAGAAGGGGCGGCGCTAGCCCAATTTCAACGCCTGTTTTCGGCGTTGAAGTTGGGGTAAGCTGCGCCCCCGGTGCCATGTCAATGGACATGGCACTACTAAGCTGCGCCCCCCGGTGAGAATCAGCACAATAGCGTTGAAGCAGCGGCGGATGGGCGGAACACAAAAAAGCCGATGCGGGCTGGGGGCCTGCATCGGCTTGGGGGATGGGGACGGCACGGGGCGGTGGGTGATGGGGCGGACGGTGGGGCCCGCTACCCTACCCTGCCGCGGCGGCCGGGGGTGTCAGACGGTGGGGGGAACGACGACGGGGGCGACTTCTTTCTCGTACTCGTCGGCATCGCAGACCACAATTTTGTTGAACTCGCGGAGACCGGTACCGGCGGGGATGAGGTGGCCGCAGATGACGTTCTCCTTCATGCCCTCGAGGTAGTCCGTCTTGCCGGAGATGGCGGCTTCGTTGAGGACCTTGGTGGTTTCCTGGAACGAGGCGGCGGACATGAAGCTCTTGGTCTGGAGGGCGGCACGGGTGATACCCTGGAGGATCTGGGTGGAGGTGGCAGCCTGGGCATCGCGTACCTGGACGAGGCGGAGGTCACGGCGCTTGAGCTGGGAGTTTTCGTCGCGCAGCTTGCGGGCGGTGACGATCATACCCTTCTTCATGACCTCGCTGTCGCCGGCATCGACGACGACTTTCTTGCCCCAGATGCGGTCGTTCTCCTCGGCGAAGTCGAGTTTGTCAACAATCTGCTGTTCGAGGAAGCGGGTGTCGCCGGGCTGGTCAATCTGTACCTTGCGCATCATCTGGCGGACGATGACCTCGAAGTGCTTGTCGTTGATCTTCACACCCTGGAGGCGGTAAACGTCCTGGATTTCGTTGACGATGTACTCCTGTACGGCGGTGGGACCCTTGATGGCGAGGATGTCGTTGGGGGTGATGCTACCGTCGGAGAGGGGCGTGCCGGCGCGGACGTAGTCGTTCTCCTGCACGAGGATCTGCTTGGAGAGGGGAACGAGGTACTTCTTGATTTCGCCGAGCTTGGAGGTGACGATAATCTCGCGGTGGCCACGCTTGATGTTGCCCATGGAGATTTCACCATCGATTTCCGAAACGACAGCGGGGTTGCTGGGGTTGCGGGCCTCGAAGAGTTCGGTGACACGGGGCAGACCACCGGTGATGTCGCCGGCCTTTCCTACAGCGCGCGGAATCTTGATGAGGACATCGCCGGCGTTGAGCTTCTGGCCGTCTTCGACGACGATGTGACCGTTGATGGGGAAGTTGTACGAGCGGAGAATCTGTCCGTTCTCGTCGAGGATATGGGCGGAGGGCACGCGGCCGCGGTCCTTGCTTTCGATGACGATACGCTCGCGGAGACCCGTGGCTTCGTCCTCTTCCACACGGTAGGAGACGCCTTCGACGACGTCCTCGAACTGTATGGTACCTGCCGTTTCGGTGACGATGACGGCATTGAAGGGGTCCCACTTGGCGATGACGGTGCCTTTCTCCACATCGTCGCCCTCGCTGACAAAGAGCTGCGAGCCGTAGGGCACGTTCTGCGTGGAGAGGACGATGCCCGTGTTGGGATCGACGAAGCGCACTTCAGCCAGTCGGCCAACGACGACGCGGCATGCGGTGCCGTCTTCGGCGGTGACATCGACGGTGCGGAGCTCTTCAAACTCTACGCGGCAGTTGCTCTTGGCCACGATGGTGGCGTTGGCAGCGGCATTGGAGGCGATACCACCGGCGTGGAAGGTACGGAGGGTAAGCTGCGTACCGGGCTCGCCGATGGACTGTGCGGCGATGACGCCGACGGCTTCGCCCTTCTGCACCATGCGACTGGTGGCGAGGTTGCGGCCGTAGCACTTCATGCAGACGCCATGGCGGCTCTCGCAGGTGAGGACGGAGCGTATTTCGACGCTCTCAATGGGGGAGTCTTCAATCTCAGCGACGATGGGCTCGGTGATTTCTTCGCCGGCGGCGACGATGAGTTTGCCGGTGGTGGGGTGGATGATGTCGTGTACGGAGACACGGCCGAGGATGCGCTCGCCGAGGGAGGAGATGACTTCGTCGCCGTCCTTGAGGGCGGTGCATACGAGGCCGCGGAGGGTACCGCAGTCTTCCTCGTTGATGATGACGTCGTGGGAGACATCGACGAGACGGCGGGTGAGGTAACCGGCGTCGGCCGTCTTGAGGGCGGTATCGGCCAGACCCTTACGGGCACCGTGGGTCGAGATGAAGTATTCGAGCACGCTCATACCCTCCTTGAAGTTGGAGAGGATAGGGTTTTCGATAATCTGTGCGCCCTCGGCACCTGCCTTCTGGGGCTTGGCCATCAGACCACGCATACCGGCGAGCTGAGCAATCTGGTCGGCCGAACCACGGGCACCGGAGTCGAGCATCATGAAGACGGCGTTGAAGCCCTGGTCGGCCTCGGTCATCTGCTTCATGAGGGTCTTCTTGAGGTCCGTATTGACGTGCGTCCAGGTGTCGATGACCTGGTTGTAGCGCTCGTTGTCGGTGATGAAGCCCATGTTGTAGTTCATGGTAATCTGGTCGATTTCCTCGTTACCACGCTTGACGATGTCGGCCTTCTCGGCGGGGATGATGATATCGTCGAGGTTGAAGGAGAGGCCGCCCTCGTAGGCCTTGCGGTAGCCGAGGTTCTTGATACCGTCGAGGAACTCGCAGGCGCGGGCCATGCCGACGGTCTTGATGACCTTGGAGATGATGTCGCGCAGCGACTTCTTGGAGATGACGGTGTTGACGAAGCCTACCTCCTGCGGGATGACCTCGTTGCAGATGACGCGGCCGACGGAGGTCTCGACAAGGTGGCGCACAGGCATGCCATTCTCATCGATGTCGTTGACCATGACCTTGACGGGGGCATGGACGTCAACGCGCTTCTCGTTGAAGGCGATGATGGCCTCTTCGGGTCCGTAGAAGGTGAGGCCGGAGCCCTTGGCACCCGGACGGAGCTTGGAGATGTAGTAGAGGCCGAGCACCATATCCTGCGAGGGCACGGTGATAGGTGCGCCGTTGGCAGGGTTGAGGATATTGTGGCTCTGGAGCATGAGCATCTGGGCTTCGAGGATGGCCTCGTTGCTCAGGGGGAGGTGTACGGCCATCTGGTCGCCGTCGAAGTCGGCATTGAAGGCAGTACATGCCAGGGGGTGCAGCTGGATGGCCTTACCCTCAATCATCTTGGGCTGGAAGGCCTGAATACCGAGGCGGTGGAGGGTCGGTGCACGGTTGAGGAGGACGGGGTGTCCCTTCATGACGTGCTCGAGGATGTCCCAGATGATGGGCTCGCGGCGGTCCACGATTTTCTTGGCGCTCTTGACGGTCTTGACGATGCCGCGCTCGATGAGCTTGCGGATGACGAAGGGCTTGTAGAGCTCGGCTGCCATGAGTTTGGGCAGACCGCACTCGCCCATCTTGAGTTCGGGACCTACGACGATGACGGAACGTGCGGAGTAATCGACACGCTTACCGAGGAGGTTCTGACGGAAGCGTCCCTGCTTACCCTTGAGGTAGTCGGAGAGGGACTTGAGGGGGCGGTTGCTGTCGCTCTTGACGGCGCTGCTCTTGCGGCTGTTGTCGAAGAGGCTGTCGACGGCTTCCTGGAGCATACGCTTCTCGTTGCGGAGGATGACATCGGGGGCCTTGATTTCGAGGAGTCGCTTGAGGCGGTTGTTGCGTATGAGGACGCGGCGGTAGAGGTCGTTGAGGTCGGAGGTGGCGAAGCGTCCGCCGTCGAGGGCTACGAGGGGTCGGAGGTCAGGCGGCGTGACGGGGAGGATCTTCATGATCATCCACTCGGGCTTATTGACGTCCTTGCTGGCGCGGAACGACTCTACGACCTGGAGGCGCTTGAGGGCCTCGTTCTTGCGCTGTACGGAGGAGTCGGAGTTGGCACGGTCGCGGAGCTCGTAGGAGAGTTCGTCGAGGTTGATGCGCTGGAGCATGTCATAGACGGCTTCGGCGCCCATCTTGGCGATGAACTTCTTTGGGTCGTTGTCCTCGAGATACTGGTTGTCGCTGGGGACCTTCTTGAGGAGTTCGATATACTCGTCCTCGGTGAGCAGGTCGTTGGCAGCCACTTCATCCTCGAGCACACCGGGCTGGATGACCACGTAGCGCTCGTAGTAGATGATCATGTCGAGCTTCTTGGTGGGGATGCCCAGGAGGTAGCCAATCTTGTTGGGCAGGGAGCGGAAGTACCAGATGTGTGCGACGGGCACGACGAGCTGGATGTGGCCGGCACGCTCGCGGCGCACCTTTTTCTCCGTCACCTCAACGCCGCAACGGTCGCAGACGATGCCCTTGTAGCGAATGCGCTTGTACTTTCCGCAGTGGCACTCGTAGTCCTTGGTAGGACCGAAGATGCGCTCGCAGAAGAGGCCGT
The DNA here is from genome assembly GCA_022772475.1 of Bacteroidales bacterium. Lineage (GTDB taxonomy): Bacteria > Bacteroidota > Bacteroidia > Bacteroidales > Bacteroidaceae > Alloprevotella. The sequence continues at coordinate 14,033 of JALEZQ010000088.1, read as the reverse complement.
CACGCTCGGGCTTGTAGGTGCGGTAGTTGATGGTCTCGGGCTTGAGCACCTCGCCGTAGGAAGAGGACTGGATTTCCTCAGGCGAAGCCAGGCTTATGGTGATCTTGGTAAAGTTACTCTTGATCTTATTGTCTCTCTTAAAAGCCATATTCTATAGGTGTATATCTTGCTGAAGAGTTGCGGGAGAATTATTCCATGGTGATGCTCAGGCCAAGGCCACGGAGCTCGTGCAGGAGGACGTTGAGCGATTCGGGGATGCCCGGCGTCGGCATGTTGTCGCCCTTGACGATGGCCTCGTAGGCTTTGGAGCGTCCCACCACGTCGTCCGACTTGATGGTGAGGATTTCCTGCAGTACATGGCTGGCACCGAAGGCTTCAATGGCCCAGACTTCCATTTCACCAAAACGCTGTCCACCAAACTGTGCCTTACCGCCGAGGGGCTGCTGCGTGATGAGCGAGTAGGGACCGATGGAGCGTGCGTGCATCTTGTCTTCCACCATGTGGCCGAGTTTGAGCATGTAGGTGACGCCGACGGTGGCTTTCTGGTCGAAGGCCTCGCCCGTGCCGCCGTCGTAGAGCTGGGTGGAGCAGTAGCGGGGCAGGCCTGCCTTATCGGTCCATTCGCAGAGGTCGTCGAGCTTGGCACCGTCGAAGATGGGCGTGGCGAACTTGACGCCGAGCTTGCGGCCGGCAGCACCGAGGACGGCCTCGAAGATCTGGCCGAGGTTCATACGCGAGGGCACACCCAGCGGGTTGAGGACGATGTCAACGGGCGTACCGTCGGCGAGGAAGGGCATGTCTTCCTGACGGACAATCTTCGATACGATACCCTTGTTACCGTGACGACCGGCCATTTTGTCGCCGACGCCGATTTTACGCTTCTTGGCCACATAGACCTTGGCCATCTGGATGATGCCCGAGGGCAGTTCGTCGCCGATGGTGATGGCGAACTTCTGGCGCTTGAGGGCGGCGTCCATGATGTTGTACTTCTTGAGGAAGTTGATGATGAGCTGGCGCACGAGGTCGTTGGTGTGCTCGTCGGAGGTCCATCCGCTGAGGACAAGGCTGGAGTAGTCGAGGGTCTTGAGCAGGCTCTTGCTGTACTTGCCGCCCTTGGCGATAACCTCGGTGTCGATATTGTCCTTCACGCCAAGGCAGTCCTTACCCTTGAGCAGCGCGAGGAGTTTGTCCACCATCACGTCGCGGAGAGCGTCGGTCTCTTTGGCGAAGTCGTCGTCGAGCTTCTGGAGCTTGACCTTGTCGGCAGCCTTGCTGGCGCGGTTCTTGATGGCGCGGGCGAAGAGTTTGCGGTCGATGATGACGCCCGAGAGCGAGGGGTTGGCCTTGAGCGAAGCGTCCTTGACGTCGCCGGCCTTGTCGCCGAAGATGGCGCGGAGGAGCTTTTCTTCCGGCGTGGGGTCGCTCTCGCCCTTCGGAGTGATTTTACCGATGAGGATGTCGCCCGGTTCGACGCGAGCACCGATACGAATCATACCGTTCTCGTCGAGGTCCTTGGTGGCGTCCTCGCTGACGTTGGGGATATCGTTGGTGAGTTCCTCCATACCGCGCTTGGTTTCGCGCACTTCGAGGGAGAACTCGTCCACGTGTACCGAGGTGAGGATATCCTCACGGACCATACGTTCGTTGAGCACGATGGCATCCTCGTAGTTGTAACCCTTCCACGGCATGTAAGCCACGAGGAGGTTGCGGCCCAGGGCCAGTTCGCCGTTTTCGGTGGCGTAGCCCTCGGTGAGGATGTCGCCCTTCTTAACCCGCTGTCCCTTCTCGCAGATGGGGCGGAGGTCGATGGTCATGTTCTGGTTGGTACGGCGGAACTTGGGAATCTTATAGGTCTTAGTGGCCGATTCGAAGCTGACGAACTCCTCCTCTTCGGTGCGGTCGTAGGTGATGACAATCTGCGAGGCATCTACGAAGTCGATGACGCCATCGCCCTCGGCCGTAATCATGGTACGGGAGTTTTCGCAGACCTGCTTCTCGATGCCCGTACCCACGATGGGGGCTTCGGAGCGGATGAGAGGCACGGCCTGGCGCATCATGTTCGAGCCCATGAGTGCGCGGTGGGCGTCGTCGTGCTCGAGGAAGGGGATGAGCGAGGCGGCGATAGAGGCAATCTGCTGGGGAGCGACGTCCATGAGCTCTACCTGCGAAGGCGGCACCACGGGGTAGTCGGCATCCTGGCGGCACTTCACTTTGTCGCGGATGAAGGTACCGTCGTCGTTGAGGGGGGCGTTACCCTGTCCGATAATCTTACCCTCTTCCTCCTCGGCGGTGAGATAGACCACGTGGTCGTTGTCGAGGTTGGCCACAGCGTTCTCGACGGGACGATAGGGGGTGGAGATGAAGCCCAGCTCGTTGATCTTGGCATAGACGCAGAGCGAGGAGATAAGACCGATGTTGGGGCCTTCGGGCGACTCGATAGGACAGAGGCGGCCGTAGTGAGTATAGTGTACGTCGCGCACCTCGAAACCGGCACGTTCACGCGACAGACCGCCGGGACCGAGGGCGGAGAGACGGCGCTTGTGCGTCACCTCGGCCAAGGGGTTGGTCTGGTCCATGAACTGCGAGAGGGCGTTCGTGCCGAAGAACGAGTTGATCACGCTGGAGATGGTCTTGGCGTTGATCAGGTCGGTGGGGGTGAACACCTCGTTGTCGCGGACGTTCATGCGCTCGCGGATGGTACGGCTCATGCGGGCCAGACCGATGGCGAACTGGTTGGAGAGCTGCTCGCCGACGGTGCGGACGCGGCGGTTGCTCAGGTGGTCGATGTCATCGACGGTGGCCTTGCTGTTGATAAGTTCGACGAGATACTTGATAATCTCGATGATGTCCTCGCGGGTGAGGACGCGGACGTCCATATCGGTGGTCAGGCCGAGCTTTTTGTTGATACGGTAGCGGCCCACCTCGCCCAGGTCGTAGCGCTTCTCCGAGAAGAAGAGGTTGTTGATGACCTCGCGGGCGCTGGCGTCATCGGCGGGGTCGGCGTTACGCAGCTGGCGATATATATAGAGTACAGCCTCCTTTTCGGAGTTGCTGGGGTCTTTCTGCAGGGTGTTGAAGATGATGCTGTAGTCCGATGCCGAGGCCTCCTCGCGGTGAACGAGGATGCTCTGAGCACCGCTCTCGATGATCTCTTCGATGTGGTCTTCTTCGAGGATGGTTTCGCGGTCGAGGATAATCTCGTTACGCTCGATGGAAACCACTTCGCCGGTGTCCTCATCGACGAAGTCCTCCACCCAACTCTTGAGCACACGAGCAGCGAGCTTGCGGCCAAGCACCTTCTTCAGGTTGGTCTTGTTGACCTTGACCTCGTCGGCCAGGTCAAATATCTGGAGGATGTCCTTGTCGTTCTCGAAACCGATGGCGCGGAGCAGCGTGGTGACAGGCAACTTCTTCTTACGGTCGATGTAGGCGTACATCACGTTGTTGATGTCCGTAGCAAACTCAATCCAGGAGCCCTTGAAGGGGATGATACGAGCGGAGTAGAGCTGCGTACCATTGGCGTGGATGCTCGAGCCGAAGAATACGCCCGGCGAGCGGTGAAGCTGCGACACGACGACGCGCTCGGCACCGTTGATGATGAAGGTGCCGCTCTCGGTCATGTAGGGGATGGGGCCGAGGAAGACGTCCTGCACCACCGTGTCGAAGTCCTCGTGGTCAGGGTCGGTACAGTAGAGTTTGAGTTTGGCCTTGAGGGGTACGCTGTACGACAGGCCGTGCGCCAAGCACTCTTCGATGCTGTAGCGGGGCGGGTCGATATAGTAGTCGAGGAACTCGAGTACGAAGTTGTTTCGCGTATCAGCGATAGGGAAGTTCTCGGCGAAGACCTTGTAGAGGCCGTCATTCTTGCGAAGTTCCGAAGGCGTGTCGAGCTGCAGGAAGTCCTTGAACGACTTCAGCTGTACGTCAAGGAAATCGGGATAGGGCATCGGATTCTTGACGGACGCAAAGTTCACGCGCTGGTTGATAACTCTTGAGGACATTCTGTGGATTGGGAAAATGATTGGAGGAGAAGGCTGTGCTGTCTCCGTTCCTTGGGTTATGGTGGATAAGAGTCGGCGTTCCTAAGCAGGAAGCCAGGTGCCATCGTACCTTTGCGGCACTGTCGTACCCACCGAAGGTAAAAACGGCTTTGTTGTCGATACCGGCCGGGCACGTTTTAAGAGCGGTAGGGCCTTGCCGGTGTATAGACACAAAAAGGTTAAGAACCCTCTACCAGAGGATCCTTAACCGTTGTGGGATTGTAGAAGTTGGATTAGGCGATTTCTACTTCAGCGCCAGCCTCTTCGAGGGCCTTCTTGAGGGCTTCAGCTTCTTCCTTGCCTACGCCTTCCTTCAGCTTGCTGGGAGCGCCGTCAACCATATCCTTGGCTTCCTTCAGACCGAGACCACAAGCCTCCTTAACGGCCTTAACGACCTGGAGCTTAGCGGCACCTGCGCTCTTGAGGATTACGTCGAACGAGGTCTTCTCCTCAGCGGCGGCAGCAGCGCCAGCGGCGGGAGCAGCAACAGCAACAGCTGCAGCGGCGGGTTCAATTCCATACTCGTCCTTGAGGATCGTTGCCAACTCGTTTACTTCTTTCACTGTCAAATTTACCAATTCTTCAGCGATAGCTTTGATATCTGCCATTGTAGTAATTATTTATTTTTGTTCTTATTCGGTTGATTAGACTATTCTTTTGATTACTCGGGGCGTTCGCCCAGGGTCTTCAGCACGCCGTGGATAGTCTGACCGGCGGACTGCAGAGCAGAGATAACGTTCTTGGCGGGCGACTGCAGGAGCGCAACAACGTCGGCGATGACTTCGTTTTTGCTCTTGATAGCGCAGAGGGCGTCAAGGTTGTCGGCACCTACATAGAAGCCTTCCTCAGCGTAAGCGGCCTTGAGTGCGGGGATGCCGCTCTTGCCTACTTCCTTGATGAGCTTGGCGGGCGCATTGGCTACCTGAGCGAAGAACACGGCGGTAGTGCCTTTGAGCGAGCCGTAGAGGGGGCTGTAGTCTATTTCGGCGGCTTCGAAAGCCTTGTGGAGAAGGGTGTTCTTCACCACAATCATTTTGATTTCGGCACCGAAGCACTTGCGACGGAGGTCGCTCGTAGCCTGTGCATTCATACCCGTTACGTCAACGAGGTAGAAGTGGGGGTATTCCTTGAGTTTCTCACCGAGTTGCTCGATGATGACATTCTTATCTTCTTTTCTCATGGGACTGTTCTATTAGATTTCATCTACAGATTTGGGGTCAATCTTGATACCCTTACTCATGGTAGAAGAGAGATAAATGCTCTTGATATAGGTACCCTTTGCAGCAGCAGGCTTCAGCTTGTTGATGGTAGCGATGAACTCCTTGACGTTACCGATGATCTGCTCGGGGGTGAAGGAAATTTTACCCAGCGAGGTGTGAACGATACCGGTCTTGTCCACCTTGAAGTCAATCTTACCCTGCTTTACTTCGCGTACGGCCTTGGCCACGTCCATGGTCACCGTACCGCTCTTGGGGTTGGGCATGAGGCCACGGGGACCGAGGATACGGCCGAGGGCACCAATCTTACCCATGATGGCGGGCATCGTGATGATGACATCCACGTCCGTCCATCCACCTTTGATTTTCTCGATGTATTCGTCGAGACCTACATAGTCGGCACCGGCTTCCTTGGCAGCGGCTTCAACGTCGGGGGTGCAGAGGCAGAGCACACGCACCACCTTACCCGTACCGTTGGGCAGGGAAACGACGCCACGTACCATCTGGTTAGCCTTGCGGGGATCCACACCGAGGCGAACGTCGATATCGAGAGAAGCATCGAACTTAGTTGTCGTGATCTCCTTTACCAACTCAGCTGCCTCCTTCAAGGTGTAAGCCTTCCCTGCTTCAATCTTGCCGGCCACCAGTTTCTGGTTCTTGGTCAGTTTACTCATTGTTCAGTCAAAAATTGAAGTGATTTATTATGCGGGGAAGTCTCCCTTTACGGTGATACCCATACTGCGGGCAGTACCAGCTACCAGACGCATTGCCGATTCTACAGTGAAGCAGTTGAGGTCCGGCATCTTGTCTTCGGCGATGGCTTTGACCTGATCCCAAGTGATCTCGGCGATTTTGTTACGGTTAGGCTGAGCCGAACCGCTCTTCTTCTTCGCTGCTTCAAGCAACTGTACAGCCACAGGAGGCGTCTTAACTACGAAGGTAAACGACTTGTCGTTGTAGTAGGTAATGACCACGGGCAGAACCTTGCCTGCCTTTTCCTGCGTTCTGGCGTTGAACTGCTTGCAGAAATCCATGATGTTAAGACCCTTGGAACCGAGGGCGGGACCAACGGGAGGAGACGGATTTGCAGCGCCACCTTTAATCTGTAACTTGATTAATCCAGCAACTTCTTTTGCCATTGTTCTTAATTATTGAATTGTATCGAGTTGAAGGTTTCAGAACACGTAACATTGTTCTTATTCCTTCTCTACCTGCATAAAACCGAGGTCGAGGCCGGTGTTTCTGCCGAAGACCTTTACCGTGACGGTAACCTTCTTCTTTTCGGCATCCACCTTCTCTATGACGCCTGTGAAACCTGCGAACGGTCCTTCATTGACTTTGACATTGTCGCCAACTTCGTAGGGAACGTCCGTCTCGATGGTTTCTTCGGCCAGTTCGTCCACCTTACCCAGGATTCGGTTTACCTCTGCGGGTCTGAGCGGCGTGGGGTTATCCATTCCGCCAAGAAAGCCCAGCACCTGCGGTGTGTTGCGCAGTTCGTGCGCAATCTCGCCGACGAGTCGGGCCTCTACCAGTACGTAGCCCGGCAGGTAGTTGCGTTCTTTCACGATGCGTTTGCCGCCGCGAATCTGGACAACCTTTTCGGTGGGAATGAGCACCTGTGCCACATGACCGCCGAGGCGGCCATTTTTGATTTCGGCATCGATGTATTCCTTGACCTTAGTTTCCTTGCCGCTGACTGCCCGCAAGACGTACCAAGACATTTCTACTTCTGCCATAAGTAAAGAATCGAGGGATTAAAGGCTATAGACAAACTCCATAATCGTGCCAAAGGCCTTGTCGATGGCAAACACGAACAGGGCGATTATCACGGAAGCAGTGAGTACGACAATCGCGCTGTGAAGAAGTTCCTTTCGTGTAGGCCACGTGGTTTTATGAGCCAGTTCTTCGTAGGAGTCTTTGCAGTATACGAGAATATTCTTAAGCATTTCTTTTCTATTTAGCACGGGAAGAGAGGCTCGAACTCCCGACACCTGGTTTTGGAGACCAGTGCTCTACCAACTGAGCTATTCCCGTAGAAAATAGTAGGCTTTCACCTTTAGGCGCAGCCTACTATTTTATGTGGTTTGTTCAGGCTCTGACAATTAGTCGAGGATCTCGGTGATCTGACCCGAACCAACGGTGCGGCCACCTTCGCGGATAGCGAAACGCAGACCTACGTTGATAGCAACGGCGTAGATGAGTTCAACCTCGATCTCTACGTTGTCACCGGGCATTACCATCTCAGTGCCTTCGGGGAGGTGGATTTCACCCGTGCAGTCCATCGTGCGGAGATAGAACTGAGGACGATACTTGTTGCCGAAGGGCGTGTGACGGCCACCTTCTTCCTTCTTGAGGACGTAGATGGAAGCCTTGAACTTCTTGTGCGGAGTGATGACACCCGGGTGGGTGATAACCATACCGCGCTTGATTTCGTTCTTGTCGATACCGCGGAGGAGAAGACCTACGTTGTCACCGGCTTCGCCCTGATCGAGGAGCTTGCGGAACATTTCGACGCCGGTTACAACCGACTTCTTGTCTTCGCCAAGACCGAGGATCTGAACTTCGTCGCCAACCTTGATAACGCCGGTCTCAACACGACCCGTAGCAACGGTACCACGGCCGGTGATCGAGAAGACGTCCTCAACGGGCATCAGGAAGGGCTTATCCTTGTCGCGGGGAGGCTCCTGGATCCAGTTGTCAACGGCATCCATGAGTTCCATTACGCTATCCTGCCACTTAGCAACGCCTTCGAGGGCACCGAGGGCAGAACCACGAATGATGGGGGTATCCTCTTCAAACTCGTACTGCTCGAGGAGTTCGCGCATTTCCATTTCAACGAGTTCGAGCATTTCTTCGTCGTCAACCTGGTCGCACTTGTTGAGGAACACAACCAGACGGGGAACGTTCACCTGACGAGCGAGAAGGATGTGCTCGCGGGTCTGAGGCATAGGACCATCCGTAGCGGCTACAACGATGATAGCACCATCCATCTGAGCGGCACCGGTAACCATGTTCTTCACATAGTCAGCGTGACCCGGGCAGTCAACGTGTGCATAGTGACGCTTGTTGGTTTCATACTCGATGTGAGCAGTGTTGATGGTGATACCACGCTCTTTTTCTTCGGGAGCGTTATCAATCTGGTCGAAAGACTTCACTTCTTCGCCAGTGCCGAGGCGCTCGTGCAGCGTCTTGGAGATAGCAGCCGTCAGCGTCGTCTTACCGTGATCGACGTGACCAATCGTACCGATATTTACGTGCGGTTTGGTACGCTCGAATTTTTCTTTAGCCATAGCTTTATAATTAAATTGAGATTTTAGATTCTTTTACGAGAAAAGAGCTGTTAGTGAGACTTGAACTCACGACCTCTTCCTTACCAAGGAAGTGCTCTACCGCTGAGCTATAACAGCTTGTCAATGAATAAAAGTTGAGCGGAAAACGGGGCTCAAACCCGCGACCCCCAGCTTGGAAGGCTAGTGCTCTATCAACTGAGCTATTTCCGCATTCTCCCATGCGCTCGGGATGGTGGGCAAAGATGGATTCGAACCACCGAAGGCGTAAGCCAGCAGATTTACAGTCTGCCCCATTTGGCCACTCTGGTATTTGCCCATTGTCTCGCTCTGAGGCCGCCTTGGCTTTGCAGCCGTTGTAACCTCTCGGAAACGGCTGCAAAGTTAGGCATTTTTTTTTACGCGCAAAACTTTTCGCGCTTTTTTTTCAATCAATGCTTGTTTTTTTCCTTGTATTTCTCGGCTTGCTTCTGCAAAGCTTCGACGCAGAGGTCTATACCTTCCTCAAAAGTGTCGCAAACCTTCTCGGCATGGAGGCTGCCGCCGGGCACACTGATACGTATCTGCACTTCCTTGTTCATGGCGGTCTCGGGCTTGACTACCTTGAGCACAACTTCGGCATTGGCGGCCTCATCGCAACTCTTGGCTACTTTCCCTACTTTCTTCTCGATAAAGGCATGAAGCTTTTCCGTGGCATTGAAGTGTACGGACTGAACTCTGATTTCCATAGTACCTCCTTTTGTTTATGGCGCTGCGTGCCATGGCTGCGGGCTTGCCGGGTGGCGTTCTGCCGCCGTGCGGGCCGCCCATGGGGCGCAGTCCTTATTATATATATGCGCCTGCGTGCGGGCGCGTGACACAATCTGCCATCCGCACCGGCTTGCGGTTTTGCAGCCGCGATGTCATCGGGCGGGGTGGCTTTGTGGCGAAAATACGGATAGTATTTTGGCTGACCAAGTTTTTTACCAACTTTTTTCTCCGTGTTTACCTCCTTTCACATTTTCCGCTGCCGTCTGCTGCCCCACCCTCTTCGCTGCCACTGCCGCGGCGCAGGCGGGGATGGGCCTGCTCGTAGGCGTCCTGGAGTTGGGCGAAGGTGGTGTGGGTATAGATTTGCGTGGTGGCCACGCTTTCGTGGCCGAGCAGACTTTTGACGGCTTCGAGGTCGGCGCCGTGGTTGAGCATGACGGTGGCGAAGGTGTGGCGCAGGACGTGGGGTGTACGCTTGGCGGCGGTGGTGACCATGGAGAGGTAGGTCTTGACGATGTGACGCACGCCGTCGGTAGTGAGGCGGCGGCCTTGTGGCGTGGTGAAGAGGGGCAGGGCATCGGCGGACACATACCGGGCGCGCTCGGTGAGGTAAGCCGCGAGGGCCTGGTGCATTTCGGGACCGAAGGGCACGACGCGGTGCTTGTTGCGCTTACCCAAGACGCGCATCTCGCTGCGCTCCATGCTGACGCTATCGAGGTCCATCCCGACGAGTTCGGAGACGCGGAGTCCGCAGCTGTAGAAGGTGAGCAGGATAAGGTGGTCGCGGTGCCCCTCGAAGGTGTCAGGAAAGGCGACGTGGTCGAACAGGCGGTCCATCTCGGTCTCGCGCAGGAAGGTGGGAAGACGACGGGGCTGGCGGGGATTGGGAATGAGGCGCATGGGGTCGGCCTGAATGACACCGACGAGCAGGAGGTAGCGAAAGAAACTCCGCAGAGAGCACATGGCACGGCGTAGCGACTGGGGCTGTATGCCGCGCTGCGTCTCGTGGGCCACCCACAGGCGGATACGGTCGCGGTCAACGAGGGACCAGCAGATGTCGGCGCCATCGTCTTGCTGGCTGCGCAGAAAGCGCTCAAGACCACCGAGGTCGGCGGTGACGGTGGCCAGTGTGGTGGACGAGAAACCGCGGTCGGCGGCGGCGTAGTGGAGATAGTCGGCGATATGGCGGTCCATGGGGCGGCGTTATGGGGACTATAAAAAGGGAGAGGGGCGTGGACGTAACAGAAGCAGCAAGGGGCGTCCCTGCGGTCAGGAACACCCCTTGGCTGTGTAGTGTGTGGAAAAGAAGCGGCGATTAGTCTTCTTCGCGGCGCAGTTTCTGCACGTAAACGGCGTGCTCCTTGGCCAGACGCTTCAGGACGCTGGGCTTGTCAAACTGCTGGCGTGCGCGGAGTTCCTTTACAACACCTGTCTTCTCGAACTTTCTCTTGAATTTCTTAAGGGCGCGCTCAATGTTCTCGCCCTCTTTTACGGGTACTACGATCATTTGTGGATTGGAGTTTTATTTTGTTGTTACTTTTATGCTATACTTCAGCAGGGTGCAAAATTAGGTATTAATTTGCTAACGCGCAAATTTATCGCTCATTTTTTGAAAGTTTGGGAATTGGCGGGAGGCTTTGAGGGGTGAAATGATGTGGTTTTTGTTGAAAAGCATTCGAAAAAGAAGAAAATATTGAGAAAAATGTATCTCATAGTCAAAGTTTAAATAGTATGCGGGTATATTGTATGTAGAGGGGGAGAAATCGCCTCTGCTGATAAATCCATAAACGGAGCGACGTTTTGGAGGAGAGCATAATTTGAACTTGATAAATAGCGATTATCAAAATAATAGCTGATTTCTGAGTGAAATAGGCCTTTAGTTAGAAATATATCAAAAAGGTTGTAGGATTACAACCATTAACAATGTTCTTTGTATTTTTGCCACAGAAAATATAGTAATAGGTATCTATGAAGTATCTGAATATCAAAAAGGCACTGGCGGCATGGCAGGAATTGCAACCTCTATCGGAGAAGGATAGGGAGAGGTTGAGCCGTAGATTTACCGTGGACTTTAACTACAACAGCAACCACATTGAGGGTAATACGCTGACGTATGGCCAGACGGAGATTCTGTTGCTGTTTGGTAAGGTGATAGGTGAGGCTGACGTGCATGCCGTTCAGGAGATGACGGCGAGCAACGTGGGCCTGAAGATGATGACTGAGGAGGCCCGTGTGAAGGAGATTCCGCTGACACAGAATTTCATTCGTACGCTGCAAAAGACTCTGCTTCGTGAGGATTACACGGTGTATCGTGATCTTCCGGGAGGGATGCAGACGAGCTACGTTATCCATGCAGGGCAGTATAAAACTCGACCGAACAGTGTGATAACAAGGTATGGCGATAGATTCGAGTATGCTTCGCCTGAGGAGACACCAGGGCTGATGACAGATTTGGTGGATTGGTACAATCAGGCAGAGAAGGAGGGAAAACTGTCTCCTATAGAACTGGCGGCTCTGTTTCATTACCGCTACATCCGCATCCACCCGTTTGAGGATGGTAACGGACGTATTGCCCGACTGATGGTGAACTTTATATTGATGCGACATGACTATCCTATGATAGTGGTAAGGAGCCGCAAGAAGAGTGAATATCTGGAGGCTCTGCATCAGGCAGATATGGAAGTGGGACCTGTGCCTGCTGATGGGGCTCATGCTGAGATTAAGGACATCAGGCCTTTTATGAAGTACTTTAATGAGTTGGTGGCTACGGAGGTGTATAACGATGTGCTGTTTGTGAGTGAGAAGGATGAGAACGTGTGGTGGTATGACGGGGAACGGATTGCTTTCCGTACGCCGAACTACACAAAGATACTGAACGCCATGCGCACGCTGCCTATACTGACGCTGGCGGACATGATGGAAGAAACGGGCATTAGCATGGCAGCCATACAGAAACTGCTGGACAGGCTGATTGAGAAGAAGTATGTGGAGCGGGGCGCGAAGGATGGCAGCTGGCGGGTGTTTGTGACGCAGTAGAGAAATTAGAAATGGACACTAGTGATTGCAAATAATATGGCGGCAGTATTTGATAGATGGAATCATGCTTTGGGTCATTCGGGGCCATACCTTGTATATAGACAGTATTATTCGGAGTTGCACCGATTTTACTGGGCATCGCACTCTGGTCATAAGATTACTTATACAGAGATGACCAATAAGGGGTATACATGGGACTCGAACCCAGATGCTGTCCTTGGTCTGCCTGCTCATAATCATAGTTTTCCGACTCTTCGTGATTGGGCTACGGCCTACGACCAGCTACAGGTGTAAACGAGGCTGAATGTGGTAATATCGCTCGCCTCCATCCTTGAAACATTTATTGATTCCGTCTGTGGGCTGGCCATTGAATCGAATCCTGGAGTGTTGATCAATGCGAGTAAGAGTTTGGACGGCGTTAGTCTGCTAAAGACGAAAAGACTGGAACGCGAAGTAATTGAAAACGCAATAGAGGATATGGCCTTCAGCCATCCTGCGCCTCAAACCGCGTTGTAGCCTCTTCGCAGCGAGAATGTATCCAAGTTACAAAAACGAAATCTGTAGACATGGCACCGGGAGCGCAGCTTAGTAGTGCCATGTCCATTGACATGGCACCGGGGCGCAGCCGTGTTTTTGCGGCAAAGAATAGGTGTCTTTTATGTAGTGGTGGCATGTCCATTGACGTGCCACTTGCGGCGTAGCCGCGTTTTTTTCGGCAAAGAATAGGTGTCGCGGCCGACGTCGCGACGCGTGCTGAGTGCCACGTCAATGGACATGGCACTACTACGCGGCCTCACCCATTGACGTGCAAATTAATATCGGAAAACAGACGGTGAAATTGGGCTATGTTTCAATGTTTGCATCCACGTAGCGTGCGCCTTTGACGCAGCGGCGGGAGCCGCAAACGGGCTGAAAGCCCAACGAGCCTGGGTCAGAGAAACAGGTACATTGACCCTGCATGGTGAACAAACAGACCTGTCCCTCTGACCCTCGTTCGCGTTGTCACTTCAGCAGCTTGCGCGTAGTGCCATCGGAGTAGCGCACGATGACCGTGCCGCGTTGTTTGCCGTTGATTAGTTTGCCATTCAGGTCGTAGTAGCCAACAATGGTGGGTGCAGTCTTGTCTGTCTCCACTTCTTCTATGCCGGTGGGCATAACCTCAATCTCACATGCATATGCGTTCCAAGGGTATTTAGCTTGGTAGGCTTTCTTGGCATCCTCGTCCACCACATAGACTGTTTCTAACGGAGTGTAATCAAATATATCTTTTCCTGTGCTGGGAGGTGTGGAGCGGAGCATGGTGATGGAGGTCAAACTGCTGCAATAAGAGAAGCATGCCTCTCCTATACTCATGACGGAGTTGGGAATGGTGATGAAGGTCAAACTGCTGCAACCAGAGAAGCAGCAATAACTCAAACTCGTGACGGAGTTGGGAATGGTGATGGAGGTCAAACTGCTGCAATAAGAGAAGCACTCATCTCCCAAACTCGTGACGGAGTTGGGAATGGTGATGGAGGTCAAACTGCTGCAACCATAGAAGCACCTATCTCCCAAACTCGTGACGGAGTTGGGAATGGTGATGGAGGTCAAACTGCTGCAACCAGCGAAGCAGTAATCTCCCAAACTCGTGACGGAGTTGGGAATATGGCTGTTTTTGCATCCTGCTACTAATTCATTGGTAGAGGTATGAATAATAGCAT
>JALEZQ010000104.1 GCA_022772475.1 Bacteroidales bacterium | reverse complement strand
TTTGTCAGCACCATCCTCGGCGTCGTGAGCATCGTCATCTGCGCCATGAGCATCTACAGCACCATCGCCCTCGACACCCGGTCGCGCCGCAAGGAGGTGGCCGTCCGCAAGGTGTGCGGCGCCAAGAGCGGCGACATCTACCGCCTCTTCGGCCGCGTCTATCTGCTCATCGTCAGTATGGCGCTGCTCGTGGCCCTGCCCGTGGCGGTGCTCTTCAACGACATCATGTTCAGCGCCGAGGACCTCAATGACGATACATGGTCCGGGGCCGACATGTCGCCGCTCTGGCCCTGCCTTATGGGCGCGCTGCTCATCGTGGCGCTCATCGTGGCCATCGTGGGATGGAACATACGCTGCATCATGCGCACCAACCCCGCAGAGATTATTGCCAAAGAATAGAAGCACAGAGATTATTGCCAAAGAATAAAGGATAAAGCACAAGGATTACGTACTGCAAAGCACATTGTACAACTTCCCCCAAACAACCAAACGTCATGATAAAACTGCACAACATCAAGAAGATATTCCGCACGGAAGAGATAGAGACCTGGGCGCTGCGCGAGGTAAGCCTCGAAGTGAAAGAGGGCGAGTTTGTGGCCATCATGGGGCCGTCGGGCTGCGGCAAATCGACGCTGCTCAACATCCTGGGCCTGCTCGACAATCCCACCGAGGGCACGTACATCCTCAACGGCCGCGACGTGAGTACGCTGAAGGAAAACGAGCGCACGGACATCCGCAAGGGGGTCATCGGCTTCGTCTTCCAGAGTTTCAACCTCATCGACGAACTCAACGTGTATGAGAATATCGAGCTCCCCCTGCTCTACATGAAGACGCCTGCCCGCGAGCGCCGCCAGCGCATCAAGGCGGTGATGGACCGCATGGCCATCTCCCACCGCCGCAAGCACTTCCCCTGCCAGCTCTCGGGCGGACAGCAGCAGCGTGTGGCCATAGCACGCGCCGTGCTGTCGAACCCCAAACTCATCCTGGCGGACGAACCGACGGGCAACCTCGACTCGACGAACGGCCGCGAGGTGATGGAACTGCTCAGCCGGCTTCACCGCGAAGGCACCACCATCATCATGGTGACCCACTCGCAGCACGACGCCACCTACGCCGACCGCATCGTCAACCTCTACGACGGCCAGATTGTGGAGCGCGCCGAACTCTAACCGCCCCGCCCTTTCCCTCATTCCTCAACCTATGTTTGTCCATAACCTCAAAGTTGCCGTGCGCAACCTCATGAAGTACCGGCTGCAGACCGTCATCTCGGTGCTGAGCATCGCCATCGGCATCGTCACGCTGGCCATCGCCCACGCCGTGCTGGCCCGGACAACCGTCCCGAGCATCTACAGCCGGCCCTACTACGACCGCACCTACACCCTCTGGCTGGCACCGGCCAACAGCTACGTGCACGGCACGAATGAGGGCGCGGCCCTGCCCGTCACCGACGACATCCTCCGCGCCCTCAAACGCGACGGCGGCCTCAAGAGCGCCGAGCAGATGGCGGTGCCGAACTTCATGATCATGGGCGACAGGATGGAGTTTTTCCTCAACGACACCACAGCACGCATGTGGCAGTGGAACTACACGCCCATCGACCCCGGCTACCTCCACCTCGTCGGCATACGTTCGGCCATCACGGGGCGGGTCATCGACCGCCTCAAAGCCGGCGAGGCCGTCATCAGCAGGCAGATGGCCGGCCGCATCTTCGGCAAGGACTGTCCCGTCGGCGCCGTCACCCGCGAGCCCATCGCCGAGTGCCCCATGCCGATAACCATCGTGGACGTCTATGACGACCTGTCCATCTACGACCTGCCGCTCGACGACCAGTTCATGTACATCTCGCTCGGCGAACCCGGCGGAGACCTCGACGGCCGCATAGCCACCGGCGACGTGTTCTATACCGAAACGGTCCTCGTGGTGCTGAAAGAGGGCTACACAACGCAGCAACTGACCGACGAGGCCAATGCCCGCCTGAAGCCCTTCGGCCTGGTGGCGACGCTGAAGAAGACCGACGTCACGGAGGACGTCCGTACCGTCATCACCACGCAGACGCTGGTCCACCTCATCGGTGCGCTCATCCTCATCGCCGCCCTCATCGGTTTTCTGCGTATGCAGGTGCAACTTTTCCGGATGCGCCGCCGCGAGATGGCCCTGCGCATCACCCATGGCGCCAAGCGCCGCCACCTGTTCGGCCTGCTCTTCACCGAAGTGGCGCTGGTGGTGCTGCTCTCGGCCGCCACAGCCATGGTGATGGCCCTGTGGGTGGAGAACGTACTGACCACGCGGTTTGCCCAAATCGTCCGCGAAATGGAGTTCTTCTCCCTCAACTTTGCCCCCTTCTGCCTCTACATCGGCGGTATGCTGCTCGTGGTCTGCGCCCTCGTCATCTGGCTGACCGTGGCGCGTGTGCGGCGGGCGAATCACGGCCTGGCCGGCCACATGCGGGGCAGCCGCTCGCACCTGTTCCGCTACGTCATGCTGGGCCTTCAGGTGGCCATCAGCACGGTCTTCATCTGTGCCACGTTCACCGTCAGCCGATGGTCCGGACTGGTCTTGCGGCCCTACCACATCCCCGACGACACGGCGCCCTACGAGGAATGCGCCTTTCTGGGCGCCACCGAGGCGCAGTATGAAATCAAGGCGCTCAAGGAGGAGATTGGCCGCCTGCACAGCGTGGAGAAGATGATGCCGCACGAGGTGTACTACCTGTCGCTGCCCGAGGTGACGGGCAATGCCGACGCCATGGCGACCCTTCAGAATCAGGACTACCTGCCCTTCCTCTGCACCGCCGACACCACCATCCTCTCGTTCTACGACCTGCGCGTGAAGTGGCTCAACAAGGGGGCCTGCGCGGGTCCGTGCCTGCTGCTGAACGACAGCGTCTATGCCCGGCTGCGCAGCGTGGGCGTGGCCCTCAACGGCACGCTGACCCTCCGGCGCTTCGGACCGATAGGGGCGGACTTGGTGCTACCCATCGCGGGCACCATCTCCTATGTGCCCTACGAGCGCCGCCAACTCTCCATCGCCGTCTGCCCGGCCATCACCGACGCCATGGCCACAGACTTCGTGCTCGTTCCCCGAAAGGGGGAGTATGACCGGATGATGCGCGAGACGAACGACGTCATCGAGCAGATGGTGCCCACCATCGTGCAGCCCATGACGCACAACTTCCACGACTACTGCAGCGCCGCGCTGTCCGTGGTCAACGTCATGCGCTTTGTCAGCACCATCCTCGGCGTCGTGAGCATCGTCATCTGCGCCATGAGCATCTACAGCACCATCGCCCTCGACACCCGGTCGCGCCGCAAGGAGGTGGCCGTCCGCAAGGTGTGCGGCGCCAAGAGCGGCGACATCTAC
>JALEZQ010000096.1 GCA_022772475.1 Bacteroidales bacterium | reverse complement strand
GTTCCCGTTGTTCAAGTTGTCGTCAAATATAATAACACGACGTCTCACACAACACATACAACGCAATGTTGTTCCCGTTGTTCAAGTTGTCGTCAAATATAATAACACGACGTCTCACACAACATGTACAACGCATGTTGTTCCCGTTGTTCAAGTTGTCGTCAAATATAATAACACGGCATCTCACAAAACAAGTACAACGCAATGTTGTTCCCGTTGTACAAGTTGTCGTCAAATATAATAACACGACGTCTCACACAACACATACAACGCAATGTTGTTCCCGTTGTTCAAGTTGTCGTCAAATATAATAACACGACGTCTCACACAACACATACAACGCATGTTGTTCCCGTTGTTCAAGTTGTCGTCAAATCAAAATCCCCGCCATATCCAGCGATACGGCGGGGATTTGTGTATTTGGGCGTAGTCTGCAAGGCGATGCATGCTATAACGGGCTTACTTCTCTTCGCCCTGCTCCTTCTCGAAGGCTTCGACGAGTTTGTTCTGGACGTCACCGGGCACGAGTTCGTAGCTGGCGAACTTCATAATGAAGCTGGCGCGGCCACCGGTGAGCGAACTGAGCGAGGTGGCGTAGGTGCTCATTTCCTTGAGGGGCACCTTGGCCTGAAGTTTCTCGTAGCCGTTCTCGCTGCTCATGCCGACAATCATACCGCGGCGGCCCTGCAGGTCGCTCATGACGTCGCCCATCTTATCGGAGGGCACGAAGACTTCCACGTCGTAGATGGGTTCGAGAATCTTCGGACCGGCCTCCTTGAAGGCCTGGCTGAAGGCGTTGCGGCCGGCGAGCATGAACGAGAGTTCGTTGCTATCTACAGGGTGCATCTTGCCGTCATAGACGATGACGCGGACGTCGCGGGCATAGCTGCCGGTGAGCGGTCCCTGCTCCATACGGCTCATGACACCCTTGAGGATGGCGGGCATGAAGCGGGCGTCGATGGCGCCGCCGACCACGCTGTTGATAAAGACGAGTTTGCCGCCCCACTCCAGAGGCACTTCTTCCTTACCCTTGATGGCGATGCGGATTTCCTGGTTGCCAAACTTATATACCGTGGGGTCGGGCATGCCGTCGCTATAGGGCTCGACGATGAGGTGCACTTCGCCAAACTGACCGGCGCCGCCGCTCTGCTTCTTGTGGCGGTAGTCGGCACGGGCGGCCTTGGTGATAGTTTCGCGGTAGGGAATGCGCTGCTCGTAAAACTCTACAGGAATCTTGTCGAGGTTTTCGAGGCGCCACTTGAGGGTGCGCAGGTGGAACTCACCCTGACCGTGCACCAGAATCTGGCGCAACTCCTTCGACTGCTCCACATCCCACGTGGGGTCTTCCTGGCGCATGCGGTTGAGGGCAGACATCATCTTCTCGGTATCGGCCTCGTTGACCGCCTTGATGGCACGCGTGTATTTGGAGTTGGGGTATTTGATAAAGTTGAAACGGTTCTCACAGTCCTTACCGTTGAGGGTATTGCCCGTGCGGACGTCCTTGAGCTTGACGGTGCAGCCAATATCGCCGGCCACCATCTTCTCTACCTTCTCGCGGTTGGCACCGGCGCAGACAAAAATCTGGGCCATGCGCTCCTTCGAGCCTCGGTCGGCATTGGTCAGGTCGTCACCTTCCTTGAGCACACCGCTCATCACCTTAAAGTACTGCACCTCGCCGATGTGCGGCTCTACGCCGGTCTTGAAGAAGTAGATGGAGGTCGGACCTGCGGGGTCGGGCTTAACCTCAACGCCGCGCGTGTTGTGTACGGCGGGCATCTCGTCTACGAAGGGCACGACGTTGCCGAGGAACTCCATCAGTCGGCCTACGCCCATATTCTTATAGGCACATACGCAGAAGACGGGGAAGATGGAGCGCGTCACCAAACCCTTGCGGATGCCTTCGCGCATCTCGTCTTCGGTGAGCTGCTCGGTCTCGAAGAATTTTTCCATCAGGCCTTCGTCGTTCTCTGCGGCGGCTTCTACCAGCGCCTTGTGCATGGCCACGGCCTTATCCATCTCGTCGGCAGGTATGTCCTCGATGGTGGGCTCGCCGCCGTCGGGACCCCAGGTGAGCTTCTTCATGAGGATGACGTCGATGAGCGAGTTGAAGTCGGGACCGGTCTTGACGGGATATTGTACGGGCACAACCTTGCTGCCGTAGATGGACATGAGTTCGTCCACGATGGCGTCATAGTCGCACTTCTCATCGTCGAGCTGGTTAACGAGGAAGATGACGGGCTTGCCCAGTTTTTCGGTATAGCGGAAGTGGTTCTGCGTGCCCACCTCGGGGCCAAACTGTCCGTTGATAAGGAGGACGGCGGTGTCTGTCACATTGAGGGCCGTCATGGCAGCTCCGACAAAGTCGTCCGAGCCCGGGCAGTCGATGATATTGAGTTTCTTGCCTTTCCATTCCACGTGGAAGACGGTAGAGAAGACGGAGTAGCCGTAGTCTTGCTCAACGGGGAAATAGTCGGAAACGGTGTTTTTGGCCGTGATGCGGCCGCGTCTTTTAATCAGACCACTCTCAAAAAGCAGGGCTTCCGTGAGGGTGGTCTTACCTGAGCCATCGTTACCAAGGAGGGCAATGTTTTTAATCTCGTGAGAATCGTACACTTTCATGTCGCTATTAGATTTATGCAACGTCTGCACCGATGTCGCACCTTCGGGATGCAAGGGCTGCGCCGGCGTGCGCCGTTGCCAGGTTGTGGGATGTGTGAGTGTGTCTTTCGTAAAGGGCGCACAGGGGCGTCCCATAAAAAACCAGCGCAAATTAGCCATTTCCCCTCAAACGACAAAGAGAGAAAAGTATGTTTTGCAACACCCTTTCTCTCTTTCGCATATTATTCTGCCACGAAAGGCTATTCATGTCAGGCACGGCGGCCCTTAACGGCCTCCGAAGTACAGGGCTATCCTTGACATGCGGCGAGATAGTCGGCCACGACGAAGGTACTGCCGCCGATGAAGACGAGGTCATCCGGTGCGGCCTGGGCCAAGGCGGCGGCCACAGCGTCGGGCACGGCGGCGAAAGTGTCGCCAATGAGGCCATGACCCTGTGCGTAGCCCTGTAATGTCGCCGCGTCCATAGAGCGTCGCACGCTGGCCTGCGTAAAGTAGTAGCGGGCCGTCGGGGGCATCAGTGCGAGCACATGGTCCACGTCTTTGTCGGCCATCATGCCGAAAACGATGTGCACCTGCGGCCACTCGCCACTGCCCATACGCCGGCCCAGATACTGCCAGCCGCCGATGTTATGCCCCGTATCGCAGACCACGAGGGGACGATGGCTCACCACCTGCCAGCGGCCCATCAGACCGGTCATATCGCAGACGTGGCGGAAGGCCTGTCGCACCACTTGCCGCAGTGCCTCGTCCTTTGGCAACAGCCCCTGCGCGGAGAGCAGACGGGCGGCAGTGAGGATGGTATTGGCGTTATGCGTCTGGCAGTCGCCGGTCAGTTGCCCCACAAGCGGACCGAAGTGGCAGGTATCATAGTGGTGCAGGCCGTCCTCGCCAATGTGCGAACCCGGCACCTCGAGGCAATCTTCAGCGAAAGTGATGGGGGCACCGACCTCGGCGGCGCGACTTGCAAAGACAGGGCGCGTGGCGTCAAGAGCCTCGCCCACCACGACGGGCACACCTGCCTTGATGATGCCGGCCTTCTCGCCGGCGATGGCCGCGAGGGTATGGCCCAAAAACTGGGTATGGTCCAGACTGATGTTGGTAATGATGCTCAGGGCGGGCGTGATGATGTTGGTGCAGTCGAGGCGGCCGCCAAGTCCCACTTCGACGACGGCCACATCGACTTGCTCCTCGGCGAAATAGCGCAGGGCAAGGGCCGTGGTCAGTTCGAAGAACGAGGGATGGAGGGGCTCGAAGAAGGCGCGCTCGTCCTCAACGAAGCGGACGACGGCCTCGCGGGGTATCATCTGCCCGTTCACACGGATGCGTTCGCGAAAATCGACAAGGTGCGGCGAAGTATATAGGCCCGTGCGCAGACCGGCGGCCTGACACATGGCGGCCAGCGTGTGGGCACATGAGCCTTTGCCGTTGGTGCCGGCCACGTGGATGGTGGTATATTGGCGATGGGGGTGATGGAAATGGGCATCCAGCAGATGCGTGGTAGAGAGTCCCTCTTTATAGGCTGCGCCGCCCACTTGCTGAAAGAGCGGCGCACTGGCATAGAGATAGGCAACGGTTTCTTCGTAGGTCATGGGGGATGAGGAAGAGGAGAAAAGAGAAGGGTAAAGAGGAGAAGGGGATGGTGGCAGGAGGATGCGAAAGGGCGGTATAGAAAGAAGGGGAAAAGCAAGCGGACAACCGGCTGAAGTGGACCGCCACGATGGGCGGCCGTCATCGGCCTGTTGTCCGCCTGTATGCCTCAGTGGGTCAACTGAAGTAGTTTCTGAATTTCTTGAAGATTTTCTCCTTGATGGACGTGGTGGGCTCCATACTCTTGCCATCGCGCAGTTTCTCTACGGCCTTGCGCTCTTCTGCCGAGATATTCTCGGGAATATAGACGCTGATGTTCACCACGATGTCGCCCGTGCCGTAGCCGTAGCCCTGTACGGCGGGCAGTCCCTTGCCGCGCAGGCGCAGGGCGGTGCCGGGCTGTGTACCCGGGGCTATCTTGATGCGGGCACGGCCGTCGATGGTGGGTATCTCGACGGTGTCGCCGAGGATGGCCTGGGGCACGGTGAGCAGCAGGTTATAGATAAGGTCGGTCTCGTCGCGGATGAAGTCGGGATGGGGTTCTTCTTCGATAAAGACCTGGATGTCGCCGTTGACGCCACCGCGGCGTCCGGCATTACCCTTGCCGGGCACGTTGACCACCATGCCTTCTGACACGCCGGCGGGAATCTTTATCTCGACGATTTCCTCGCCCTTGACGATGCCCTCGCCGTGGCAGTGGGTACACTTGTCCTTGACCACGGTGCCTTCGCCCTGGCAGGTGGGACAGGGCTGCTGGGTCTGCACCATGCCGAGCATAGTGCGCTGGTTGCGCACGACGTAGCCCGTGCCGTGACAGGTCTGGCAGGTCTCGGGCTGATGGCCGTCGGCACAGCCGCTGCCATGACAGTGGTTGCAGACCACGTCCTTGCGCACCTTAAATTTCTTGGTGACGCCTGTGGCAATCTCGGCCAACGACAGTTTGACTTTCATCTTCAGGTCGCCGCCCTTATATACGGGCCGACCGCCCTGACGTCGTCCGCCGCCGAAGCCGCCAAAGCCGCCGAAGCCCATATCGCCGAAGATGTCGCCGAAATGGCTGAAAATGTCGTTGATATCCATGCCCTGGCCGCCGAATCCACCGAATCCGCCTGCACCATTGACGCCGGCTGCGCCAAACTGGTCGTAGCGGGCACGCTTGTCGGCATCGCTGAGCACGTCATAGGCTTCGGCCGCCTCCTTGAATTTCTCTTCGGCTTCCTTATCGCCGGGGTTGCGGTCGGGGTGGTACTTGATGGCCACCTTCTTGTAGGCGCTCTTTATCTGCTCGGGCGTGGCGTTCTTGTCCACACCGAGTATCTTATAGTAATCTTTTTCTTCTGCCATAACTATCTGTACGTTTCTGTTTGTCTCTCAGCAGGCCGTCGTGCGCCCCACCCTACTGCGGGTGGCGAACCGGCGGTTGGTGCCGTGTGGGCTGGCGGCATGCACCGTCTGCCATTACTGTGCCACCACCACTTTGGCGTGGCGCAGCACCTTATCGTTGAGCATATAGCCCGCCTGCACGCAGTCGATGACGTGGTTTTTCTGTGCCTCGTCGGCGGCGGGTGTCAGGGCGATGGCTTCGTGAAAGTCGGTGTCGAAGGCTACGCCCCGGGGGTCCATTTTCTTCAGTCCATTGGCCTCGAGGGTCTTCATGAGTTTCTGCATGATGAGGTCCACGCCTTCGCGCAGCGTCTCGACGTCGCTGGCTTTGGCCATGTTGTCCTGTGCGCGCTCCAGGTCGTCCATAACGGGGAGCAGACTTTCCAGCACACGGCTGCCACCGCTGAGGATGAGTTCGGCTTTCTCCTTGATGGTGCGTTTACGGAAGTTGTCAAACTCGGCCATCTGACGCAGCATCTGGTCGCGCAGCGCGGCGATGGTGGCTTCGGCCTCGGCCAGTTTTTCGGCGTCGGTCTTTTCGGCAGGAGCCTGTACGCCGGCCTCTTCTTGTGCGCCGGCCTCTTCCTGTGTGGCGTCAGCCTCCTGTGCGGCGGCCTCGGTTTGTACGTCCTGATTGTTGGGGGTCTCGGCGGCCTCGGGGGCGGCAGCCTGCATGTCTATGTCTTTTTCGTTCATTGCTTAGGTTGTTTTTGGTCAAGTCGTTCAACGGCGCATTAGGCAAATTGTGTGCCAACGGCAAAAGTGACAGGATGCAAATGGCAGGTCTGACGTACTGGCAGTCCCATTTTCACCCTGCACGGCCATACATGGTACTTAATTCTCGCCGTACATCTTCATGCGCAGCTCGTGGATGTGGGCGTCATGGATGTAGTCCTCGTAGTTCATCAGTTTGTCGATGGTACCGTTGGGGGTCAGTTCGATGACGCGGTTGGCCACGGTATTGATAAACTCGTGGTCGTGGCTGGCGAAAAGGATGTTGCCGCGATAGAGCTTGAGGTTGTTGTTGAAGGCCTGAATGCTCTCCATGTCCAGGTGGTTGGTGGGGGTATCGAGGATCAGGCAGTTGGCGCCGGTAAGCTGCATACGGGCTATCATGCAGCGCATCTTCTCGCCACCGGAGAGGACGGACACTTTCTTCAGGATATCCTCGTCCTTGAAGAGCATACGGCCCAGGAAGGCTTTGAAATAGACCTCGTTGCCTTCACCGTACTGGCTGAGCCAGTCGAGCATGTTGAAGTCGGTGTTGAAGAAGGCGGTATTGTCCAGCGGCAGATAGGCCGTGGTGATGGTGACACCCCATTTGTACGTTCCGGCGGCGGGCTTGGCGTTGCCGTTGATAATCTCGAAGAGGGCGGTCATGGCGCGGGGATCGTGACTGATGAAGACAATCTTCTCGCCCTTCTCCACGTTGAAGTTGAGGTTGTCGAAGAGCACGGTACCATCTTCGGTGACAGCCTTGAGATCGCTGACTTCCAAGATCTGGTTGCCGGGCTCGCGCTCCATCTGGAAGATGATGCCGGGGTATTTACGCGTCGAGGGTTTGATCTCCTCCACGTTGAGTTTCTCAAGCATCTTCTTTCGGCTGGTAGTCTGTTTGCTCTTGGCCACGTTGGCGGAGAAGCGGCGGATAAACTCTTCCAGTTCCTTACGCTTCTCCTCGGCTTTCTGACGCTGGTTCTGGGCCTGGCGCAGGGCGAGCTGCGACGACTCGTACCAGAAGGAGTAGTTGCCGGAGAAAAGGGTCACCTTGCCAAAGTCGATATCGACGGTGTGGGTGCACACCTGATCGAGGAAGTGGCGGTCGTGGCTGACCACGAGCACGGTATGTTCGAAGTTGCCCAGATATTCTTCAAGCCACTCTACGGTTTCCAGGTCGAGGTCGTTGGTGGGCTCGTCGAGCAGCAGGTTGTCGGGCTCGCCGAAGAGGGCCTGCGCCAGCATGACGCGCACCTTCTGCTTACCGGAGAGTTCGCCCATGAGTTTGCCGTGCAGGTTTTCCTTGATGCCCAGACCGCTGAGCAGCGTGGCGGCATCGTTTTCGGCGGTGTAGCCACCGAGCGAGGCAAACTTATCCTCCAGTTCGGCCACCTTGATGCCGTCCTCGTCGGTGAAGTCGGCCTTGCTATAGAGGGCGGTGCGTTCCTGCATCACGCTCCACATCACGGTGTGTCCCATGAGCACGGTGTCGAGCACGGTCTGGTCGTCATACTTGAAGTGGTCCTGACTGAGGACGGAGAGGCGCTCGCCGGGCCCCATCTCTATCTTGCCCTTCGTGGGGTCCAGTTCGCCGGAGATGGCACGGAGCAGGGTCGATTTGCCGGCACCGTTGGCACCGATGATGCCGTAGATGTTACCACTGGTGAACTTCAGGTTGACGTCCTGATAGAGAATGCGCTTGCCAAACTGGATGGCGAGATTGGAAACTGTAATCATATCGTGTTGAATGCGTTTGTCTTGTTCTGCCCGGCTCGACATACCCCATCTTGAGGCAATGCCGGGGGCGAAGCCTGCGCGGGCACCATGTAGTGGGCGCTCTATGGATAAGTAGGAGGGCGGCTTCACTTCGGCGTGCAAAGGTACGAATTTTTATGCGAACGGCGGCTATTTCTGTAGTAGCAAGATAAATATGTGTGGCGTATGTACAAAGCGTACAAAGCGCTATGTGCATGACACCACAAAAAAAGTAACAGAAAAATTTGGCCAATTAAAAAACTTATCCTACCTTTGCACTCGCAAACAAGCAAACAGGGTACCCTGACCGAGTGGCTAGGTAGCGGTCTGCAAAACCGCGTACAGCAGTTCGAATCTGCTGGGTACCTCCCCAGAGGCGGAAGAACGATGGTTCTCCCGCCTCTTTTGTTTCCTAACGCTGAAGCACGTCATCAGACGCTGTACCGTCCCTCCCATCTGCTCGACCCTCTGCCACGTCGCCGCCGGCATCAACCTTCGCCCGCAACCCCTGTTCGGCGTCCGTCAGGGCGCCGCCTATAACATCCTCCGCGGCAGGAGCAGAAGGCTTCGCTTTACCAACACAAAGCCCTCCGAAGGATAGTTGCAACTATCTCTCGGAGGGCTTTACGTTGTGGTGACTCCGCTGGGATTCAAACCCAGGACCTTCAGAACCGGAATCTGACGCTCTATTCAGCTAAGCTACGGAGCCATGTTTCGGGGTACAAAGATAAGGCTATTTCGGCAATCGGCCAAACGGATTGGGAAATTGTTGGGACAAGACACCGCAGCTTCCGGCAGCTTCCGGCAGTTTCCGGTGGTACGTTTGCGGAAATTTTGCGGAAATTTCGCGGAAATTTCGCGGAAATCTTTCGTCCGAAGCGGGCCGCACAGGTCGCCGTCAGGCGTAGATGAGGAAGATAGCG
Source organism: Bacteroidales bacterium (assembly GCA_022772475.1). GTDB lineage: Bacteria > Bacteroidota > Bacteroidia > Bacteroidales > Bacteroidaceae > Alloprevotella. The sequence goes on along the minus strand of JALEZQ010000096.1, from coordinate 25,468 downwards.
GGCGTCTTGCCCAGGTCGGGCAGGCCGCACTGCTTCCACCGGGCAATCGTGTGCGTGCGTATCCATTCTGCCTCGGTGGTGATGCCGGCGGCCACACACAGGCGGGTGCGCGGCGAACAGGCGGCGCAGATGTCGGCAAAGAGGCGGGCATTGCGGTAGGGGGTTTCGATGAACAGCTGGGTCTGGTTTTCGGCGTGCGAGCGGGCTTCGAGTTGCTTGAGGCGCTTGGCGCGGTCGGCGCCGTCGATGGGCAGGTAGCCGTGAAAGGCGAAACTTTGGCCGTTGAAGCCCGAGGCCATGACGGCCAGCAGGATGCTCGAGGGTCCTACCAGAGGCACGACGTGCAAACCCTCGCGCTGGGCAATCTCCACGATGGCAGCGCCAGGGTCGGCTACGGCGGGACAGCCGGCCTCGCTGATAACACCCATATCCTCCCCCTGACGCAGCGCCTCGAGGTAGGCGCTATAGCGGGCGGGGTCGGCATGTTTGCCCATGGGGTAGAAGGTGAGGTCATCGATGCAGATGCTGCGATCGACGGCTTTGAGGAAACGACGCGCCGTACGCACCTCTTCTACGATGAAGTGGTGCAGATGGCGTATGATACCGGCGTTGTAGGCGGGCAGCACGCGGTCGTGCGGCGTATCGCCCAGCGTGGTGGGGATGAGGTAGAGCGTGGCCATGGTGAGGATTGGGCGTAGGGGGGGGGCGAGAAAGTCAGAGTTGGCTGAAGCGCTTTTTGCCCTTCAGGTGGTAGGCGGCGAGGATGGCGTAGGTGGTGTGGCCCGGCGCGCGGTCGGTGGTGGCCGCCTGCAGGTTGCGCTCGCGGTCGGCGCGCAGCGTGGGCCGCATGGCCTTAAACTCTCGTCGTGCGCGAGAGATGGCACGTGCATTGGCCCAGTCGCCTTTGACGGCAAACTGGATGCGGGCCAGCAGGTCCAGCCAGAAGCGGATGCGCATGACGCGGCGCAGTTCGCCGTCGGGCAGGTTCTTGTAGAGCATCATCAGGTTGTTGCGGAAGTTGAGGAACGTCTTGCGCGGATTGCCCTGTGCCAGCGACGCACCGCCCACATGCCATGCCCGGCTTTGGGGGACGCAGGCCACGCGGCGGCCGCGGCATCCCAGGCGCCAGCACAGGTCGATTTCCTCCTGATGGGCAAAGAAGCGGCCGTCCAGTCCGCCCGCACTTTCCCAATCGCTGCGGCGTATAAGCAGGGCGGCGCCGGTGGCCCAAAGCACGTAGGCCGGCGTGTCGTACTGCCCCCGGTCTTCCTCGACGGTGTCGAATATGCGGCCGCGGCAGAAGGGGTAGCCGTAGCGGTCCATGAAGCCGCCGGCTGCCCCGGCATACTCAAAACGCCGGCGCTCGCTCATGCTGAGCAGTTTGGGCTGACAGGCCGCCACCTCAGGGTGGTGGTCCATATAGGCGAGCAGCGGCGCGAGCCAGTCGGCATCGGGCTCGATGTCCGAGTTGAGCAGGAGATAAAACTCGTAGTCCAGGCCGGCCAAGGCGCGGTTGTAGCCTTCGGCAAAACCGTAGTTCTCGGGCAGCGCGATGAGGCGCACCTCGGGAAACTCGTCGCGCACGACGGTGCACGAGGCATCGGTCGAGCCATTATCGGCCACGATGACGTCGGCCAGACTCTGCGAGTTTCGGATGACGAAAGGCAGGTAGCGGCGCATCATGTCGGCCCCGTTCCAGTTGAGAATGACGACGGCAATACGTTTCTTGTCCATATTCTTTCTTTAGCGTGCAATCGGCCGTATGGCCTGCAGTGTGGATGTCTCAATCAAGCATTAAGGGGCGCCACGACCTCGCCCCACAGACATTCGCCGTCCGGTGTGAAGTCGGCCAAGCGGACTGCCGTCAGCGTGTTTTCGGTGGGGATGGCCGACGTGGGTGCCAGGCGGACGCGGATGTAGTTGTCCGTAAATCCCGACATCGTACCGTCGGCGCGGCGGCTTTCCCACAGCACGGGGCGCTCGGTGCCGATGTGGCGGGCGTAGAAGGCGCGGCGCTTCACCTCGCTCAGTGCCAGCAGGCGCTGACTGCGCGCGTGCTTGGTAGCGGCATCCACGCTGTGGGGAATGTCGAGCGCTTTGGTGCCGGGACGTTCGGAGTAGGTGAAGACATGCAGCTGGGCGATGTCCAGCCTCTCGATAAAGCGGTAAGTCTCTTCGAAGCATTCGTCCGTCTCGCCGCGTGTGCCCACGATGACGTCCACGCCGATGAAGGTGTCGGGCATGGCCTGCAGCACGGTGCGTATCTTCTGCGCGAAGAGGGCGGTGTCGTAGCGCCGGTGCATCAGGCGCAGCACCTCGTCGCTGCCGCTCTGCAGGGGGATGTGGAAGTGGGGCATGAAGGCGCGCGACGTGGCGCAGAAGCGGATGATGTCGTCGGTGAGCAGGTTGGGCTCGATGCTGGATATGCGGTAGCGCATGATGCCGCTGACGCCATCGAGCGCCGCGACAAGGTCGGCGAAGCTTTCGTCCGTTGAGCGCCCGAAGTCGCCGATGTTGACACCCGTGATGACGATTTCTTTCCCGCCTTTTGCCGCTACGTCCTCGGCCTGCGCCACGAGGTCGGCGATGGGGGCGTTGCGCGAGCGGCCGCGGGCTATGGGGATGGTGCAGTAGGTGCAGTAGTAGTTGCAACCGTCCTGCACTTTCAGGAAATAGCGCGTGCGGTCGCCGCACGAGCAGGAGGGCACGAACGAGCGGATGTCGCGTGTGGGCACCGCCAGCGCCTCGTGACAGGCTTCGCCGGGCGCCATCTGTGCCTTGCGGGCCAGACCTTCGCGCACCAGACGGGCCACCTCGCCCTTGTGCTCCATGCCCACCACCAGATCGACGCCGTCGAAGGCGGCAATCTCCTGCGGCTTGAGCTGGGCGTAGCATCCCATCACCACGGTGAAAGCCCCGGGGTGCTCGCGCAGCATGCGGTGCAGGGCCTGCCGGCACTTGTGGTCGGCCACTTCCGTCACCGAACAGGTGTTGACAATGCAGACGTCGGCGCGCTCGCCCTTCTCGGCGGGGCGTATACCCTCGCGCGCCAGCGTGTCGCGCAGCGATGACGTCTCGGCAAAGTTGAGTTTGCAGCCGAGGGTGGCGAAGGCTGCCTTCAGGTGTAGCGGTTGGATGGTGTCACTCATATATAATATATATATAGGTACGTTGGAGGTGGGGGGGGGCGCACAGCGCAGGCGGGGTGCCCTGCCGTGCGGCTGTGCAAAGGTACGACATTCCCCTCACGTGAAAATCACTAACTGCCAAAAAACCATAGTGCGCCGCCCAACAGATGGATATTGCAAAGTCTGCTTCACGATTGCACGAGGTAATCTTAACGAATCTTAAAAAACTCTATAAAATCGAAAAAAAAGGCGGGGATGACTTGTAGGGTCTGGGGAAGTCCGTACCTTTGCAGCGTTTTAAGAAAGCAATTAAACGTTTAACTCTAAAAATTTCAAAAGACAATGAAAAAGTTGGTTTTCATGTTCGTAGCTATGGCTGCTGTATCGTTCGCTTCTTGCGGTGGTTCTAACAAGGCTGCTGAGGCCGTTGATAGCGTTGCTACCGACAGCGTAGTTGCTGACAGCGTAGAAAGCGACAGCGTTTGCGCCGACAGCGTAGTTGCTGACAGCGCTGCTGCTGACAGCGTAGCTGCCTAATAGAAATAGCCCCGAACGAAGGCTGAGCCTTCACGCTATTCTCTATTCTACGAACAGAGAGAATTGGAACCTGTGGATAACCTCCGCAGGTTTTTTTGTGTTCGTTCCTATAATCAGCGTTGGGGATAGGGCTGTCGGTGCGACGAGGTGCCGCACTTCTATGACATAACCCATTCTCACACCCTCTTCACCTCCACCTCCTGACCGGCCTTGTTAATAATCATCAACGCATGGCGGTCCGCCCGGTCAAGGGTGGTACGAGGACGTCTTTCCTCTACGACGAACATGCGGAAGTCGTCGCTGCGCCGCTTTATCCGATAACTGCCGGCGTCTTTTTCCTCACTGAAATAGAGTTTGTTGCCGATGGTGCATATACGTTCGTCGGCCCGTATCTCCCAGTTGCGGTAGGGGATGTAGCGTTCCTCGCGGATGTTGAGCACATAGACCGTCGCGCCGTCGAAGAGCAAGTCCACAAAACCGCGCCGGCGTATCACGGGACGGTGGCGGTAGGTCATGCCGGAGGTAGCATCGAGCCAGAACGCCCGGCGCTCGCCCTGCTCGCTATATATAATACGGTATATCGCCGCGCCGTGCCGGTCGTCATCGAGCGTCTTCACGCTGCCTGCGGGCAGTTGCCACCACTGCGTCTGCGCGTCATACGTCAATGCCTGTCTGCCGATGGTCTTCCTCGCCTCTGCCCATGCCCGCTGCCGACTGTCGCACCGCGCCATGAACGCCTCGATGCCGCCGGCTTCCGCCTCGCTGACGGGGGCGTGGTCGGGGTCTTGCCGGAGGAAGACGCCCCCTTGCTCGTCCGTATATATCCGCGCATGGTTGGGGCGGACGGACAGCAGCCGCAACACCCTGTCGGGCTTGGCCAAGGAGATGTAACGCTTCATCCAGCCTATCCCCTCCCCTACCTGCGTTTCCAAAGCCTTGCGGTTAATGCCGTGCTTGGCGTCTATCCATCGGGAGCGGACGCGGGGATAGAAGGTATCGCCATCGGCGGTGGCCAGTTCGATGCCGCGGTAGTTGACCACGCGGGGATGGCGGTCGAACGTCACACCGCTCACCAGGTCCTCCCAAACCCACGCCCTACCCTTCTGTCTGCGCACAAAGCCTGTCCGGCTCGCGGCGGCACCCTGCATCTGCATGTCTTCGTGCGACGCTATCTTGACGACGTCCCCATCGCCGTCCTCACGCAGGTCGCCGCAGCCTAACCAGAGGAACTGCTCGTTCCGATCACAGTCACGGCCGATGTCCGGATTCGTGCCATGGAAGAGACTGTCCCAATCTCTCTCCACCGACGGCAGACCGAAGGTGCGGTACAATCCGACGTTGTCTATCATCGTGCAGCATCGCTTGTCCTTCCCGGGGCGCAGCCCGCGGCCTACCATCTGCAGGTATTTCGCCAACGACAGCGTGGGCCGTGCCAACTGGATAAACTCCACGTCGGGGCAGTCGAAGCCTTCAGAAAAGAGGTCCACGCTCACCATTATCTGAATGGCACCGAAGTGGGCACCGCCGTCCGCCTTGTCGTGGCCATCCCGGCCGAGGTTGTCCTTGAACAGCGCCAGCAGCCGTTGGCGTTCCTGCGATGGGGTCTGCGAACTGATGGCCACGGCCCCGACGCCCTGCTGACGGTAATAGGCGGCGATATGCTCGGCGTGGGCAATATCGATGGCATAGACGATGCCCTTCTTGTCTGCGGCATACTGCGCAAAAGCCTCATACAGTCGCTCGATGCTTGGCCGCACGTCCAGTTTTTCCCTCAGTTCCTTCATCTGGAAGTCGCCGTCAGCGCCACGTTTTCTGAGGGAGTCGATGACGCGTTGGTCCTCGCTGTCGGGGCGGATGGAGTAGTAGTCGTAGGGGGAAAGCCATCCGGCGGATATAAACTGCCTGATGCTCCACGAGTCCACCATCACCTCAAAGAGGTCTGTAAACCCCTCGCCGCTCATGCGATAGGGCGTAGCCGTCAGTCCGAGGAACTTCGCCTCCGGCCATGCCGTCCACAGCCTCTTATACGTCTGTGCCGGCGCATGGTGGGCCTCGTCAATGACGACGAACGAGGGGGCGAGGTTCGAGCCCTGCTTTTTAGACAAAGTCTGTACGGACGCCACCATCACCCGCTCAGGCGCCGCGGGCCATCTGCCGTCGGCTATCATGCCGCTGTCTATGCCGAAGCGCTGCAGCAGCGACCGCGTCTGCGTGACCAGTTCGATGCGGTGCGCCACGATGAGTACGCGGCAGTGCACCGCTTCTGACGCACCGCATGCGGCGTCTGGTCGACCGGCGTCAGCCCCGTCGTCAGCATCCGGGTCAAGACCGAGATATTGCCGCACCAGCGAGGCCAGCACGACGGTCTTCCCCGTACCCGTCGGCATCTGCAGCATGACGCTGCGGTGCGTCCCGAAAGCCGCATTGACCTTCCGGCATATCTCCGTCTGATAGTCTCTCAACTTGTTCATCCTTACAGAAATTATTGCACACGCTGCCCAAAACGTGAATTTTTTGACTAACAACGCGAACGGCCCCGGCCTTACATCTGGAAACGAAAAGGCGCTCCGGACGGTGCAAAACGCATGGCGGCCGCACCGTTTGGGCGAGAAAAATCCCTGTTTGGGCGACAGAAAATCCTGTCGCCCAAACAGGGACGTCGAAAACGCTCACTCTTCGGCGGCTTGAAGAGGGCGTAATTTGCGGCCGGAGGGGCGATATTTTAGTAGAATTAACTAAAGAAATAGAATAACCCCCACGAATCCGCAACATACTGTCAAAAACCAACGCGCCATACCGGCGTTATTTTCGGCCGCCGGCCGCCGCGTAGATTTCGTGGCCATTCTCGATGTTAACGATTGTGAACGCCGCGATTGCACACCGTGCTGCACGACAGCCACAAGCCCCCGTGCCACGAGCCGCCCCCCTGTGCCACGAGCCCCTGTATCACGAGCCGCCCTGTGCCACGAGCCCCTGTGCCAGGCAGGTCACTGCCTGGAACGCCGCGCTACCCCATCTCCCACTACGGCAGTTTCTTCGTGATGACCTTCCCCGGCCTCACCGTCAGATCCACCGTACCGTCCGTATGCACCACCACGTCCTCATAGCGGGCCTCCACCTCTACCCTGCCATCCACGGCCATCACGCCCCATATCCCGGGGCAGGTCTCGATGGCGCAGTAGCGCCCCACGGGCCGCCGCACCCGCCGGTAGATCGGCGGCACCACAATGCGCCCTTTGCTGCGCAGTCCCCATTTGTTGCCGATGCTGAACGGCTCCGCCGTGACGAGCATCGCCATCTGCCGCTCCCGCTCCTTCGTGGCTTCGCGCTGCGCTTTCGTGGCCTCTCGCCTCTGGCGGTCGGCCACGCGCTCTTCTATCTCGCGTACGGCATGGGCCATCATCGCCCTGTCGGCTTCGTTGTTCACCTGTCCCAGATGCGCCATGACCACCCGTCGTGCCCGCGTGTTCTTCTTGACGTGGAAGTAGTTTCCCGCATCGTCCATCACCAGCAGCGAATGGTCGTCAAACACCTGCATCTTCCAATATACCCCGCTCTCGTCACCGCAGAGCAGGCACACCTGATAGCGCCCCGGCGTCCATATCATCCGCCGCCTTATTCCCTCGTCGGGTTCGCCGCGGAAGGGCAGCGACAGATACGCCCCGCCCTTGCCGTGCCACGCCTCGGCGGGGATGGCCTGCACCTCATACAGCGTCTTGGTCCGCGTGCACAGATAGCCGCCGATGCTGGCCACCTCGAAGTCGCCGAAGCGTACCAGTTCGGGCATCCGGGCATACAGCGCGCCGTTTTTCATGTCGATGAAGAGCACCCTCTCGTCGGCATCGCCGGCGTCCTCAGCGCGTTCATCGCCACGTTCATCGCCAACGCAGTGCCGCCCGTGCACACTGTCCGCCCCACCCTCGCCGCCCATGCGGTTGCGGGCCTTCAGAAATCCGTGCTCAGCGAACGCCAACTGCTGAAACGCCCCTACCACGAGCACGACCGTCCCCTGCGGGCCGACCACGCCGACCTCGCCGGAGACAAAGCGCACGCACCGCAAGGCGCCACGCACGTCGAGCACGTCCCGGATGGGCTGCTGCATGATGGTTATCAGAATTGAGAATCCTTCTTTTGAGGCCAAAAGAGATATGAGCAGAATGCCCATATCCCTTTGGCCAGTTGTATCACTCGTGATTGGCTTGTCAGCATGAGATGATGTCCACAAAATTGCGGATGACGTACGCCACGTCTTCGTCCGTCAGGCAGGTATGGAGGGGCAGCGTGACCTCGTTCTCAAACTGGCGGTAGGCGTTGGGGTAGTCCTTGATGTCGAAGCCAAGGTTCTTGTAGGCCGTCATCATGGGCAGCGGTTTGTAGTGCACATTGCAGGCTATGCCGCGCTCGGCCATTTGGCGGATAACGTCGTTGCGGTATTCCAAGCCCTTGCCCAACAGGCGCACCAAGTACAGGTGGCCGCTCGACTGGTGGTCGGCGCCATAGTGATTGAGCGTCTGCACGTGGTAGCCCTTCAGGGCCTCGTCATAGCGTTCCACGATGTCGCGACGGCGCTTCAGAATCTCTGCATACCGGCGCAGCTGCACCAGACCGATGGCCGCGGCAATGTCCGTCATGTTGCACTTGAAGTCGGGGGCCACGATGTCATATTCCCATGCGCCGAGCTGCGTCTTGGCCAGCGCATCCTTGTTTTGTCCGTGAAGCGACAGGAGCTGATACTGCTTATACAGCCACTCGTCGTCCACACCCTCGATGGGGCGCCAGGTGATGGCACCGCCTTCGGCCGTGGTCAGGTTCTTCACGGCATGGAAGGAGAAGGAGGTAAAGTCGGCCACCTCGCCGCACATCTTGTCGTGCCACCTGGCGCCGAAGGCATGGGCGGCGTCAGCCAGCACCACGACGCGTCCGAAGGCCCGCTGCAGGTCGTTGGCCGGGCGGAAAAGATCACGCTTGCTTTCCACAGCGGCAAACACGCGGTCGTAGTCGCACATCACGCCGCCGAGATCGACGGGCATTACCACCTTTGTCCTCTCTGTGATGGCGTCGGCAATGCGGTCATAGTCTATCTCGAAGGTATCGGGGGCCACATCCACCATCACAATCTTGGCGCCCACATGGTGTACCACGCTGGCCGTCGCCGTATAGGTATAGGCGGGCACGATGACCTCGTCGCCGGGGCCCACGCCCAGCACGCGCAGGGTCAGTTCCATGGCTGCCGTGGCCGAGTTGAGCGCCACGGCCTTCTTCGTCTGACAGCACAAGGCAATGAGCCGCTCAAACTCCTTGGTCTTCGGACCGGTGGTAATCCACCCGGAGAGGATGGCGTCCTTCACTTCAATAGCCTCTGCCTCCGTCATATCGGGCGGAGAGAAAGGAATGTTTCTCAGTTTCATGTTCATACTGTAAGGTTGTTATCAGTTGTTACTCGATTGTTGTTGTTCTCAGAATTTGTCTCAGGCTATCACAAAAATCACCAGCGAAATACCACAAAAATCACCAGCGAAATGCCACAAAAACACAAAGCGAAGATTATAGTTCGCTCATTCTTATCATCTTACGCCAAACCACGTAAGGCGCGGCTCTGTTAGTAGTGCCATGTCCATTGACGTGGCTCTCAGCACCTCCGTCGCGCGCAGCGCGACACCTATTCTTATCGTTGCATCCACATCACATGGCTCCCCTTCTACGCCCCAACCATTGGGGCAATGGCCACCCCCTCACCGCTCGGTCACAATCACCTTGAACGTCTTGAATATCAACTTCACATCATACCAAAGGCTGACGTTCTCCACATACTCCAGATAGAGCTTTATCTTCTCCTGCATGATGACGTGGATATAGTACGCCTCGGGGTCTTCGGCCTGCCCCATCAGTTCGTTCTCGTTGCGAAACTTGATGCTGGCGGGGTCCGTTATCCCCGGACGCACATCCAGCACGTGCATCTGCTCAGCGGTCCAGTAATCGACGTAATGTCTCACCTCCGGACGAGGGCCCACAAGACTCATATCCCCGACGAACACATTGATCAGTTGCGGCAGTTCATCCAGTTTATACTTGCGGATGAAATAGCCCGAGCGGGTGATACGCGGGTCGCGCCCGCCGATGGTCACGAGGCTTCCCTTGTCTGCCCCAACTCTCATCGACCGAAACTTGAAGATGCGAAAGTCCTTGTTCTTATACCCCACACGCACCTGCCGGTAAAACACAGGTCCGCGTGAATCCAACTTAATCCATATCGCCACGACGAGCAGCACCGGACTCAACACAAGCAGCCCGCAGCCGCTCGCCACAATGTCAAACAATCGTTTCATAGCTATCTAATTCTCTTTACTTTACTCTTCAAATTATTCCCACAAAACTTGTATATATCAGAGATACCGTATATCTTTGCTCTTGAAATTAATGCATTGAATCTATGAAGACTACGACACTATCACCATCCAAACGAAAGATTATCAATCTTGATGACGCTACCTTCAACATGCTTTCCATCATGGCTACTGAGGAAGGCACTAATCTCAAAAACTTTATTGAGCACCTCCTTTCTGACATTGCAAAAAGTTATGAGGACTCAAGACTTTACACCAAACTCTGCAAGGAGCGCCCCGAAGGCAATGTTAAGCTCAATCAGCAAGAAAAGGCCGACTTTGAGAAGTGGCTTGGCGTATGAATATAGATTTCTCAAAGGACTTCGAAAAGTCCGTAAGAAAGTTTTCCGGCAAGATGCTTGAGGCCGTCCGTGACGTTATTAAGGAAGTCAGAAACGCTGAAAATATCAAAGACATCACCGACTGCAAGAAACTTGTCGGTTATCGAAACGTTTACCGCATTCGAATTGGCGACTACAGGGCGTTCTTCACTTTTCACATAGAAATCGTTGAAGATACAGTCTTTTTCAGGTATATCGTCAGCCGTGGCGAAGCCTATGGGAAAAAGATGAATGAATCTTTAAGACACATCGACGGGTAGAAAGCCCGCCGGCGCTGTCCAATTTTGTTGTCCATACGCAACAAAACCTCATCGTGCTGTATTTTCATCAGTTTCATAGCCGACACCACAGGCAAAATCAACTCCACAAGCAGCATTGCCAAGTACATGAAGTCGCGGGGCCTTGACGTCTCCACCAATGTGGTCCTCAACTACATGTCCTTCTTCAACGAGGCGTTCCTCACCAGCGCCGTGGGCCGCTACGACATTCATGGCAAAAAACTGCTGGAATCTACGGGAAAGACCTATTTTGGCGATGTCGGCCTGCGCAATTACAATGTTGGCGGCGAGCATCAGACGGACATCGAGAAAGTCATCGAGAACGTTGTTTACCACCACCTTCTGCACTTTGGCTATACCGTCACCGTCGGACAGTTGCGTGCAGGAGAAATCGACTTCGTATGCACCCGTCCCAATCAGCGCATCTATGTTCAGGTGGCATGGATCATCAACAGCGACGCCACGTCCAATCGCGAGTTTGGCGCCTTGCAGGCCATCAGCGACGCCTATCTCCGCCACCCCCATGCTGCGCTCTGCCAATCATGACGGCATTACGCACCTCCATCTGCGTATGTTCCTGACGGATGGGTTTGCGGGGTGAGACCTTATCTATTTACCTGGGCAACAAATGGACGGTGGAACAATAGTTTATATATGCCTACAATATATCCCCAACCATATCCAAAATGGACAACAAAATAAATCCAATTCTGCATCAGAATGCGCCTAGGACTTTTTGAATCTTTAAGAGAGAAATAGGTTGCACACAATAGCCACAGCAGGATTACAGCAAGATATATCCACCATAATACAGGCAGGAACAAAGACACTATTGGTCCAGTCAGTAACCCCATCACGAAAAACAATGGGAAGAACTGACGTACTGTAGCCGGACTACCTAGTTTCTTGTTTACCAGCGGCTTGAACACACCATATTGATAAAACATCTTATATACTTTCTTCGCCGTATCTCGTGCATAGTACTCACAAACAAGTTGGGGAATCAAATATATCTTGCCTCCTGCTTTTATAATACGTGCATTCAGCTCGTCGTCTTGGTTTCGCACCAGTTCTTCATCGTAAAGACCGACTTTATCAAAAACACTCCTGTGGAAGCACCCAAAAGGCACTGTATCAACTTCCATCTCTTTGTCTGCACCAACACGAAAATGTGAGTTTCCCATACCGAAACTACTGCTCAGCACTGCTGCAATGCTCTGAGCCGTGAGCGTATCATTTACGGGAAGTGTATTGCACACCGCACCGACATTCTCTGCCCCATGTAGTTCGTTCAATTTTCTAACAAGCATTGAAAAATAGTTTGTTGGATAGCATACATGCGCATCCAATCGCATAATCACATCGCCCTTCGAAGCCTTTATCCCCACGTTCATAGCACAGGGGGCAATGCGGTCGGGATTGTCCAACAGCTGAATCCAGGGGTACTTCTTCTGGTACTCTGCTATGATTTCGCGGGTGCGGTCCTTGCTCATTCCATCGCAGAGGAGCAGCTCCATATCATCTTTGGGATAATCCTGCTCCAAGATGGAATCTATGCACTTGGCAATGTATTTCTCTTCGTTATAAATCGGAACAATTACTGACAACATACCTTTTCGTTTTTTGACTGAAGCACGTGATGGTATCGAACCATAAGCCGTTGCTCCACCTGTGCACGTGCTTACCGGTTATAACATCACTAAATGTGCTCTTCGAAACCACGGAAATGGACGTTCAACTCGTGCAGGTGCTCAAGCAGGGTGCCGAGCGGCGTGCCCTTCGTCATTTTGGCAAAGGCGTTCACATCCTTGGGGAAGCACTTGCCGCCATAGCCAAACTTACCGTCCGGACCGGGAACGTAGGTATGTGTGTCATTGATGTAGCCCGATAGCAGCATGCCTGTGTGCACCTTCCGCCAGTCACCGCCCATCTGCTCGCAATACTCACGGCAGGCATTGAAATAGGTCACCTTATATGCGCCAAACACGTTGTGCATATACTTGGTCAGTTCAGCCTCTAACGGGCTCATCACGGTGAACTTCTTGCCTACGAAGATATTGGTCAGCAGTTCGTGAGCGCCGGTGAACACCATCGTCTGCTTCTTGAAGTCCTCAATATGCGTGCGCTCAGTAAGAAACTCCGGCATGTAGTGTACCTTATGGCCTGTTTCACGCGAAAGCCAATCGCTTGTGCCCGGCAGGATGGTCGTCCGAACGAACACGGGCACATCGGGAAGGTTCGTTATCAGCTCCTTCATGAGCGTCAAATCCTGCGTGCCGTCATCTTCTGTCGGCACATGGATTTGCAGGAAGGCAATGTCGATTTGAGACATATCATCGTTATACCCCTTTGCGGGGTCGCTGATGAACAGTTTGCACTCCGGATTGTTGTGTTCCAACCAATCCTTCAGGGCTCCGCCAACGAAGCCACATCCAATAATTCCAACGTTTATCATCTGATTTGTAATTAATATGATTACTACTTATCCTTATTTCAAATTGCTATTCCCCAAAATCTTTTGCCCTTCATAATAGACAGCCGTGCCTATGCGCACTGCCGAGACGCGAACAAAAAACACAGCTGCCTTGGGAATCGTATTCACAGCCCTTGGGAATAATTCCGATACTCCCCCAAATCTTTTCAAACCGCGAAAACAGGTTTTTCCACGAGGGGAAAGGGCGTCAAATCCTTTTCCAAATAAAATGGTACACCATCCACACGGGCATCCATAGGGCCTCGGATGGGTGACGGCTCAGTACGTGGGTGGCGTGCTGCAAACTGGCGAATATCGACTGCCACTTGCCGCGCCCCACCGTCTTTATCCGCTCGTCGTGGTGGCCAAAATTGCCGCCCATCATCACCTCGCCGAGAACAAATCGTCCCTCCTTCTCGTCGGGCTCACACAACAGGCGCTCACGCTCCAGCCCAAACACTTCCTGCATAATCCACATCACGCCCCGGGCAAACCGCTGCATACCAAACGCTTTGAACAAGGCGTTGACCTCGGCGTCGAGGCGGGCGTCACGGTGGACCAACAGGAAATAGTAGTCCATCAGTTGACGCAGACCCAGTCCGCTGGAGAACTCATGATTATAGGCGTGCAGCATCATGTAAAACGCATTGAAGGCATCGGTGGGTACGGCGATGACCTGACCGTTGGGCAACGTAGCCTTGCCGCCCATAATGGCCCTCTTCGTCTCCTCGCGTTCCAGCCACCGTTGCAGCCGGCGGTTGCGGAACAGGTTGCTCATGGCCTGCACGCGCCAGTGGAGCTCTACCTCCACGCCCCGCAGCATGGGGACGTGCGCATTGATGTAGTCGTAGTCCACCTTGCCATATTTGCGCTGCGCATAGGCCATGGCCTTCGTCATGCCGCACGGCACATAAACGTCGATGTCGCCGCTCTGGCGCAATAGCCGCAAAGGTTCGGGATAGAGGCACGCCACGCCCTGCCCTTTGAGGATGGACGACGTCATACCCTCCTCGGCCAGCAGTTGCTGCACTTTGACGCACCCGCGGTTCAGCAGTTCGTTGCGCTGCTGAATGTTCGCGGCCACGGCGAGCCACTTCATATAGACGTCCGTGGGCACGTCGGCGCCCAGCCTGAGCAGCCTGCACACGCCGGCAAAGCACACGCCCATCAGCGCCTGCTTTTCGGCCATGGCAAACAGCGCCTCCCAGTCGTCCCGCGACGGCGCGCAGGACATCCGCTCCTGCCGCCCTATCGCCACACGGATAAGGTCAAAGAACAGACTTTTCGTCATTTGTCTCGTCAATAATAGATGCTAATGCTCTCCAGTCAAAGGTCAATGTACTATGCCGAAAATCATCTCAATAAGACACGTCTCTCAGCGGACTGAAGTGTGGCGGAAAATCATCCCTCAACCTCACATGGCGGACAACAAGTTATCAATCGTCCGGGCACGCCCACACAAGTCGCGCCGTCAGGGACGCTCTTGTTCACCAGGGTGCCCGCGCCCACCACAGCGTCCGCGCCTATCTCCAAGTCGTGGCGCGCAGTAATGTTTGCCCTCATACCGATGTACGCCCCGTCCTTGATGACGATGCGGTTGTGCCCCTGCTTCCTGCCATGACAGGCGAAATAGACGCCATAACTTATCGTTACATGGTTGCCGATCACAATCTTGTCCACGCACAAGGCGTCAAGGTAGCACTTCATGCCGATGAAGCACCCCTTGCCAATCTTGAATCCGCACAGCCTGTAAAGTCCAATCCGCACCGGCGTCAGCACACAGTTTGGCGCGATGTTCTGACATATCCCTTTCCTAATCAGGTGCCATAACTCACCGACGATGGACCGTTTGAACCAATACGGTATCTTCTCTTCCGGCACATGGGGATGCGTCCAGTGGTAGAGGGTGGCCAAAATACCCCCCCCCACGTATGAATATTTTGCTCATGATCAAAGAATTTGAGTAAACACTTTACACATTCTTTATTGGCGCAATCATTGTGTGCATTGAGCCTAAAAGATTCGTAATGTAAAACTTCAGTCTATATCTGAATGGATTTGAAAAATATATCTTGGTCACCACCCAATCTCTTTTCAGTTCATTTGCAATAATCTGCTTACGACTTCTACGAACTGTAGTGGCAGAGTTCCGCCTAAACCGACGATAATAAATAGCCTCTTTGTCTGCAAATTCTACGAACTTGAACCTATCGGAAAGAAGAAACATAAAGAGAGAGTCCTCTCCATTTCTAAATTTTGAATTAAAGCGTCGTTGCCCGATAACGTGCTTACTTATCAACTTATATACAGGACCTGCGAAAAATCTTCTGGCCTTTATGAAATCCAATTTCCCTGGGGTATCGTGATAATGTGATGTAATATAATATGGCTCATATTTATCATCGCCATCCACAAACGACAGCGGGTAGCAAAGAGGGATGGTATCATCCGACGTCTTTTCAAACAAAAGTTCAAGGTAGCGCGAAGACACATAGTCATCGTCGTCAATGAATGCAATATACTCCCCCTCAGCCGCATCAAGCCCCATGTTTCTAGCATTGCTCACGCCACCTTGCTCGGTATGAATGAACTTCACATTCATACCTTTCATCTTGGAGTAGATATATTCCTGTATCTGGCTCTTCCATGGCTCAGTACAACCATTGAGCACCAATATAATCTCAAAATCTTCCTTCGAGAAGGTTTGCGCAACCAGCGAATCCAAACATTCCCAAAGATACGCCTGTGGCTTGTATGTCGGGATAATTACTGAAATTTTCATAGTTATGATCTATCGTTGATTCTTCATATCGTAGGTCTTCGCAGGAATACCAAGATTTGCAAATTTGTATCTCAAAAGACTTGCATAATTATCTTCGTGCGTAGACAAAAACAGGTTATAATCATGGAACTCATGACGAATGGTTTCAATCAGCCCCCAAAAATTGATGTCATCAAATGTAACCTGACCAAGAACCTATAGCGGTATGAGGGGCATCACTCATATCGTTGCAAAATCTTTAATTATCTGTTTTACCTACGTTCATCAGTATCTTCTGAAACTCTTTCGCATTTCCCTCCAAACTATGATTTTGCTTGGCTACAGTCTTAGCTCTATCCAAGACCATCTGCCTTTCTTTATCATCATTAATAATATTGACCAGCACCTGTTTCAGATTGAGCTGACTATCAGCAAACCATCCAGCCCCCGACTCAATAATATATTTGGAGCAAGCCAACTCTTTCGGTGCATACAGCACGAAGCATTTACCCGATGAAACAGAGTCGGCTATCTTGGTAGAGAAGGCGTATTGCAACTGGCGTTCCTTATACCCTTGTTCAGACTCCACATGAAATAGAATATCACTCTCTGCTATCACCTCTTTTACTTTATCATACGAGACTCTTCCATGAAAGACAACTCCTTGAGCCTCGTTCAAGGTTTGGGTAACACGCTCATCAGCATTGCCATAAATGTCTATGTGATAACGATGATCTAAATCATACAGCACCTTACCAACCTCAACCAGTGCTGTATCTCGGTCTAAGCCGAGATTGCCTAAATATGATATCCGTGGAACCTCTTTCTCAAATGTAGGGGCACTACTGTCTTGCAACCCACTACTATTGTATATGACTGAAGACTTATTGCCAAATACACCATCATAATCCTCCTGCAACTTTTCATTCAGATAAACAGAATGACTTGCGGCAACCATTAACTTTCTTACCCGTTTTTGGTAATAACGTCTATATGCTGGAAATATAAGTGCGTCTATCTTTGAGGGGTAATGCCAATTACGAGGGAAGAAATAATACCCCTCTGTGTTATACACCACCAACGGTATTTGACGCGACTTTGATATATACAGGGCTATGTCTATCATAAAAGACGAGTCGCCAAACTGCAGAACAACCACTTCGGGACTAAACCCATCCACCCATTGCTCAAAGTCGCGACTACACCAACGCTTACGGGCCCACACCATTTCGCGAAGGATAATTTTGGGCAAAGTTTTTTTGCCCATCTTCTTGCGTTGTGTGTCAACAGATTCAGAGTTTCCTTCTCTGACGACTGATGGAGGCTGAAGTTTTCGCCCCACAGCCTTCCCTCCATGTTTAAAGGCTCTCAACATGGCTCTATCCTCTAGACAATAATAATTGTCGCAGAGGTCCCAGTTTGGGTCTTTTGCTATCACGCAAAATTGCGCAAGATTCTCTTTTGGCCAGCCAAAGAACAGGTTGCCTAACGTACGGCCATTGGAATTAGATGGCGAGAAACAGTTGTTTGAGAGCACTAACACACGTCTATCCATTCTCATCGTGTTCTATCATTGATTTATAAACTTTCATATAGGCATTAGTCATAACCTCTTGTGAATAATGATTCTTTGCTTCTTCCGAGATTCGTTTTTTGTCATGCTTTACTTCCAACATTTCCAGTAAAACATCTCGCAAACATTCCACTTTGCCATATTCTACAAAGTCAGTATACTCAGGTATGGCTATACTTTCCGGTCCTCCCGCCTTGAAACCAACGACTGGCGTTCCGCAGCAAAGGCTCTCGGCGGTGACCATTGAAAAAGTCTCACG
Organism: Bacteroidales bacterium; assembly: GCA_022772475.1. Taxonomy (GTDB): domain Bacteria; phylum Bacteroidota; class Bacteroidia; order Bacteroidales; family Bacteroidaceae; genus Alloprevotella. The sequence goes on along the minus strand of JALEZQ010000096.1, from coordinate 7,735 downwards.
CTCACTCACCAGCACCGTAGCTTCTGCAGCCGAATACAAAGCGGCTAATTCTTTCTGTCCATTAGCACGCCCCCACAACAATATATTTTCAGGCAGATTTTCAACAGCAAGCACTTGTGAGGCCACAACCACAAACATCCGCTCGGGCATGAGGCGGGCCAACTGCACAATATACCGCCCTCCTTTAATCGATTTTGCACTCGTAGAGAACGACGCTGTCACATGAAGGACAAAACCACTGCCACTAACGGGAAGCTTTCCTTGCAATAATTGCGTAGCATTCTCTACGTAATGAAAAACTGATGGATCTACTCCATTCGTTACATACAAACAAGGATATTTAGCTAACACTTCAGATAACTTAAACCTTTCAACCACCCATGGCGATACAGCTGTAAAACACAAGTCATTCTTATCAAAAGCAGCAAAAGCATCTCGCATCAGTTGCCACGATCGATGCGTGTTATCAATTGTTCTTGAACCAGTTGCGCCTCGTAAGTCGTGACACGAATTGCAGCCTTCAGCAGACATCCATTTTTTGCAATGAATGGAATGTCCACAATTACCTGTATAGAAAAATTCAGCATGATGTGTCACCACAGTCTTTATCTTGCGTGCTGCCAGAAAACGTAACAAACTATATATATTCACACAATATCCGTTAATGCAATGCAGGTGAACGACACTAGGTTGCTCTCGTTTAATAATCCGTTTCAGTCTCCATGTAGCAATAGGAGCAGATGCATATTGCAATCCACCCAACTCTGCCCACAGGTGCGATAAATGGGCTTCTATTTCTGAACAGAATTTGTAAGTACTAGGCTCGTCAAGCCTGTCTCCTCTTCCATAGCACACCACAGAAGCCACACCTTTCCGCTGCAACTCGGCATGTATGTCAAAGACTATTTTGCCCGTACTCCCTTTGCGGTATACACAATTTACTTGTAGGATTTTCATTATTACAAAAGTATATTGAAACACATTCTGTTACACCCATCCCTTACATGCGTACCTTGGGGGGATATTTGTCTAATGAAGATTCAATACAAATGGGACGAAAGAGTAACACGAACACGTAAAGGTAACGAATAAACTATAAGAAAACACTCTTATGAGCCAACACCTCTTTGACGTGTATCAACGAATGGAATTGGCTCTATTAGGCACGACATTACAATTCTCTTTATCTCTCAGATAAGCAGCAATCAGGCCATCAAACAAAAACATAGACCACGCCAATTGCGGATATCCTGCCAATACTGGCTCAGCCCAACTTTGTAGATAGACTGCTATCATCATAGCCATTAGCAAAAACACAATACGTGTCTTATTCTTTATCCGATGCAGAAGCCATAATCTGTAAATCATAACTACTTGTAATATCAACATCAATACAAAGAATATGACACCATAGTAGTCAAATCCTTCGAATAACAGATTATGAGCCTCTTTATGCAGTATGGCGGAAACATTATGTCCTCCAATGGGATAATCCAATAAGCTGCTAAAATAAAACTCCATAATCTCCCATCTAGATGTTTCCAGTCCACTTTCATTCAAACGATTGGCGATTGCACTGTCTGAAAGAAGCGGCAATAAATAATGGAATAAGACAGAAGCAAAAAGGACCACTAAGCATATCAACCCGACCTTTTGTGTTAATTTACTTTGTTTGTATAGTTCATATAACAACACCGCATATACCACGAACAATATCACGAATGGAGTTCGTGTTGCGGTGTCAATATTTACCTTTGCAGCCACAAGAATACAACCAACACCGAGTATTTTCATTATGCGACTCGGGTGACAAAACAAGCAATAAAATGAGTAACCAATGACCACACTTGAAATCAAACCTACCAATGTGACAGCTATTACGTCATGGGTCCAATAATTGTATAGGACTCTAGTGCCTACCACATGACCGATAACGTAGAAATTCAAATAATATGTAAGTAGTAAGTTCGCAAAGAAACCCGCAAACACAGCAAATACCAAATACTTTATGAATTTCTCCTTATCTACAACCACCTGATACCCATAATAAGCGACATAAAAGGTAAAAAAGATTACGATAGGTTTTATTACCTCCGTGAACTCATACTGGAAACAAGATGTGACAAAGGCACTGAGGGTTATCATGAAATATAATAAAACATCCTTTGATGAACCGTTTCCCTTAAACTTTATGCTAAATAATCCGTACAGATCAAACAACAAAAAGAACAGTGTTGCCTGTCCCATACAATTCATACAAGCAAGAAACAATAAGATGTAAAGAATTATCGAATTCTCTAAACCTTTACCTAACTGCATCATTTTATGACTACGAAATTTACAAATAAAGAGTAAACACACTAAACAGGAGAGAACTAACCAGCGTTAACCCCTACGAATTGTTATACTATTGACTGCTCTTTTCAACATTTTCTTTTCATCAGCATTCATTGCAAGCAGAAGCATACAAGCCAAATAAATAAAGGAAACAACCACAACCTTTATACCTAAGCCGAACCAGCCGGGAACATCAAGCATGGTCGAAACAATCTGATAGATACATAAAGCAGCCATTATACCCCATATCATTTTCCCATAACTTTCCTTAAAAAACTGCCATATATTGATATGTAGTTTCACATAGTAAACATAGTATAAGGCCACATTTCTTATCATATAGGCAACGAATATGGAGATGGCCAAACCAATTATACCCCAATAGCATGTAAGTACTATTGATAGTATCACATTCACGCATGCCATTATGATAAAAACCATAGCCCTATATTTGACTAAGCCACTCACCACCAAAGTTTGGTCTGCGATATCTGCCGGCTGAAGGAAAAACGCAGGGATGATAAAAAGCAATGTGCACAAGAACGCCTTATCATATTCAGGGCCTAACCATAGATTAATAAAATCAGCACCTATGGATATGAACCCAACAAGAAGCATGCCAATAATGAGTATCTGTATGCGCCCAACTCGTATCATAAGCGGTAATACCTCACCTCCAGAACTCAGGATCCTTGCAACCTTAGGCATAAACAATCCGTTCAACGCAAATGCAAATGTGAATGTATAAGATTCCAAGCATATAGCTATTCCCAGTACGCCAATTTCTCCCGCACCTTCAAATAGCCCTAATATCGTAGGTGCTACATTGAAAATAAACCTCTGGCATAAAGCTACTACCGTGACCCACCCGGAGAACGATAGCAAGTCCTTCATTTGTTTCTTATTGTAATAGCCAATGTCTATTGTAATATTTGTTTCTCGTCTAACTATTTTGTATTTGATGAACATTACGAGTATTCCGACCAAAGCTGTGCTTATAACGATTTCATACAAGCCTCCACCAAAATACAAACACCCGACACACAGCAGTACCGTCAATGTTTTTGAGAATAAATCGCAACCTTTCAATTGTACGAACTTTTCGTGTGCAGATAGTATTCCATTCAATGGAATAAACGGAAAGGATATGACACTAAAAATTCCTACTATGATAAATACATATTCCAAGCGCTCGATCTGTTCGGCCGTAAATGCTGTATAAATGGATGGAATACAAAAGAACATTATCACTAAGACAAAAAAGATAAGTATGTCAATAAAGATATATAATCTATAAACTATACTTAAATAGTTGTTTACTTTATCTATTTTGCCCTCTGCCAAGAATTTTGCCGTAAAACGCTGAATAGCTGCGCTAAAGCCAAAGTCAAATATAAAAAATGCTGTAATGGAATGGGCTAACGTGTATAAACCATAATCTTCTTTTCCTATTACATTGATCATCCAGGGCGTATATAAGAGTCCGGTCAAGACATATATCGCTATACCTGTATATGAGAGGATGGCCCCAATTTTAATTTGTTGGTTAGTGGATAATGCCATTGTAAAAATGCATTTTGTACTTAAAGCAGGTATGTTCAGTTAATAATCTTCAACAACAATTGTATCTGATAAAGCGAATTATACTTCCCATTTATCACATCATGACAATGATTCCGTATTTGTTCTCTGTCAAATGAATTGGAAAACCATTTTTGTATTTTCAGACAGAAATCTTCAAAATCTCCTTTTTTGTAGAGATCTCCAGTTTTACCAGGAATTATTGTTTCGTATTCAGGCATTTGGCTTTCAAAATCATCATGAGAAATCACCGGAGTTCCATAAGTCATGGCATGTAATGCCGTCAATCCCACATTTCCTGGCGATACGCACAAATCGACATTGTACAGCAATGTCGATAATTCTTCTTCGTCATAACATTTTCCATAAAACCACACAGCCGACTGTAACTGATTTTGAGTTACAAGATCCTCTAATTTTTCTCTTTCTTCCCCATCACCAATAATCAGTACATTATAGAAAAGCCCCAAAGACTTATGATGTATTTGTGCTTTGATAATCCAATCAAGCTGTTTTACCTTTGTCAATCGTCCTACAAAGAGCAACGTAGGGTAGCCATTGTTAAAATGAGCACTTACGATTTCACTTTTGTATGAACGCTGACTGTCTGAGTTTACTCCTTCATTCAACGAATTGTATATTACTTCGAGCTTTCGAGGAGGAATTCCTAAATCTATCAATCTGTCCCTACCCTTCTCCCCATAAGTGAAATACACATCATATTGCTTATACAACCATTTAAATAACTTTCCGTGTATACCCTTGAATTTTTTATAGCCATGTCCCCAGGCATACACCTTTTTCCCCATCATTTTACATAAAACAACAAACGGGAAATAGGATAAATTACTATCGCCAATAACCAGATAATGTTTGTATGGTTTGAATGGCAATGACAGAAGGTCTTTTCTCCATAATATTTTTTTAAAGAAATGTTTCTCTCTAATGGTAATCGGCTTTTTCTTGAAATCCTCATAGTCCATTTTCTCTATGTCAGATTGCATATCTCCAAAATAGAATTGGGCATCGAACTCTTTATCAATATGCATATAAATGGACTTCCTATATAAAGAAGCGTAATTAAAGACGCAACACAAACTATTCATACTTCGATTGGTGATTTCTTGTTAATGATAATCTGTACAAGCTCAGGACACATCCCTGAATTAGAGCACTTTTCAGTACTCTAGTAAATGCTGTGTTAAATAATTGGTTCAGATTTTAACGGATGGCGATGGGCACGCCGATATTTGCGAGTGTCGAACTGCGAAAATCGCGGTACAGGTTTTTGTTCTGTTTTTACGGCTTTATCGAACACATGATTCGCTTTCGGCACACTTCTTCTACAGCTCCACTTAGTAGCAAACATATAGCACACCTCCACAATCAGACTGCGCATCTCCCCATACCATTTAGAGAATATATTATAGGGTACTTTCTTTCTGGCGTAGGAACTCTGCACAGATTCGCCATGTGGCAGGGCCTTTGTCTGGCACAACAAATAGGACCTTTCCAATTCTTCGCCACTGTACATATCTTAGTCTTTTGACAGCAGCAAAGGTAGAACGTCTAATCGTTAGCCTTTTTTGGATACTTTCTTCTCTGTGTATAAACAATGAATCTATTGACTGTCTATCAGTAATTCACATTCAGTGCTTTCCAAAGCCCCTTATGCAATATGATACGATTCAATTTATTAAAACTGGAATTTCTATTTCTGTATTTGAATGTTTTTCTTGTTTGCCCTCCATTTCCATAAGGATAGGCATGACCAATCGCACTGCAATCATAAAGAACATTTAGAATAGTGTCTGGCGATATTGACTGAATATCTAATCCATTGAAAGAATCTACGAATTGCTTGTATGAAAATTCTCGATCCCTAAATGAAGAAAGGATATTCACAACAGAGTCAATGTGCTTATATGGTATATAACCTGCCATCTCATCTTTTATCTCAGGCAAAAAGTATTCCATCGAATAATCTTTTATACCTTCCTCAATATTGTAGACAGAAACAGTTGGCGAAGTGCAAACAGTCTGAATCGAAAGCATCAACTGCATAAAGTCACGTGGCGTATGACGAGTCATTTCCAAGAGTGCCTCATAAATGTTAGTTTCTTTATAATATGCTGGAAACATCGCTTGTATTACATCGCCAATCTCTGGATAGACCAATCTACCTCTCAAATTAAGAATGTCAACCAGCCCGCAATCGTTCTGTTTATCTTGACCCTCTTTATACCAACAGAAAGTATAAGAACAATCTCTCTTTATCTTATTCTTATTAGCATCAGGCAATCTTTCAAAAATGTCAGTTCTACATAAAACAATTATTTTGAAAGGAAGTTCATTCCTCTTAAAGAATAAATTTAGGTCCTTTACTTCATTGATTAAAGCGGCGATAGAAAGATATTGTATTTCACGGGAAGTTAAGATATCATCCAATCCATCTATGACTATGACTTGTTTGTGCATCTCGTAATAACCAGATATCACATTTTTTATATAGTCAATAAGCCATTCAAAGGAAATCTGTGCATTCTCAGAGTTCGTTGTTTGTTTGAAAGTGAAGGCCTTTACAGATCCTTGAAACGCTCTTGATGTTGTCTTGGTTACAAGAGCTGAAATGCTAACCAAAGGGAATATTCCTGCTTGTGTCATAAAATCAGTAAGTGATTTTATTTTAGACACATTAGACGGTTTCGCATCGTTGTCGGCAATTAAATTTGAAAGCACATGTACAAGCAACAGCCAGCGCCATGCAACTTTTAGTTTATATTCCGGTTCGCTTTCTCCTGATACAATTTTTGCAAACATCTTGTATGGGAAATCTTTCAGTGATTGTTGTATCACATGCACTCCCACACTCGCCGACAACCTCAAATGCTCTGACAATGCGGATTTACCAGAACCCTTATAACCCAAGAAGAGAAATTTTGTCGTATCATATACCAGACTTACAACATTATCATTATCATAGTATCCTTTCCGGAGCAATTCTGGATATTCAGCCCCCTCTTCTTGGGCATCAGCTTTCCCGAGATTTATATTTCTGAAATCAAATTCCATAATATACTTTTATGGTTTTGCAGCAACCAGCAGTATCAAGTTGCGGATATCGAACTGCGGATTCCTCAACAAGAACTGTCAGTATGGCTGCTTGTTTGAGTTAGCACTCAATATAGGGTGCGCCCCTGAATTAGAGCACTTTTCAATGCTCCATTAGGCTGGTATAATAAACAACGGTTTTAATTTTTACGGATGGCGATGAACGCAACAAATTTTGCGGGTGTCAAACCTATCCCCTCTCCCCCGCATACCTCATCACCCTCTCATAAATATGTTCGGCCACGAGGCACTGGGCTTGGGGTTTGGGATATGGTGTCACGCGACGCGCGACGTGGGTTCTGAGTGCCACGTCAATGGACGGGGCACTACTAAGGTGGCACTAACGGGGCACTACTCCCCTCCCTTATTTCGCCAGATTACCGACGCCGCTCAGTTCGTTTTGGATGTAGGTCAGGGCGGCGATTTTGGCTTTGGTCTCTGCCAGGTCGAGACGTATGGTGTTGTCGCTGTTGAACTCGGTCAGGGTGCAGCGCTGGGCGTCGCCTTCGGTGAAGAACTGGTCGTAGTTGAGCGAGCGGTTGTCGGCGGGGACGCGGTAGAAGTCGCCCATGTCTTCGGCCTTGGCGCACTCTTCGTTGGTGAGAAGCGTCTCGTACATCTTCTCGCCGTGGCGGATGCCGATGACCTTGATGTCGGCCTTCAGCTGTTCGGCGGCGGCGGCGAGGTTCCCGCTGCCGGCGTACTT
>JALEZQ010000081.1 GCA_022772475.1 Bacteroidales bacterium | reverse complement strand
CTGGTGTAAGGCACGAAAGTGTGTATGCCGCACCGCCTATTTCCTCAATGCGTATTATACCTGCACGGACGGAACAAACTGCAGTGGAAAAATCCACGTCAAGATTATCTATCTTCAAGTCAGGCATCTCAACCACACATTTGCCATCAAGGGCCGGAACGGAGGCCGCAAGGATGTAGTTGAATGTTTTTCCATAATCAGTCGAGAGCGTTATCCTCAGTCTGCTTTCCGAATTAAAATAACTGGTATTTACTCCCCATGAAAGACGCACCTTGTCGCCAGGAGCATAGTTCTGCCGGTCTGGAGAGAGGGATAGCGAGAAGCGTTCGCCTCCTACAATATCCACACCTATCTGGCGTGTAGTGTAATTGCTGTAGAAAGGGGAAGCGATAAAAGTCTTCCACGTAAGAATGTCGGAGTCGGGCATGTCGTTGATAGAGACTGTCATGGAATAACTGCCCGCTTCCTTGGTATGGATGTCGGTCTTGTCTACTATATAATAATAACCGTCATAAAAGATATCCGCCACGTATTGGGGTCGGAAATCCAATCGCGAACTAAAGGTCGGAGCAACCAGGGCAAAATCATTGCTGACAGTAGAGTAAGAAATCCTGTTATCCTCTGCATCGTCTGCCTGAACATCCAACGCAAGGCATGCTCCCAAGGGAATTCTGACAGAATATGGCATTTTGCTTCCAAATGCAGGTGCTGTATTGGATACCTTCTGTCCGAACACATAGTTTCCTCCCAAATCTGGACCGACAAGCGTGTTCTTGCCCTGGTCGCTGTAGTAGGCAGAGTTGTTCCTGATACATGACGAGCGTATCTCCATAATGGAAGTCAGGGAGAGAAAATCTCCCTCTGCGTCCATCAGCGAAGCATCCTCTGTGTGCCCGGCACCAAACATGTGTGCTATTTCATGCGCCACAATCCATGGATCAGGGGCGGCATATCCGGATGCCTTGCTGTCCTTCTTGTATGCCCCTTCCAGTATAGAAAGGCCGTTGTTGTTGCCATCCTCGGGACGGTGCAGAATCCAAATGCCTATATCGTACGAAGACTGACCGATAAGTTCGTCGAGAAGTTCTGTTCCGTAACTGGGAGCATCCATATAGTTTTCATCTATACGATTATACGAAGACAGCAAAAGTCTGCTATCCCTGTTCACGGTAAAACAAAATCCCAACGGAACGTAAATCTTGTTGAGATATTCCTCCACATCGGACCAGAATAGTTTTACAGCGGCTTCATCGCCATCAAAGTCTTCCTCAAAGGATGACAATGTAACTGGCACTGCCACCTTGTAATAACGCATTACATTGTCGCCGGGAATGGTATTTTGCGACTTGGACGGTGCGGATACAAGAATGCATAGTAAGAAACAGAAAATAAAACTTAACCTTGAATGTTTCATAGAAGTATGTCTTTAGGGAGGTTCTATATAGAGTCAACAGGCAAGTGCAATATTACGAATAATGTTTGTATAGCTCTTTAACTGGAGTTGAAAAGTTGAGTTTCCCTCTTGGTCTCCTGTTGTGTGGAGGGCTGTGCACTCGTTCAATATGGTGAGCGTTGGGACTGTGGCGGCCAAATTTTACTCCGTTTTGTGTATTGCCGGCGGGGAAGGCTTGTCGTAACTTTGCAGGTGAATAAAGATGGGTAATAGTTATGTGGTGAAATTGCCTATTCCCCAAGAATAATAGATGATTAATTGTGACAGAGGATGCCTTCTCCAACCAAAACGGGAAGGCATCTCTTTGTGTCTGGAGATGTCTTCCCGTTGGTGTGATGGCGCTTGACCGCGGTGTGGTGGCGGCGCTTACTTGATTTCGAGCTTTCGGTCGAGGATGTCGATCATGGCGGCATAGAAGGCGCGCGTGGCTTGGTCGGCAGGACGTGCGGCCTTATACTCGCGCTGCAGACGGCGCAGGGTGAGCAGGACGTCGCCATAGTAGTTTTGCTGCATGTTGGGCTCGCTGTAGTTTTCGCAGAGCACCATGACGAAGAGACGTTGCAGGTCGCGGCGGTAGGGCGTGAGTTTGGCCCCTGTTTTCAGTTCGCCGAACAGACGGTTGGTGAGGTCGTTGAGATAGTCGCTGCTGGGATACTCGTCGTTGAGGCTGGGCAGGACGTTGAGCGCCGAGTTGAGGATGCGCTTGCCGATGTTGCTGGAGAGTGCCTGCCGGTTGGGGACGAGGGTGGCGACGAAGGGTTCGGACGTGAGCCATGTGGGCTCGTGGAAGATGTGGCGGTCGAGGTATTCTACCGACTCGAGCTGGCGCTTGCGGGGAATGAGGGTGTAGTAGGGACCGCCCTCGTCGATGGTGCGGTAGTTGTAGCAGCAGCCACCGATGTAGCCGATGACGTGGCCGCAGTAGCGCTGGAACTGTCCGATGATTTCCTCATAGACGCCGCGGAGGTTGTCCTGATAGATGTCGTTGCTCTGGTAGGTCCATTCGGGCAACTGCTTGAGTTCGCGCTTGAGGTTGCGTATGCCATACTCCGAAGCCTTGACGGCGTCGTCGCCCAGGTCTTCCGTCTGGCAGCGGCTGTCGCGTGTGCGGTTGGTTTCGCCATCGCCGAACCACAGGCGGGGATGGTTGGGCAGGTCGGCTTCCTGAACGAGACGCTCCAGTTCCCAGTGGTCGCTCTCGGTGTCGTAGGCATCGAACATGGGCGTGTAGCCCCACTGTATGGCCCAGATGTCGTAGTCGTTGATGCGAGGGAAGATGCCGGCGTGCGAGATGCTGTCTTCGGGCTGCGCCACATAGTTGAAGCGGGCGTAGTCCATGATGCTGGGGGTATGGCCGTGGGCTTCTACCCATGCTTTCGAGCGGAGGCTGTCAACGGGAACCATGGCCGACGAACCGAAGTTGTGGCGCAGACCAAGCGAGTGGCCCACCTCGTGTGAGGAGACGAAGCGGATGAGCTGGCCCATCAGTTCGTCGTCATACTTCATGCGGCGTGCGGCCTCATCAATCGTTGAAGCCTGAATCATGTACCAGTCGTGCACGAGCTTCATGACGTTGTGGTACCAGCACACATGGCTCTCGAGAATCTCACCCGTGCGGGGGTCGTGAACCTGAGGGCCGTAGGCGTTGGGGATGTCAGAGGCCAGATAGCGGATGACCGAGAAGCGGGCGTCCTCCATCGACATGGTGCTGTCGTTCTCGGGCCATTCGCGGCCGACGATGGCGTTTTTGAAGCCAGCCTTCTCAAAGGCTTTCTGCCAGTCGTTGACGCCGTCGATGAGGTACTTGCGCCACTTCTTGGGCGTGGCGGGGTCGATGTAATAGACGATGGGCTTCTTGGGCTCCACCAGTTCGCCGCGGCGCATCTTCTCCATGTCGGCGCTGTCTTTGGGCTCCAGACGGTAGCGCGTGATGAAGCGCTGGCTGCTGACGCGCTGCTGGTTGTCGTCGAAGACGTTGTAGCTGTCGGTGAAGTAGCCCACGCGCGGGTCGAAGAGGCGCGGGATGATGGGGTCGGCCGGCAGCAGTACGAAGGAGACGTTGAGACCCAGCGTCACCTTACCCGTGGCGCGGGCCGAGATGGTGCCCGTCGAGGAGTACCACGTCTTGGTGGTGCGCACCTCGGTGTTGAGCGGGAAGGTGCGGATGCTCTCGATGAACGACAGACCGCCCATATAACTCTGGAGGCCAAACTTCTGCTTGGCCGAGGCGGGGATGCTCAGCGCGGGGTTGTCGTCGTTGAAGAAGTTGGTGACGTTGATGGTGCTCACGCCGTTCTTGTATTCCTCGGGCGTGAAACTGCCAATGATGGGGTTGCTGTTGCTGGTGATGACGGCACGGTTGATATTCTCAATGCTGTCGGACATGTTGATGAAGAGGTCAGAGCGCAGAAGCAGTTTGCCGTTAGGCGCCTTCTCCCAATAGACCGTCTGCTGGTTGACCTGCTCGCCGCCGTATTTCTGGGTGCCGGCAGGCGTGGTGGTGAAACGCACGGTGACCAGAATGCGGCGGCCCATCAGGCTGTCGGGGATGTGGAACATCCACTGGTCTTTTTTCTGAGAGACACCGAACAGGCCCTTGCGGGGGCCGCCGGCGGCTTCGACGCTGATGCTGCTCAGGGGCAGGGCGAGAAGCAGGAAGAGGAGGAGACCTCGGGATAAGAACTTCATAGTGATTATGTGTGTTTGGTTTGTTTTCGTTATGGTGGAGGCAGGGAGCGCGTGCCGTCAGCCCAGGATTTGGGCGAAGGCGGCGAAACCCTGTTCGAGGCGACCGAGATGGTAGGGTTCGAGGCGCAGCGACAGACAGCCCGGGGCGTTGTCCAGCCCGAAGTATTGCCGCAGGATGCAGGCCATGTTGTAGGCGCGGGGCGAACCCTGACGCATCAGCAGGACATATACCTGGTGCAGGTCGGCGCGCTCGCCGTCGTGGGTGCGCCAAAGAAGGAACAACTGGTGGTAGGCCAGGGGCGTGCCCTTGGCGATGAGCAGGCGGCTGCACTTCATGCGGTCGTGGGGGGCGAACCACTGCATGAGGCTGGCGGCGTCGGCATCGTTGCGCAGGATGGGCAGGAAGGCGTCGAGCCATTTGCTGCGGTCGATGTCGTTGGCCATGGCCGAGGCTTGGCGCCAGGCTTCATCGGCGAGGCTGAGCCGTCCGTCCTGATAGAGCGTGACGGCCGCTTTGAGCAGGGTGCCCAGCCATGCCTTGGCCGAACTGGCCATGAGCACGGTGTACCAGCGGGGGAAGTCGGCCGCCGGCGGACCGGCCAGCAGCACGTCCGTCGCCAGCAAGTAACTTGCCGTCCGTCGCTCGCTGTGGCTCAGTTGCTGCATGACTGCGAGCAGAGCCTCGGGCTCTCCGCCCTGCACGACGGCAGCGAGGCGAGCGCGAAGGGCGGGATTGTGGCGTATGACGTGGAGCGAAGACATGGCGTTGGACGGTAATGGTGGAAGGGGAAGGAGCGTGCAGCAGGTGTTACTCGCGGCGCTCCAGGAGCACAACGTTCTCTACGTGGTGCGTCTGCGGGAACATATCCACGGGCTGGATGGCCGTCACGCGGTAGTCGGCGTCGAGGAGCGCCAGGTCGCGGGCCTGCGTGGCCGGGTTGCAGCTGACATAGACGATGCGCTGCGGCGCGGCGCCGAGGATGGTCTTGACGACGTCGCCGTGCATGCCGGCGCGGGGAGGGTCAGTGATGATGACGTCAGGGCGACCGTGGCGCGCCACGAAGTCGGGCGTGAGGATGTCCTTCATATCGCCGGCGTAGAAGAGGGTGTTGTCAAGATTGTTCAGGCCGGCGTTGACTTTGGCGTCCTCAATGGCCTCGGGCACGTATTCTATACCGATGACCTGACGCGCCTGACGGGCGACGAAGTTGGCGATAGTGCCCGTGCCCGTGTAGAGGTCATAGACCAGTTCGTTGCCCGTGAGGCCGGCAAACTGCCGGGCCACCTTGTAGAGTTCGTAGGCTTGGCGTGAGTTGGTCTGATAGAAACTCTTGGGACCTACCTTGAAGCGCAGGCCTTCCATCTCCTCGTAGATGCAGTCGGTGCCGGCGTAGCAGAGAACGGGCAGGTCGCCGATGGTGTCGTTGCACTTTGTGTTGTTGACCCACATCAGCGAGGTAATCTCGGGGAAGTTGGCCTTGAGGTAGTCCATCACGCCGCGGGCCCCGGCCTCCTCTTCAGGCGTATGGATGCAGAACTGCATGACCACCATCAGTTCGCCCGTCGAGGCGTTGCGCACCATCATGTTGCGCATCAGGCCGCGGTTCTCGCGGTAGTCGTAGAAGGACAGGCCGGCCTGACGGGCGTACTGCTTCACCCCGTTGCGCAGGCGGTTGTTGATGTCGTCCATGAGGTGGCAGGCCGTGATGTCCAAAATCTTGTCGAAGGCGCCGGGGATGTGGAAGCCCGCCGACGTCGTGTCGTCGAACGTGGCGCCTGAGGCCACCTCTTCCGCCGTGAACCAGCGCTTGTTGCAGAAGCCGAACTCCAGTTTGTTGCGGTAGGCGCTCGTCTGCGCGCTGCCCAGGATGGGGCTGACCTCAGGCATCTCCACCTTGGCGATGCGCTTGAGCGTTTCCTCCACCTGTCGCTGCTTGTGCATAATCTGCTTGTCGTAAGGCAGGCACTGCCATTTGCAGCCGCCACATATGCCGAAGTGCTGGCAGAAGGGCGTGATGCGGTCGGCCGAGGGCTGCTCGATGCGCACGGCAACGGCTTCGGCATAGTTGTGTTTCTTGCGGGTGAGTTGCAGCGTCACCACGTCGCCGGGGATGACGTAGGGAACGAAAACCGCCATGCCGTCAATGCGGGCGATGGCCTTGCCTTCAGCGGCAATATCGGTGATGGTGACGTGCTCTATAAGGGGGAGAGGCTTGCGTTTGCGTGACACGGTGTGTAAGGAATAGAGGGGATGGATGTGGTGTGATGAAAGGGATGTGCGTAAGAGCAAGGCTGTGCTGTGGGTCCGCGGCATAGCGGCTTTAGCGGCGCAGACTATGGCTTCTTGGCCTGCTTCATGATGGAGTAAGCGCGGTATAGGCCCAATTGTCCCGCCATGCTCAAGTCGGCCTGGGCTTCTTGTAGCCTTTCAGCGTTCAGCCTGAGAATGCCGCGGTTGTAGTAGGCTTCGCCAAAGTCCTTGTCAGCTTCGATGGCTTGGGTGAAAGCCCTCTCCGCTTCGGCATCGTTCTGCATGGCGGCGTAGAGACAGCCCGTGTTGTAAGCCATGACGGCGGTGAAAGTGGCGGGAATGGTCAGCCGTTTGATGAGGGCCAGCGCCTGTAGGCAGGTGATGTCGGTGGCGGGCATTGCCGGGGCATTGTTGTCGGCGGTGGTCGTTGCGGCCGCGCAGCGCCAGGCGATGGAGGCCGTCTGTAACGTGCAGAGCAGCGTATCGGTGGCGGTAGCGTCGTCGGCCTTTACCGTCAGCCTCAGCCATTCCAGCGCCTCGGGATAGTTGTATGCGTCGGCCGCTTTGACGGCCTGTATCAGATGGCGTGCTGCCTGACGCATGGGGCGGCTGCCGGTGGTTTGTGCTGTGGCCGTCGTGGCGCTTTGTTCGCCCGCTGTTGTGGAGCGCAGGGTCAACTGCGGCTGCTTCGTTTCCTCAGCCAGATGGGCCACCTCGCTCAGGAAGAAAGGCGGGCGGTAGGTGCGGTCGGCCGGCATGGCGCGCAGCGAGAGCGCCATGGGCGGCAGCAGTTGCCGGTCTGTCCGTTTGTTCTGCACCCGTCCGAAGAGTTCGTTGGAGAGAATGCGCGACACCGCCGTTCCGGCCGAGTCGTCCGCCTCGGTGTTGACCAACTGGTCATAGTTTTCCAGATTGTGGTCCGACTCGCGGCGCACCTTCTTCACCGGGTAGCGCGAGCGCTTGCCGAAGGTCATGTCGAGGTTGGCGCGGGCCACGCGGGTTTCATCGTTGAGTGCGCCCTTGACGTTGCCCATCTTGCGGCGGCACTCGGCGCGGGCCGCGTAGCCGAAGAGGAAGTTGGGGTAGGCTTTGAGCAGCGTGGTATAGTCGGCTTCTGCGCCGCGATAGTCGCCTGTCTGCTGGCGGAGCAAGGCACGGTTGTAGATGGCCAGCGTATTGTCCGGCTCGACGCCGATGACGTAGGTGAAGTCGGCGATGGCCTTGTTGTCCTCGCCGATGAGCGCCAGCAGCAGGCCGCGGTTGTAGTGTGCGGCAAAGTGTTCGGGTACAAGGTCGATGGTGCGGTCGTAGTCGGCGATGGCGTCGTCGAAGCGGTTCATGCCGTGGCGAGCCAGAGCACGCGCCAGATAGTCCTCGTAGCGGTCGGGGGCGATGGCAATGGCGCGTGTGAGCATGCTGTCAGCATCTTCGTAGCGCTCTTTGCTCAGGGCGTGCCTTCCCTTGAAGGCCCATGCTTCGGCATTGTCAGGCTTTTTGGCCAGCAGGCGGTCTATCCATGACAGTCCGGCCAGCGTGTCGCCGCGCATCAGTTCGGCCTGTGCCCTGACGGCATACGCGCGGTAGAACGTGGGATGGCGTTGCAGCAGCGTGTCGATGTCGTGGGCGGCGCGGTCAATCTCCTTGTCTTCCAGCCGGCATAGCGCGCGGTTGTATCGGAAGTTTGCATCGTCGGGCGCGTTGGCCAGGCACCAGGTATAGTCGTCCGCCGCGCCGGCATAGTTGGCCAGGCGTATGCGGCAGATGCCGCGCAGGGGGCGCACGTCTTTGGCAAACGGATTGATGGCCAGCGCCTGATTGCAGTCGGCCTCCGCGCCTTGGAAGTCCTCCAGTGCAAACTTGGCGTAGGCGCGGTAGTAGAAGGGCTGATACAGGTGTGGCTTGACCTCGATGATTTGGTTGAAGTAGCGGATGGCCGTCAGATAGTCTTCCGCCGCGATGGCACTGCGCCCCATGTAGAGCATGTTCTCCGTGTTGATTTGCGCCACGGCGGCGATGCTTCCCCAAATCAAGATGGCCACCACGACGGCCCGGCAGGGGCTATGGCGTTTGCGGTATCGAGGCGGCTGGTTCATGAGTGCAAGAATTGGGAGATAGAGGGGTGGGGATGGATAGGGCGGGGTAGAGGTGCGTAGGGGTACGCAGGTCTTATTTCTTCATCTTGACCTTGTAGCCGCAGCGGAAGTTGCCCTTCAGCAGCGACGACAGTTTGCTGCGCACCATCTGCTTGCGCAGAGGCGTCAGGCGGTCGGTGAAGACCTTGCCCTCGAGGTGGTCATACTCGTGCTGCATGACGCGGGCCAGAAAGCCGTCCACCCATTCGTCGTGGGGCTGGAAGTCGGGGTCGAGGTAGGTCACGTGGATGCGTGTGGGGCGCTTCACCGGTTCGTGGATGCCCGGCAGACTGAGGCAGCCTTCCTCGTAACTCTCTATGTGGCTGTCGTCCACCTCCACGATGTGCAGGTTGATGTAGGCGCGGTTGAAGCCGGCATATTCGGGCTTCTCGTCCTTGAGCGGGTCGAGGGTGATGACGATGAGGTTGATGGGCAGGCCAATCTGCGGCGCAGCCAGTCCGACGCCATCGGCGTGGTCCATCGTTTCGAACATGTTTTCGATGAGCGTAGCCAGTTCGGGGTAGTCCGGCGTGATGTCTTCGGCCACTTTGCGGAGTACGGGCTGGCCATAGGTATAGATAGGGAGAATCATCAGAGATAGGTTTTGTTTGAGCGTTTAGATAGACATATATAATATAAGGAAGCGTTGGTGTTGTGCAGAGGCCATGCTACGGCATGTTGGCGTCCATGTACGACTGTAGGATGATGGTGGCGCTAATCTCGTCCACCAGCGCCTTGTCCTGCCTCCGTTTGCGGCCCAGGCCGGCGTCCAGCATGGTGCGGTGCGCCATGGTGGAGGTATAGCGTTCGTCCCACTTGATGATGGGCAGGTCGGGGCACATCTTTTGCAGCCTGCCGATGAACGCGCCCACGCGGGCCTGATTCTCCGACGGCTGCCCATTGGTCTGCATGGGCCATCCCACCACCACCTTGTCCACCGTCTCCTTGGCCATGTACTGGCGCAGAAAGTCGATGAGCGTCGGTGTGGCGACCGTAGTGAGCCCGCCCGGCACTATCTGTGCGGGGTCGGTGACGGCAATGCCTGTGCGCTTCTTGCCGTAGTCGATAGCCAGTAGTCTTCCCATAATTCGGGACAAAGTTAGTAAAAGGTATGCAATATGCCAAATGAAAAGCCGCGCCGACGGCTTCTCATTTGGCATTATTAGGTTTTACGGCTGTCCTTCGGCTGTCCGCTATACTACAATGAGATACTGAGGACTTATCGAGCGAACTTACCTTAGCGTCCCGTCGCCGTCCGAGGGAGTGTGCAGAGAAAGGGTGGGGAAGTCGGCCTTCAGCGCCTCGGCAATTACCCGTGCCATGCGTGCGTAGCCCGTGCCGTACAGGTAGTTTTGGCCCGCCGGCACGCAGGTCGTCAGCGCCGTTCCGTCGTCGGCCGTCATGTCCGTGCAGAGGTCGATATAGGATACCTGCCCGCCTGCCAGTGAGCGCAGATAGGCGTTGAAAGGCGCGATGCGTTGCGCGTTCGTCGTGGCGTTGCCTACGGGGTGCAGTCCTACAAGATACAGGCGAGCCCCGGGCGCCAGCGCCTTGAGTTTGTTGACCAGTGCCAGATAGTTGGCCTGGATTGTTGCCAGCTCTGTCGAGCCGTGTACGTCACTCGTCCCCGTATAAAGCAGGATGGCGCGCGGCGTTACCTTCTCAACACCGCTGACCGTGGCGAAGGTGGCGTCGGCCATCTTTGAGGTGAGGGCTATCGTGCCGCCCCATCCCCATCCCGTACCGCGGTTCTTGACGAAGGGCGTGCCAAGCAGTTCGTTCCACTCGCCGCACTTCACCTCCTCGTCGCCGAAGAACAGGATGTCGTCCTTGGTGATGGGCAGCAGACTGACGTAGGTGGCGCGCATGCCGTTGCTGTTGCGCCCTATGCCACCGTCCTGTTGAAGAGAGGCCGCCTCGGCGGGATAGACCGTGAAGACCTTTTCGTCCAAGCCCTCCTGCATATAGGGCAGCAGCGCTTCGCACCATTTTCGGTACGAGGCGGCGGTGAGGTGCAGACCGTCGAAACTCCATACGCCGCCCGAGGTGATGTCCGTGAGCGTGTCGTAGATATCGACAAAGGAGAGCCATGACGCGCCCGTCTCCCGGACGTAAGCCTTGAGCATCTCATTGATGCGCAGCCAGCGTTCGGCGCTGCGGTTGCCCGTCCTGTTGTTCAGCACAGGCTGAAGATAGACCTTGGTCTTCGGCGAGCGGAGATGTATGCGGCTTGCGATGGCCTGTACCTGCGTCAGCACCTGCTCGGGCGTGGCGTTCAGACCATTGGTAGCAATGTCGTTCGTGCCAATCATGACGAACACCTTGGCCGGGCTGTGGACCAGATAATTCTCGATGTTGGCCAACTGTTCGGGCGCCACCGTGCCCGAGTTGCCGCGGTTGACAATGGGAAGCGGTTGTCCCGATGCCGTGCAGAAAGTCTCCACCCACGGGTGCATGTCCGTGATGCTGTTGCCCAGCATGATGATGCTGCCTTCGGGCGGTGGCGTCATGCGGAAGGCATCATAGCGGTGCTTGCGGAAGGGCTCGTCGGCCCATGCCGTCAGGCTGGCCACTGCCCATGCCAGAAGCATGAGGCAGAGAAGGCGGTGCGTTTTCATGATAGGGCTGTGAATAGAGGTGTAAGGGATAGGTCAAGGTCTGTGTGCGGCGTGTTCCAATCGTACTATAGGGCCATGGCGATGCGGTAGGTCAGCAGAGCCATGGCATAGGCCAGCGCCGTGGTATAGACGGCGGTGAAGATGGCATATTTCCAGCGGCCGCTCTCGCCACGTATGGCTGCTATGGTGGCTGTGCAGGGGAAGTAGAGTAGGGCGAAGACCAGGAAACTCAGGGCCGACTGCCAACTGATACCCGAGCGCCGCATGGCGGTGCCCAAACTGCGCGTCGCGGCCTCCTCATCGTCGGTGCCGATAGCTTCAGCCTCGCTCTCTGTCGTGTAGAGCACGGCCAGCGACGTGACCATCAGTTCTTTGGCCCCGATGCCGCTCAGGATGCCCACGCCCATGCGCCAGTCGTAGCCCATCGGGGCGATGGCCGGTTCGATGGTGTGCCCAATGCGGCCCAGGTACGACTGCTCCTGACGCTCTGCCGGTGTCACCTCGCCCTCGGGGACGGGGAAGTAGCCCAGCGCCCATACCGTGATGCTGGCAATCAGGATGACGCCGCCCATCTTGCGCAGGTATTCGCGCCCTTTCTCCCAGGTGTGGCGCAGGACGCTGCCGATGACCGGGCGCCTGTACGGCGGCATCTCCATCACCAGATGGCTCTCCTCGCTACGGTGCATCACGCGGCTCAGCAGGGCTGCCGAGCAGAACGACACCGCAATGCCCGTGGTGTAGAGTCCCAGCATCACCAGCGCTGCATACTCCGGGAAGAATGCGCCCGAGATGACCGTATATACCGGCAGGCGCGCCGAGCACGACATGAACGGCAGCGTCATCATCGTGATGAGGCGGCTCTTGCGACTTTCTATAGTCCGTGTGGCCATGATGGCCGGCACGTTACAGCCGAAGCCCATCAGCATGGGGAAGAACGACTTGCCGTGCAGGCCCACGCGGCGCAGCAGCGGGTCGGCCAGCAGGGCTGCGCGCGAGATGTAGCCCGAGTCTTCCAGGATGGAGATAAAGAAATAGAGGATAAGGATGTTGGGCAGGAAGACGATGACGCTGCCCACGCCCCCGATGATGCCCGCCGTGAGCAAGTCGTTGAGCCAGCCAGGGGGTAGGGCGCTCCCCGCGGCTTCCGAAAGTGCCTCCACGCCGCTCTCCATCCATGCCTGTGGCCAGGCTCCTATCTCGAAGGTGAAGAAGAAGATAAGGCCCATCACCAGGATAAACAGCAGATAGGCCGGCAGCGAGGCAGCGAGCAGTTTGTCGGCCTTGGCCGAGATAATGGCCGCCCGGCTGTCGCGGCGTTGGTAGATGCCTTTGAGCAGGTGCCTTATCTCGCGGCTACGCACATAAGGTGTGATACGTGTGGCTTCGACGATGCTCTCCCTGATTTGCTGCTCGTTGAGCCGTGACTTGTAGTTGGCGGCGGCTTCCTCGGCAGCGTGCAAGGCCTCCTTGATGCTCTCCCATCCGCGGACGGCGCTGGCAGGGAACAGGGGAATGCCCAGCCGTTCAGACAGCGCATCGATGTCCAGCCGCGTACCGCTGGCCTCCAGTTCGTCGTACATGTTCAGTACGCCGATTACGGGCAGGTGCGTGGCCTTCAGTTGCAGCGTGAGCAGCAGATTGCGCTCCAGGTTGGTGACGTCGATGACGTTGATGATGGCACGGACGTCATCCTGTGCCAGACGGTTGGCCACATAAGCCTCCTCCGGACTGTAGGCACGCAGCGAGTAGGTGCCCGGCAGATCTACCAGGCAGTAGCGCCCTTCGCCTATCATGCCGATGGTGCTGCCCACGGTGACGCCGGCATAGTTTCCCGTGCGTTCGTGCCTGCCGGTGGCTGCATTGAAGAAAGCCGTCTTGCCGCAGTTGGGGTTGCCCACCAGGGCGATGGTCGGCAGCCACAACTTTTCCGGCGGTGTGCCCGCGACGGTCTGGTCTTTCGTGTGGTGGCAGCGTGTGCATCCCGCGCAGTGCCCCTCACACTGTTTGGCCAGCAGGGGGAACGAATGGGCGCCCCGCTCGACGGTAGTGCTGGGCCGTATGCCCTCGCGCACGGCTTCGGCCAGCGAGGTATAGACCTCTACGCGCTCGGCCTCGCGGCGGCGCAGGGCGATGCGCTGCCCCATCATGGTATAGACGATAGGTGTGCCCGCGGGGGTGGCGTAACTGCGCACTACGCGCTGGCCCACTACAAATCCCAGTTCTTCCAGGTGGCGCTTGAGGGCGTCGCTGCCTTCTACATGGCAGACGTAGGCAGCCTGGCCTGTCTTTATATCGGATAATCTCATGTCGGTCGTGCTTGTCGGACAACCGGGTGCCGGCCATGCCGGACCAGTCTCCGTATCAGTGTGCAAAGTTATACAAACTCGCCGGTTTGCGCAATACCCAAAAGGGATGATAGCGCCCGGCTTTTTCATGCGCACCCCATGCTCCCTCACAATATGGCGGTATGCAGGCCGTTGCGGGCGCTTGACATAGCCCGTTGCTTCGCCCTTCGGCTCTCCCTACCGCGGTCCGGAGCGTCGGGAGCCGCGTCCGGAGCAGAAAGAATGTTGTCACTTTTTTGCCGCCCACTGCCGCCCAACTCGGAGATAATCCTTATATTTGCGGGCAACGAAGCACTTCCTGCACATGAAACACAATTTTGTTACCATCGACAATCTCTCGCGCGAGAAGATTATGGAAATCCTCGAAATGGCCGCCACCTTCGAGGCCCATCCTAACCGGAAAATACTGGATGGAAAGATTGTGGCAACCCTGTTTTTTGAGCCCTCCACCCGCACCCGCCTGTCGTTCGAGACGGCTGCACAGCGTCTCGGCGCGCGTGTCATCGGCTTCACCGACCCCAAGGTGACCAGCAGTACCAAGGGCGAGACGCTCAACGACACCATCCGCATGGTGGCCAACTATGCCGACATCATCGTCATGCGCCACTATCTCGAGGGCGCCGCACGCTATGCCGCCGAGGTGTCGCCCGTCCCCGTCATCAATGCCGGCGACGGCGCCAACCAGCATCCCTCGCAGACCATGCTCGACCTCTACGCCATCTACAAGACGCAGGGCCGTCTGGACAATCTGGACATCTTCCTCGTCGGCGACCTGAAATACGGACGCACCGTCCACTCCCTCATCATGGCCATGCGCCACTTCAACCCGACGTTCCACTTCATCGCCCCCGGCGAACTGGCCATGCCGGATGAATATAAGGAATACTGCCGGCGCAACGGCATACGCTACACCGAGTATGACGGCCTTGATGCCGACGTCATCAGCGGCGCCGACATCCTATATATGACGCGCGTGCAGCGTGAGCGCTTCACCGACCTGATGGAGTATGAGCGTGTCAAGGACGTCTATATCCTGCGCCGCAATATGCTGGGCAAGGCGCGCGAGAACATGCGCATCCTCCACCCCCTGCCCCGCGTGGGCGAGATTGCCATGGACGTAGATGCCTCGTCCCATGCCTACTACTTCGAGCAGGCCCGCGGCGGACTCTTCACCCGCGAAGCCCTCATCTGCGACAGCCTGGGCATCACCCTCGACGAAATAAAGGCCGACACCACCATCCTGCCCTGAGACCATCCCTGATACATCACTTAGGAATACCCCTTAAGCATATTGACCGTGAAAAGAGAAGAACTTTTGGTGGCGGCCATCGAAAACGGCACCGTCATCGACCATATCCCCAGCAGCAAACTCTTTCAGGTGGTACGCCTGCTGCACCTCGAAAACATCCCCTCGTCCATCATGGTAGGCTATAACCTCAAGAGCCGAAAGATGGGCGTCAAGAGCATCATCAAGGTGGCCGACCGCTTCTTTACTGACGAAGAACTGAATCTGCTCTCCGTCGTGGCGCCCAACGTGTCGCTCTGCATCATCCGCGACTATGAGGTGGTGGAGAAAAAGACCGTCGCCCTGCCCGCCCAACTGACCGACATCGTCTGCTGCGCCAACCCCAAATGTATCACCAACCACGAGCCTATGCCCACCCGCTTCCATGTGGTGGACGAGGAGAAGGGCATCATCCGCTGCCACTACTGCGAAAAGGAAATGAACCTGGAGCACGTGCGCCTCGTGGGCGAAAACGGATAGCGTAATCATAGAAATCCTTCATACCCCTTACTGCAATGAAACAAGACCAAACCCTTTTTAATCTGATAGAGAGCGAATACCGCCGCCAGTTGCGCGGCATCGAACTGATTGCCTCGGAAAACTTCGTCAGTCCGCAGGTCATGCACGCCATGGGCTCGTGGCTGACCAACAAGTATGCTGAAGGCTATCCCGGCAAACGTTATTATGGCGGCTGCCAGGTGGTGGACCAGGTGGAACGGCTGGCCATCGACCGCGTATGCCGCCTCTTTGGCGCTGCCTATGCCAACGTGCAGCCCCACTCGGGTGCACAGGCCAATGCCGCTGTTTTCCTGGCCGTCCTCAAGCCCGGCGACACCTTCATGGGCCTCAACCTCGACCACGGCGGCCACCTCTCGCACGGCTCGCACGTCAATACGTCGGGCATCCTCTACAACCCCGTGGGCTACAATCTCGACCGCGCCACGGGCCGTGTGGATTACGACGAGATGGAGCGCCTCGCTCTTGAACACAAACCCAAACTCATCGTCGGCGGTGGCTCGGCCTACAGCCGCGAATGGGACTACGCCCGTATGCGTCGCATCGCCGACAGCGTGGGCGCCATCCTGATGATCGATATGGCCCATCCCGCCGGCCTCATCGCCGCCGGTCTGCTGGACAACCCCGTCAAGTACGCCCATATCGTCACCTCCACCACCCACAAGACCCTCCGCGGCCCGCGCGGCGGCATCATCCTCATGGGCGAGGACTTCCCCAACCCCTGGGGTTACACCACGCCCAAGGGTGAGGTGAAGATGATGAGCCAGCTGCTCAACAGCGCCGTCTTCCCCGGCATACAGGGCGGACCGCTCGAACACGTCATCGCGGCCAAGGCCGTGGCCTTCGGCGAAGCACTCCAGCCCGAGTTTAAGGTCTATGCCCAGCAGGTGAAGAAGAACGCCGCCACCCTGGCCGCCGCTCTGGTAAAGCGCGGATTCACCATCGTCAGCGGCGGTACCGACAACCACTCCATGCTCGTTGACCTGCGCAGCAAATATCCCGACCTTACCGGTAAGGTGGCCGAGAACGCCCTCGTCGCTGCCGACATCACCGTCAACAAGAACATGGTGCCCTTCGACAGCCGCTCGGCCTTCCAGACCTCGGGCATCCGTCTCGGCACGCCCGCCATCACCACACGCGGTGCCAAGGAAGACCTGATGGAACTGATTGCCGAACTCATCGAGCAGGTGCTCAACAGTCCGGAAGACCCCAAGGTCATCGCCGCCGTGCGTGCCCGCGTCAACGAGACGATGGAGCAGTATCCCCTCTTCTACGACTATTCTCAGGAATAACCACACACACCTCGCGTCTCTCTGCTTCACCCCCGGGACAATTGCACACTCCTTTGGAAATGTATGGATTTTGGTAAATAATCTTGACATTTTCACTCAGGGTAAATAGAAGCAGAACGGCGCTTGGAAAGACCTGAAAAGGCTTCCATCGCCACAATTCGGGCGACAGAAATTACAGTCTGGGCGACAGAAATTACGGTTTGGGCGACTGTAATTTCTGTCGCCCAAGTCGTAAAGGCCAAATGGCGACCCGAAGAGAGCGTTTTTGAGGGTGAAAACACGGTAGAATCAAGAGATTTTAACCTAAGTAGGACGGTTGCTCTTAGATTATGCTCTAATTCTGTCAAAAACCTATTGCGCCGTACCGGCGATATTTCCAATCGCTGAGCGGCTCGTGCGTTTCGCGGCCATTCTCGCCGTTTACACGCAGCAGTGTTTGGCATTGCACACCCGGCGATGCGGGAGATGGTGCAAGGGCGAACGACAACAACGCATGGCATCGTCGTGCGGCGCTGCGGGGAGCCTTGCCAACGGACGGCTACGCCCACGCTACACCCTTGCTTCCCACCCATTGTAAAAAAAACGAAACGTGCTTGCCAGCCTCGCGGGAAATCCGTAATTTTGCACGCAATTAAAACCCATTTACGCTATGATTGCAGACTTTGCTCGTGACCGCATTGTGATGGAGGGTCTGACCTTTGACGACGTCCTCCTTGTTCCCGCCTATTCGGAAGTGCTGCCCCGCACCGTGGACCTACGCACCCGTTTCTCTCGTAATATCGAACTCCGGATTCCTTTTGTGACCGCTGCCATGGACACCGTGACCGAGGCGCCTATGGCCATCGCCATCGCCCGCGAAGGCGGTATCGGCGTGATTCACAAAAATATGAGCATCGACGACCAGGCACGTCAGGTGGCCATCGTCAAGCGTGCTGAGAACGGCATGATTTACGACCCCGTGGTCATCAAGCGCGGCAAGACCGTGCGCGATGCCCTGGCCCTCATGAGCGAGTATCACATCGGTGGCATTCCCGTGGTGGATGACGAGCAGCATCTGGTCGGCATCGTGACCAACCGCGACCTGCGTTTCGAGCGTAATATGGACCGTCTCATCGACGACGTGATGACCAGCGAAAACCTGGTGACCACCACACAGCAGACCGACCTTCAGGCTGCCAGCCAGATTCTGCAGGAAAACAAGATTGAGAAACTGCCCGTCGTGGACAAGCACGGCCGTCTGGTGGGCCTCATTACATATAAGGATATCACCAAGGCCAAGGACAAACCCATGGCCAGCAAGGACGACAAGGGCCGCCTGCGCGTGGCCGCCGGCGTCGGCGTGACGGCCGATACGATGCAGCGCATGGAGGCACTGATTCATGCCGGTGCCGATGCCATCGTCATCGACACGGCCCACGGCCATTCCAAGTTTGTCATCGACAAGCTGCGCGAGGCCAAGGCTTCCTTCACGGGCGTCGATATCGTTGTCGGCAATGTGGCCACCGGCGATGCCGCACGTATGCTGGCCGAGGCCGGTGCCGACGCCGTCAAGGTGGGTATCGGTCCGGGCTCCATCTGCACCACGCGTGTGGTAGCCGGTGTCGGCGTGCCCCAGCTTTCGGCCGTCTATGACGTGGCCAGCGCCCTGCAGGGCACGGGTGTGCCCCTCATCGCCGATGGCGGTCTGCGCTATTCGGGCGACATCGTCAAGGCACTCGCTGCCGGTGGCTACAGCGTCATGATCGGTTCGCTCGTGGCCGGCTGTGAGGAAAGCCCGGGCGAGACCATCATCTTCAACGGCCGTAAGTTCAAGACCTATCGCGGCATGGGCAGTCTGGAAGCCATGGAGAACGGTTCGAAAGACCGCTACTTCCAGTCGGGCGTGGCCGAGGTCAAGAAACTGGTGCCCGAGGGCATCGCCGGCCGTGTGCCCTTCAAAGGCTCTGTACAGGAGGTCATCTATCAGATGGTAGGCGGTCTGCGCAGCGGTATGGGTTATTGCGGCGCAGCCACTATCGAAGACCTGCACCACGCCAAGTTCACCCGCATCACCAACGCCGGTGTGCTGGAGAGCCATCCTCACGACATCACCATCACCAGCGAGGCGCCCAACTACAGCCGCGCTGAATAAGAATCATCCATAAAGATGCCCCTCCCTCAAGGCAGGTCAGCGTGCCATGTTTCGTTACCTGCCTGAAGCATGGGGAGCAACGATACATCGGGGTCGCTTTGCCGCTGAGCAGGCGGCCCCTTTTACCATTTATATCAACGAATGAAACTCATGAAAAAAACGGTTGTCAGCACCCTGCTCAGTATGGTGACGACGACCCTTGTAGCCCAGACCACGGAACCCGTGGTGATGACCGTGGCCGGCAAACCCGTGACACGCAGCGAGTTTGAGTATGCCTACAACAAAAACGCCAGCATCGCCGGCGCTGTAGAGAAAAAGACCGTGGCCGAGTATGCACAGATGTATCTCGACTACAAACTCAAGGTGGCTGCCGCCGAGGCCGCACACCTCGACACCCTGCAGTCGTTCCGCACCGAGTTCATGCAGTACCGCGACATGCAGCTCACCCCCTTCATGGTGGACCAGGCCTACATCGACTCCATCGCTCGTCAGGTATGGCAGGCCACGGCCGACCAGCTCAAGGGTAAGGACATGCTCCGCACGGCACACATCCTCGTGATGGTGCGGCAGGGCTCGAGCGAAGCGCAGTATCGTCAGGGACGCCACAAGATGGACTCCATCATGACGCTGCTCAACAACGGCGCCGACTTCGCCGAGGTGGCACGTACGACCTCCGACGACCGTGGCACCGCAGCGCGAGGCGGCGAACTGCCATGGATTGGGCCGGGCATGACCCTACAGCCCTACGAAGACGCCGCCTATGCCCTGCAAGCCGGTCAGATGTCCGGCGTGGTCAAGACCGACGTGGGCTTCCATATCATCAAGATGCTCGAGCGCAAGCAACTGGCACCCTTCGACAGCCTCCGCGACGAAATCTATACCGCCCTGCGCCAGCAAGGCGTGGAAAACCGCAGCGCCGAAGAGCGCATACGCCGCATGGTGGAAGCCTCGAAGGGCCGACTGACCCGCGAGGCCGTGCTCGACAGCGTCATGCAGGCTGCCACCGCCAACGACAGCAACCTCAAGTACCTCATCGGCGAGTATCACGACGGCCTGCTGTTCTATGAAATGTGCAACCGCACCGTATGGGGCCCCGCCGAAGCCGACACCGTAGGGCTGGAGCGGCAGTTTGCCGACAACAAGGCCCGCTATACCTGGGACGAGCCCCGCTTCAAGGGCTATCTGGTCACCGCCAAGAACAAGAAGGCCCTGAAGGCCGCCCTCAAAGTGCTCAAGAAGAACGTCAAGGGCGACTGGCGCCGCGCCCTCCGCGCCGAGGTCAACAAAGACTCCATCGTGGCCCGCATCAGCGGCCCCATGCTCGTCAAGAAGGGCGAGAACCTCCGGGTAGATGCCCTGGCTTTCAAGGGCGAGCAGCCCAAGAATACCCACGGCTATCCCTATGCCAAGCTCTATGGCAAGACGCTCAAGGCACCGGCCGTATATACCGACGTGCGTTCACAGGTGCTTTCTGACGTCCGTACACGCGAGGAGCAGAAATGGGTGGAGCAGCTACGGCAGACCATTCCCTACCAGCTCTTCCCCGAGGTGCTGGCTACGGTAAAAGAACAATAACAGTCACACTGACCAAATGAAAACAATCTTTCCGCTTATCACCGCGATGCTCGGCATGGTGCCCGGCGTAGCCTTGGCCCAGAACGACAACGTTGTAGATGAAGTGATATGGGTCGTGGGCGACCAGCCGATCCTTCGCAGCGACGTTGAGGAAGCACGCATCGCCGCCGAACTGTACGGCGAGCGTGTGGACAACCCCTATGAGGTGATTCCCGAACAGCTGGCGATAGAGAAACTCTACCTCCACCAGGCCGAACTGGACAGCGTCGAGGTGGACGAGGCCAGCGTCATCCGCATGGCCGACATGCAGATTGAACGCGCCGTGCAAAACTTCGGTTCGCGCGAAAACGTGGCCGCTCTGGTGCGCAAAACCATCCCGCAGTATCGCGAGCAGCAGAAAAACATGATTCGCAACCGCCAGCGCGTGCAGATGGTGCAATCAAACATTACCAAGAATGTGAAGGTGACGCCGGCTGAGGTACGCGCCTTCTTCAAGGATATGCCACAGGATAGTCTGCCCTTCGTGCCCACACAGGTGGAAGTGCAGATTATCACCTCCGCGCCCCAGGTGGCGCGCACCGAGGTGGAGCGCATCGAGGAACGCCTGCGCGACTTCTCGCAGCGCATTACCAGCGGCCAGTCGGAGTTTTCCACCCTGGCCAAGTTCTATTCGCAAGACCCCGGCTCTGCACGCCGCGGCGGCGAACTGGGTTACATGGGCCGCAACCAGCTCGTGCCCGAGTTTGCCAACGTCGCCTTCGCCCTGAACGACAAGAAGAAAGTGTCGAAGATAGTGCGCACCGACTTCGGTTACCACATCATCCAGCTCATCGACAAGCGCGGCGACATGGTCAACGTGCGCCACATCCTGCTCAAGCCCGAGATAGAAGAGTCCGCCTATCAAGCTGCCCTCCAACACCTCGACTCCATAGCCCGCGACATCCGCGCCGAACGCTTTACCTTCGACGAGGCCGCCCTGCGCCTGAGCGACGACAAGGACACGCGCCTCAACCACGGCATCATGGCCTATGTGGATGAAGAACTCGACCAGCCCACCTCGCGCTTCGAGATGGGACAGTTGCCCGCCGAGGTGGCCCGCGCCGTCGATACGCTGGCCGTAGGCGAAGTGTCGGCCCCCTTCCGCATGATTGACAAGCGCGGACGGGAAATCTGCGCCATCGTCCGCCTGAAAAATCGCATCGACGGCCATCGCGCCAGCATGACCGAAGACTTCCAGCTGCTGCGCAACATCGTTTACGAACGCCGATGCAGCGAGGTGGTGGACAACTGGATTCGCGAGAAGCAGAAGAGCACCTACATCCGTATCAATCCCGCTTGGCGCCACGGCCGGTTCCGCTACCCGGGTTGGGTAAAGGAGGCTGTGCAGAGCGAGTGATGCCCGCACGGCCGTGGCTCGTCTATCCACCCTGTCCGGAATAACCGCATACCATGCGTTGAGGAGCATACAGCGATGTGTGCTCCTCAAAGCAATTAAATCCTTTGTTATCCCCTATATGCAGTCTGCATGAAAAGTCCAAAAAGAAACCATGCCGCAATAGCGCTCATTCTGCCCTGCCTGATAGCCCTTGCCATCATGCGAATGGCCGTGACCGATGGCCGCGCCGCCATATCGCCCGGCGGGCTGCTGCCCGTGCCCGACGGCGACCGGATACAGCTGATCCATGCCGATGAGTGGGACTACGACGAATACGTAGCCCCCGATGCCCAGCGGCTCAGTGGAAACGTGCAGTTTCTGCACCGCGGTATGCGCCTGAAGTGCGACAGCGCCGTCTATTTCGAGCAGGCCAACGCCTTTAAGGCCTTTGGCCACGTGGTGATGACGCAGGGCGACACCCTCTCCCTGACCAGTGAGCGCATGGCCTACTACGGCGACGAGCAGATGGCCGAAGCACGCTGCGACGTGGTGCTCACCCACCGCGACCAGACGCTCTATACCGACTCGCTCAACTACGACCGCCTATACAAGTACGCCTACTTCTTCGACGGCGGCCGTCTGTTAGAAGGCGATAACGTCCTCACCTCCGACTGGGGCGAGTATCACACCGACACCCGTCAATCGACCTTCGTCTATGAAGTGCGCCTGACCAACCCGCAGTTTCGCATCGAGACCGACACGCTCCATTACAACACCCTCGACAAGTGGACCATCGTGCGCGGGCCATCGTGGATATTCAGCGACGACAATGAGATAGAGACGTCGTTCGCCCGCTACAATACCGCCACCAAGCAGGCCCAACTCTTCGACCGCTCCGTGTGCCACAACCGCGGCAGCCGCATGACCGGCGACAGCCTGTACTACAACAAAGAGACGGGCATCATGGAGGCCTTCCGCAACGTGGAGTATCAGGACAGCACGTCCACGTCGATACTGACGGGCGACTACGCCTGGTACGACGAGCATACGGGCGAAGCCCTGGCTTATGGGCGAGCCCTGGCGCGCGACTATTCCAACGGCACCGACACGCTCTACGTCCACGCCGACACCCTGAGGATGCGCTCCTTCGACCTCGGCACCGACAGCGTCTATCGTGTGCTCCGCGGCTATTTCCATGCTCGGGCCTACCGTACCGACGTGCAGGCCGTGGCCGACTCACTCGTCTATCACAGCGCCGACCGCAAACTATCCCTTTACCGCGACCCCATCGTGTGGAGCGAGAACCGCCAGATAGTGGGAGAGGAGATACATGTCTATGCCAACGACTCCACCATCGACAGCGTCTATGTCTGCCAGCAGGCCATGCTCGTCGAACAGGTCGATTCCGTCCACTACAACCAGGTGACGGGCAACCTCATGCGCTCCTATTTCGAGGCCGGCGAGATGCGTCTCAACTGCGTCGATGGTAACGTCTATGTGGCCAATTTCCCACTCGAAAAAGACAGCATCGTGCTCTACCAAAACTATACCGAGACGGCCAAACTCAGGATGTACATGCGCGACAAACGTATGCAGCGCATCTGGGCACCGGGGTCGAGAGGCAGTTTCTATGTCGCTGCCCTCACCCCCGAAGAGCACCGCAGGCTGACGGGCTTCGCCTGGTTCGACTATATCCGCCCGCTCCACAAAGACGACCTCTTTGAATGGCGGCCCAAGCGCGGCGGCTCCGAATTGAAGCCACAAGTGCGCCATAAAGCCCCCGTACAGACGCTCGGCAAACAATAATCCTGCAATACCCCCATCCCTTCTATGCGAGATATTATCCGTCTTCTTCCCGATGCCGTGGCCAACCAGATAGCCGCCGGCGAGGTGATACAGCGTCCGGCATCGATCGTCAAAGAACTGGTAGAGAATGCCGTCGATGCCGGTGCCACCCGTGTAGAAGTGGTCGTCGTGGACGCCGGCAAGACCTGCATTCAGGTGGTCGATGACGGCAAGGGAATGAGTGAGACAGATGCCCGCCTGTCGTTCGAACGCCACGCCACCTCAAAGATTCGCGAGGCTGCCGACCTCTTCGACCTCCACACAATGGGTTTCCGTGGCGAAGCCCTGGCCTCGATAGCCGCAGTGGCGCAGG
Source organism: Bacteroidales bacterium (assembly GCA_022772475.1). Taxonomy (GTDB): domain Bacteria; phylum Bacteroidota; class Bacteroidia; order Bacteroidales; family Bacteroidaceae; genus Alloprevotella. Next base: position 22,362 of record JALEZQ010000081.1, on the reverse strand, counting down.
TCGAACTCAAAACGCGCACTGCCGAACAGGAAGTGGGTACGAGCGTGCGCATAGAGGGCTGCCGCGTTATCGAACAAAAGCCCGTGGCTTGCAGCGTAGGGGCCAACTTCGCCGTGCGCAACATCTTCTTCAATATCCCTGCGCGACGCAAGTTCCTCAAGAGCGACCAGACCGAGATGACCCATATCCTGGCCGAGTTTGAGCGGCTCACGCTGGCCCACATGGACGTCACCTTTATCCTGTACAACAAGGACACCGTCCTCTACAATCTGCCCGCCGGCCCCCTCCGCGGCCGCATCCGCGGTCTCTTTGGCAAACGGCTGGAGAGCCAGTTGCTCCCCGTCAGCGTCGAGACCCCGCTGGTGCGCATCAATGGCTTTGTGGGAACGCCCGAGAGCGCCAAGAAGAAAACAGCACCGCAGTTTTTCTTCGCCAACAACCGCTTCATGCGCCATCCCTATTTCGCCAAGGCCGTGCAGACCGCCTTCGACCGCCTTGTGCCCGAAGGCATGCAGGTGCCCTTCTTCCTCAATATGGAAGTGGAGCCCTCGCGTCTCGACGTCAACATACATCCCGCCAAGACGGAAATCAAATTCCAAGACGACAAGCCCATCTGGCAGATACTCCAGGCCGCCGTGCGTGAGGCGCTGGGAAAATTCAATGCCATCCCTTCGCTCGACTTCTCCGGCACCAACTCCCTCTCGATACCTGCCTTCAACCCCGACGTCGTGCCCGACCGCATGCCACAGATACATCTGCAGCCGGGCTTCAACCCCTTCGACGACCATCACGATGCCCCTCAGCGCCCCACGTCACCACGCATGGGCGACCGCTGGGTGGCCGCCGCCGGCGATGCGTTCGGAGCGGCCTCGCCGGTAGAAACAGACCGACCCGCTACGTTGGCCGGCAGCTCGCGGCTTGAAACTTGGCCGGACGTCGATACCACAGACCCTATTGAAGCCACGGCATCTGACGGTCTATCGCCTGCCGCCATATCGCCTGCCGCTATATCGCCTGCCACATTAACACCTGCCGCCATATCTTCTGCCGATACGGTCGTTTCTTCAACGCTTGCCGGCGAAGAACCGGTACCGACGCCCCTGCCTTTCGACGAAAGTATGGAGCAGCAACTGCCCAATATATGCTGCCAGTACATGGGCCAATACATTTTGGCCACCAGCGAGCGCGGCGTTCACCTCATCAACCAGCACCTGGCCCACTGTCGCGTGCTCTACGACCAGTATTTGCAGCAGATTAGTTCGCGTAAAGGCGTGTCGCAAGGTCTGCTCTTTCCCGCCGAGATGGAACTCTCGCCCGTACAGGAGAACGAGTTTCAAAAACTCCGCTCGGGCTTCCAAAACGCAGGATTCGACGTCCACCCCGTCGAGGGTAAAGTGGGATGCTATACCATCAACGGCATACCCGCCGGCACCGAAGGCCTCGACCCTGTCAACTTCCTTCGCGAAATGATAGACGAGGCCCACGAGTCGCCCACAGCCCTCGATGCCGTCGGCCGCCATATCGCCCTCATGATGGCCCGCCGCGCCGCCCTGCCCATAGGGCTCGCACTCTCACGCGACGAAATGAAAGCCCTTGTCAGCAGCCTCTACGCAAGTCAGAACCCTAACTACACCCCCGACGGACGCATTATTCAGGCCGTCATCACCCCACATAGAATAGACGCCCTTTTCCATTAAGCCCATAATCAGGCGCCACGTTTTGCTAAACATGCTTTACAAAACGTGGTGGCGCACCCTGATTTTTTCATGAAAAATTCGGCTAAAACGCTTGTTTATATCTTTTTTTATATCTTTGCATTGTGTTCTGGAGGAGGCAGATTGCGTCCTTCCGTTCACTGCGGAAGCCAGCGGGCTGACGTAAAAAAGGCAACATTGTTTTACTCAATCTTAATAATCATCATGAGAAAGTTATTACTTGCGCTTGCTGTTGTAGGTTGCTCCGCAACAGCCGTCGCTCAGAATGTAGAGATTCCGAGCAAGAAGTACAGTGTAGCAACCAACTCGTTCTGGGCTAACTGGTTCGTGTCGGCTGGTGCCAACTTCACCGCAGCTTACACCTCGCAGGAGAACAACTGCAATGTCAATCCCTTCAGTTCGGACCGTGGCACCTTCGGTTTCTCCGTTGCAGTAGGTAAGTGGTTTACCCCCGGCATTGGTCTCCGTACCAAGTTTGACGGTATTTGGGCAAAGCAGGTGAACACCCGCACTGACCACCACTCTTATAAGTACCTCAACCTCCACGAGGACCTGATGTTCAACCTCAGCAACCTGCTCTATGGTTACAACGAGAAGCGCGTTTGGAACTTCATTCCTTACGTAGGTATCGGCTGGGCACGCAACATGACCAACGTCAACAACGAAGTGTCCTACAACTTCGGTCTGTTGAACAACTTCCGCGTATCTGACCGCGTCCAGATCTTCGCTGACCTCCATACGGCCTTCATTGACGGTGGCTTCGACGCTGCTCCCTATGATGGTTTTGCAGCCACCGAAAAGTACTCCATGCGTCACTATGACAAGCTCGTCGGCCTGACCGTCGGTGTAACCTACAACCTCGGCACCCACACTTGGGAGAAGACCCCCGACGTAGATGCCCTCATGGCCATGAACAAGGAGCAGATGGACGCTCTCAACGCTTCGCTCAAGGAACAGCAGGATGAGAACGCACGCCTCCGCACCCTCCTCGCTCAGCAGAAGTCAGCTGAGAACGTTGAGAAGGTGGTTAAGGAAGTGGTCAATACGCCCCTCTCCGTATTCTTCAACATCAACTCCTCGCGTATCGCCAGCCGCAAGGACCTCGTTAACGTGAAGGACCTCGTTGAGTATGCTAAGGCTAACGGCAGCAAAATTGTCGTTACCGGTTATGCCGACAGCAAGACCGGTTCTGCCGCTTACAACCAGCAGCTCTCGCAGAAGCGTGCCGATGTTGTAGCCAACGAACTCGTGAAGATGGGTGTTAACCGCGACAACATCGAAGTGGTTGCCGCCGGTGGTGTGAACAACATCTCGCCCTACAGCTACAACCGTCGCGTCACCATTCAGGTGAAGTAAACCTACCGATTAGACAACGCTAATCATACAGGCCGCCATAGCACTCGCTGCTATGGCGGCCTTTTTAGTACGCTCGGCATGAGCATTGTCAACGCCTGCCGGGAACACGAGTACCCGCGGCCGGCACACTGAGTGCCCGCGGCTGGCACATTGAGTGCCCGCGGCTGGCACATTGAGTGCCCGCGGCCGGCACATTGAGTACCCGCGGCCGGCACATTGAGTGCCCGCGGCCGGCACATTGAGTGCCTGCGGCTGGCACACAGAGTACCCGCGGCTGGCAATCGCATTACCCGCGGCCGGCAATCGCATTGCCCGCGGCTGGCAATCGCATTGCCCGCGGCCGGCAATCGCATTGCCCGCGGCCGGCAATCGCATTGCCCGCGGCTGGTAATCGCATTGCCAAGGGTCGTGGCAATTTCATTACTGCATTTCGGTCGGTTGTACAGGCGGAGGCTTAATGCATTGTGCCACTCTGCCGGCCGCTATGGGCTTCAGCAGAGTGGCACAAGCACTCGGGGGAAGAAGAAGGGTGGGGACCCCGCCATGGTGGCGCGGCCGTTTGTTGTCACATACTCAGAACAGCCTTCGCGTCAGACTGATGCTGACCACGGGATATACCGGGAATGCTTTGATGAGGCGGACGTAATCGCCCACCTTGCCGCGAACGTTATCGAGGTCGGATAGGTTGGTGCCATCGTGGGTGACAATTTTTGGCGTGCCACCCCAGAACATCACTCCGCAGTCGAAGGACAGGCTGTAGGTATCGTCTTTCTTTGACAGGGGGCCGCCATATCCGAAACCTAAGTAGGGGCGGAATCTGTTGGTGCGGACAGCAACCTTCACCATGTTGTTTTCATCGGGCTCAAGGCGATAGGGTACGCCGTCCTTGTAATTGGCAATGTGAACGCCCATACGCCCGTAGGAAGTAAACTTGTTGTAGAGTTCCTCGTCTGCATAGTAGTCGTTTCCACCGAACGACATATACGGTTCGGGCACCACATTGGGGTCGTTCATCGACGCGAGCACCGACTCGTAGGACCGGCAAACGCGGCTGTACAAATTGTTGTACATGGCTACGGCAACGAGCGACGTGGCGTCTTCCGTGGCGTTGTCGGCCTTGGCCACCTTGGCGGAACCGTAGTAGAAACCTGCCGTAATGTGCCACCTCTTATCCTTAAAGGGGAAGAGGTCTGCCATGAGCTTGAAGTTGTCAAAGCAGGGGGTGCCCACCATGTCTATTCTGTCGTCCACCTTGGTGCCTACAAACGACTCGAGCATGCCCGATAGATGGTCAAACTTGTTTTTCTGCTCCTCAGCACTCTCCTGTTTATCGCCAACCTGCACGCCAAAGTGCATGGTGTGGTTGAAACGGGGCATGTAGGTGAAACCCGTTCTGAGCCGGGCCCATTTTGTCACGGGCATGGCGACATCAAGGCCAACACCGGTGCTTCCCATCGTAACGGATAGCGAGAGATGGTTGAGCACCTGCTTGTCCGGCTTTTGTTGTGCCGCATACGAGAAAGACATCGAGCCGGTACCAGCACAGACCGTGTCAGCGACACCGGCTTTCTGCGCATTTAGCCCTATGACGGGGAAGAGCCCTGATAAAAGGAGAGTTAAGGTTTTCATCGCTCATGTTATTTGATAAACTTCTTGCCGCGCGTTACATATATGCCTCTTGGCAAAGCCTCGGTTGTGGTAGCTTTGCCGCCCACCATTTTGCCGTTGACGGTATAGATGGGCTGCTCCTCGCCACCATCGGCAGCGATGCCATCAATGCCTGTTGCTACAAGGTCGGCATACTCTTTCTCGGTGAGGACTGCCAACTCGGAGGGACAGGTGGCATCTACGCTAAGATAGCAGGTGTTGGCAGGGATGTATGACAAGTCTTCTTTCTTGACAAGCCCCAACCGTCCATCAACACATTCACCGAGCACACGCATTGTCTGCGGTTCATATTTCACACGATTGGTGTGGAATGTGTTTTCGGCATAATTAAAGTACACGCCCGTCAGCAGATTGTCCGTGGGCACCTTCGTAGAGTTTGCAACCAGATCCACTTTGTTTTCCGACGCACCGGCAGCGGGGCACTCCACAATCAGCGGCGTGCTGGCAGGGACGACCTCGCCCGCAATCTCCTTTGCCACAGCCACGCCTCTCTTGTAGTCCACCTTGCTTATATAGAATACCTTCATGCCCTCCGTAGAGGCCTTGAAAGGAAAGGAGGCAAAGAACGACGCATAGTGCTTGCTGTTGGCCACGATGGTGGGCTTGATACCGAAATAGTTTTCACTGTTCTTATCTACCAGCGTCACCACCCAATTTTGGGCCCTCTTCTCCGTGGTGTTCAGATAGCCCTCATCCCAGTCGCCAATCTCGTCACTCAGAAACACCGTCGTGCCCGACTCTGTCTGGTATGCCTTATAAATGCTGGGGTAACCATTGAGCTGGGCCAGGCAGAGGTAACGGCCGAACATCGCATAGGCATCGCATCCCTGCGCCTTAACATTGTACTCCTTGTCCGATTTCTTCTCTATATAAATCACCGAGGCGGGATTGGACTCTATCTTCTCCCATGACCGGATGGTATTGATGGCGAGCAGGTCGGCTGTGGTCGTCACATGGTCAATGCCCTTGGTTTTATTATCTACAACGGTGAGATACCTGTTGGTGGTATAGTTCTTGACGCGATAATAGCCGTCGGCAGTGATCTGGGCAACAGAGGGGATTGTGGCAAGCAATGCCAGCAGTGATAGTACATGTTTCTTCATGCTGTGCGAGATGTAATAATCCGGGAATTGTGTTTTATAGGTAAATAATAGAAATCGACTTCCATTATTAGCATCCCTAATATGAAGTAATAATGAAAGTCGACTTCTATGATTGGATAGAACTTTTCAGTCAATCAATGCGGCAGATTATTCCGCAATACAAATGGTGACACGGTTCTTGTTGTTCTCAGCATAAGGCTGCACGCGCGAACCCTTCGATTCGCTGCTGATGCGGCTGGCAGCGATACCCTTCTTGACGAGCGTGTTTACAACGATCTGGGCGCGCTTTGCTGCAACGCGGTCGTTGATCACGTTGTTGCCGGTACCCTTGTCGGCATAGCCGGTTACGGTCACCTTGGCGTTGGGATACTTGTTCATGTACTCAACAATCTCGTCAACCTTCTTAGCCTCGCTAGCGCTGATAACATTGCTGTTGATGATGAAGAAGATGTCGCGACGGAGCTGCTCGGGAGCCTTTACCTCGGCCTCCTTGACAACGGGCTTCTCGACGGTCTCTACTACGCGTACGGGTTTCTCGACGATGCGCTCAACGACGCGCTCAACGGGAGCAGCGGGCACGACGGTGCGCGTGGTGTGACCCTTACCGAGCTTAATCTTCACGCCTGCGAGGGCCGTGAACTGCCAGTCGGCGTTACCGGCACGCTTGGAGTTGAAATGGTCGTTGAGCGTGGTGGCGCTGCACTCAAGACCTACGCTCACGCGGTCGCTGAGGCGGAAGTCCACGTTGGCACCGGCTCTGGCGGCGAGGCGTGCCTTCGTGCCGTCCCAAAGATATTCGAGCTTGTCAGCAACGGGCGAGTTGATGGCGTCGTCATTGTTGAAGGCGACGTTTACACCTACACCGCCAAATACGCCTACCGATACCAGACGCTTGGGGTTGTAAGCGCAGAAGAGGTTAGTCAGGTCGAAGGTGGCATCTACCATAGGAGCGACGTAGTTCCACTTCCACTTGCTGGTGCTGCAGGTCTCAGCGACGGCACCGTTGCCTGCATAGGCGTAGTGGGTCATGGTCTGGCCGGCCTTAGCTTCCCACGCATTCACGGTGAAGCGTGCACCTACCACCTTGTTAAACTGGTAGCCTGCACCAATCTGAATGTTGGGAGAAATCAAGTCTTTGAAACTAATCTCGCCCAATGTATATTGAGCACCCATCTGGGCCTGCAGATACCAATGAGGCTGGAACACATACTCTGTCTTGGCCTCGGTCTGAGCAGAAGCCGTCAGGCAACCTACTGCCATCAAGCCGGATAATGCGATATTTCTGAATTTCATGACTAATCAGTTTTTTAGGTTTATACAGTGTTTCTTGTTCGCGAGTGACTTGAGGTGTCACTCGCGAACAGGATGTTTATTCTACGTTGATATAGAACTTTCTGGTGGTGATGAAGCCGTGGAAGTCAACAGCAGAGTAGGAAATCTCATAGAGACCCTTCGCGTTGGCACGGAACATGACGCCGCGGCAACGACCATCAAGAATCTGGTTCATGTTTGTAGCACTGTTAGCATAATCCTTAGCTGCTTCAGAAGGAGCGGCGGTTACAGCCACGTACTTCTTCAGAGCGGGAGCGAACATTTCGGCAGTGTAAGAAGTGGGGAGCAGCATGATGCCACCTTCTGTACGGCTGCCAAGCTTCATCTGGGTGGCAGCGCTCTTGCTGTTGACAGCGTTCAGCTGGGCATAGCCGCCATTGGGCGTCTCATACATCATGGTAATCTGAAGCAGAGAGTTGATGTTGCGCAGCTTGTTGTTGAACTTCTGGATGTAGGCGTTGATCTTGTTGATGTACTTGTCAACGGCGGGGATGTAGCTGTTGAACTTATCGCCAAGTTCTACTGCACTGTTGAGCATACCGCCAACCTGATTGTTGATATCCTTGATCATCTCGTTGAACTGGTCCATGGGAACCTTGACCGTCATGGTCTTCGTCGTGGTGCCAATCGTCACTTTTGCGTTAGAGAAATCCAAGTCACCAACGTTAACGTTGACATCAGCCACAGTCACCAGAACATCAATGAGGATGTTCGTGTTGCCATTAGCGTCCGTCTCGCTCTCCGTTCTCTCACCCGTCAGGTTGTCTCGGAAAATCTTCGTCACGATCACATCGGGGGTGTCGATGGTCACTTCGGGAGCAGGAATACCATTGATGGTGATGTCGTCCAGATTGGGATAGTTGTCCATCTCAACCTCTACCTCGATAGAGTCCATTTGCTCAATGGGCGTCCATTTGAACTGGTCCGTATCAATGTAGAGACCCTTCGATTCGAGCGTGGGAAGCATGGGCACCTGCTTGTTGATGCCATCCTTCAGCGTAGCGTACGAGAGGGGCTTGATGGCCGTAGCAGCCAGCTTGTACTCAGAGTAGATATTGCGCGTCTGCTCGTTGCCTTCAGAGTCAACGAACTTACCGGGGATCTTCACGCCATAGGCTACGAACTTGTTGTTGATCTCGTTGTAAACCATGGATACGGCTTCGGCGATGCTGAGACGGTTGTTGCCGGAACGGGTGATTCTGTTCAGGGCTTCCTTGGCTACCGATTCCAGTACGTTCATGTTGATGTCGGCCTTGGCAGCCTGGGGATCCTTCACGTTGGCATTGGCTACGTAGAAGCCGTTCTCTGCTGCGCTGCGCTTCCAGCCGAAGGACATCTGATAGTCATTGCACTTGGTCAGAGTGAACTTGTCGAAACCGGGAGCAGCATCGTCGCGCGTGTCAACGAGTGTGAACTGCATACCGGACATGTTAGCGCTGCTGGGGTTAACGGTAAGATAGAGCTTACCGGCATTGCCACCATATTCTTCGCTGTTCTGGAACATCAGCAGACCGTCTGCTTCAGCAACCGGCTGACTCTCGATCAGAGGAGTGAAGCCCTTGGCTTCCTCGGGACGAACATAGAATTTGGAGTATCCGCGGCCCTCACCAACGGGGAAGACAACGTTGACACCGGTCTTGTTGTAGCCATAGTATGCAGCAAGAACGTTCGTGCTGATGTCAAACGGCGTGTTGATATTGCCGGTTACAGCGTTCTCCGTGCCCTGGATGATAACGCCGGTTACCATCTTGTATGCAGCGTCGCTGAGCTTGTTGAGCAGGGTCAGCAGTTCAGCCTTTACGCTGTCGATCTTCTGGTCCAGTACGGCATCTGCAGCCTTGTAAGCGCTCTCCAGTTCCTGCTTGGTGATGTTAATCTGGCCATCCGTATAGTCCTTGGCGTCGCCAAGAGCTGCGTCGGCTGCTTCCTGAGCGGCGGTGATAGCCTCCTGCTTGGCTGTCTCAATCAAGCCCTTGGCTTCTTCGAACAGTCTTGTGGCTTCAGCCATGGCGGCGGCAGCATCTGCCTTTGCCTCATCGGCTGTGGTCTGTGCGGCAATCACATCCTGCTTGACCTGAGCTACGTCACCCTTCACACCGTCGAGGTCGTTGCCAATAGAGTCGAGGGAGTTCTTGAGCTTCTCCACAGCCTTGGTCAGGTCGGTATAGTTGCCGTTCAGCAGAGTCAACTGATTGCGGATGTCCTGAATGTTCAGGTCGTTGGTGGCAAGCAGAACGTCGATGGCATCCAGACGTACGGAGTCTTCCTTGGCAAGAGCCAAAGCCTTGGTGGCGTCATTGCTCAGGTCTACGAGGTTGCCCGTCCAACCATTGGTCATCGTGCTCAGTTTGTTGGAGAGGTTGTTCAGCTGCGACTGAATGCTCGAAGCATTGCCATCGCCGTTGACCATGTTCTCCAGAGCCTCAACGCGGTTGATCAGGTCAACGATACAAGTCAGCTGAGATACAGCGCTGTTCAGGTCGTTGTTTGCGCCGAACAGCTGATTCAGACGGCTGTTGGCATCGTTGGCAGCCTGCTGTGCATTGTTTGCAGTCTCCTTCGTCTGAGTCAGCACTTCGGCAATGGTACCGTTGGTCACTTCGTCCCAACCGCCGACTTGCTGCTGAAGCTTGAGGATGTCATTGCTCAAGCCTTCTACATCAGTTGCTTGCGTGATGATGAGTTCGCGGAGCTGCTGTTTCAAGCTGCCCATCTCGTCGCTCTCATAATCCTTACAAGAAACAAAACTACTCGAGCCGACAATAATCATTGTCAGCAAGAGGAAGAAATTTGTAATCTTCTTTTTCATGATCATAAAAATTAAGTTATGTAATTCAATCTCTTTCCTTGTCAAATGCCTCAAACCCCGCATGGGGGCGGTGCAAGTTTCAAATTAAGTTTAAACACCTTTCGATATTGTCGTTTCCGTTATCACGCTGCAAAGGTATGTATTTTTTTTATTATCGCCTTGAATCCATGGTGTTTTTTCTTGTAAGTTTGGTCTGCTTAGGCCGGTATTAGTACCAAATATGTCCATTTTCGCGTATTATCTCAATGCTACGTATTGTCTCCAGCTGCCGACAGCTTGAATAGTTTCGGCCGATACGCTACCATAACTGCTACCGGTGAGGCACATGTCCGAAGATTCGCCTCACTATTGAAACTCTCCCAAAAAGGCGAAACTCCAAACAAAAGGCCGGCGGCAGAAGCGTATAGTCAGCCTCTGCCGCCGGCAGGTAGAATAGGGTGGGGGCGTTGAAATCCCCTGTCGGGGACGTCGCAGTCCAAACAGTCGGTTTGTTGGTCAGCGCAGGTCCAGTTCGTCGAGGACGTAACTTGCGCCGCCGTAGGTGTCGATGATGAAGAGCACGAAGCGGATGTCCACGTTGATGCAGCGCTGGAGAGCGGCGTTGAACTTGAGGTCAGAGCACAGGCTCTCGCTGTTGCCGTCGAAGGCCAGACCGATGAGTTCGCCCTTGGCGTTCATTACCGGCGATCCCGAGTTGCCGCCCGTGATATCGTTGTTCGAGAGGAAGCACGTCTGCAGTTTGCCGTCCTTACGGGCATAGCGTCCGTAGTTGCCCGTCTTATAGAGCGTGCGCAGGCGTTCGTTGATAAAGTAGTCGCTGTTGGTCTTGCTCTCCTTCTCGAACATGCCGTCGAGCACGGTGCGCCAGTCGTAGCGCACGCCGTCGCGGGGGATGAGGTCCGTGACGTGGCCGTAGGTCATGCGCAGGGTGAAGTTGGCATCCGGCGCCTTCGTATTGTTGTACATGTCGCAGAGTCCGCGGGTGTATTTGCGCACATTTTCGGTAGCTTTGCGGATGACCTGTTCGTCCATATGGCTGGCCACCTCCATTCTGAACTGTCTGTTGTCCATGTGGAAGCGCAGCAGCGGGTCGTTGGCCACCACCTCACGCTGATGCGTCTGCAGAGCCTTCGCCAGGCGCAGCGAGTCGGTCAGGATGCTGTGGGTGTACATCGAGTCGATGTAGGCATTCAGTTGTTTGCCCGTCAGGTTGCAGTAAGCCGGTTTGTTGGCTCCCTTGAGGTTTTTGGCCATGATGGGGATAAGCAGGTGAGCCTGTCGGCGGTCGAAGTCGAAGCGGGCCGCATAGGTGGGCTGACGCTGTGCTGTGGCCAGCGCGGCAACCGCCTGTGCAGCGATGCTGTCGGCCTTGGTCATGGCATTGTCGGCAATGGCCGCTTTCCATTCGCTGCACCATCCGTAGGCCGCTCCGCTACTGATCTGGCGTGCCGTGATGAAATAGAGCATGTTGTTGTAGATCATGTCTCCGGTGGCCTCACAAAAGGCAGCGATGCTGTCTATGACGCCGGCATATTCCGCCTCCTGTCCCGTGCGTCGGCAGTAGTCGCGGAAGCGGGCTTCTTCGGCACGCTTCTCATCTACCAGATGCGTCTTCTCCACCGACTCGATGGCGCCGCTGTAATTCTTGATCATGTTGGCCAGCGAGAAGTAGTCGTCCTCAAGCATCAGTCGGTTCTCGTCGCTCATGTCCATGACCTCTTTATAGAGCGCCAGCAGCGGGTTGCCCGCCATGGCGATGGGGCCGTTCATGTTCTGCATCTGATAGGCCACCTGTGCGGCCGTGAGGTAGCGCTCGGTGCTGCCCGGGAAGCCCATGATCATGGTGAAGTCGCCCTCCTTATAGCCCTTGAGCGATATGGGCAGGTACTTGTCGCGGTGCAGGGGCACGTTGTCGGGGCTGTAGGCCGCAGGCTGTCCGTCCTTGTCGGCATAGATGCGGAACATGGCGAAGTCGGCGTTGTGGCGCGGCCACATCCAGTTGTCCGAGTTGCCGCCAAACTGTCCGATGTTGTACGGCGGGTTGGCCACCAGGCGGACGTCGCCGTAGGTCTGCTCGTAGAAGATATAGAACTGGTTTCCGCCGAAGTAGGGGATGAGGCGCGCCCGCATACCCTTCATGTCCTTGAAGCGGCTGACGGTCAGCAGACTGTCGGCGATGGGGGCGAGAAAACCGCCCGTCTGGCAATCGTAGGCATCGGCACCCTGTTGGCGTGCCTGTTTTTCTACCTCCGCCGTGACGTCCTCAACAGCCAGGACGAAAGTGAAGGTCAGGTTTTCCGGCGTGCGCAGTTCCTCGCTGCGGCTGTGGGCAAAGTATCCGTCCTTCATGATGTCGTTGCCCATCGAACTCATGTCGTGGACGTACTGGAATCCGCAGTGATGGTTGGTCAGTACAAGGCCGTCGGCCGATACCACCTCGCCCGTACATCCGCCGCCGAAGATGCCCACGCATTCGCGCAGCGACGGACCGGTTTCGCTATACACCTGCTCCGGCTTCAGTTTGATGCCCGCCCGTTTGAGCGAGTCGGCTAGATGCTGTTGCTTCATGAGCGACAGCAGCCACATGCCCTCGTCGGCACGTAGCGATGGACACATGGCAACGAAGGCCATGAGGAGAATAAGGAACTTTTTCATGCGTATATATAATATGTATAGGATAATAGTAGGACGTTGGCAGGCCGCTTGGTCTGCAGCGCCTGCAAAGGTGCTAAAAATTATTTGTCCGAGCAAGCATAGCAACGTGAAACCTGACATCCGTTTCTCCAATCCACTCCTCTGTGACGTAGTTGCAAGTTGCGAAACTATCGTGCAGAAAAGCGTGGCATCGGTTCAACCCTCCCGTGTTGGGGATCTACGCCGATGGGGGAGGTTCCACCATTGCACACTGTGTGCAAAACGTGAATTTTGCTGTCGAAAACGTGAACCGCCCGTGCCTTGCAAATAGAAGCGGAAAAGCGATCAGATAAGCAAATAGAGCCATTCGGCCGCCGAGTTTGGGCGAGAGAAATTTCTGTTTGGGCGAGAGAAAATCCTGTCGCCCAAACCGTGACCCCCGTAACGCCTACGCTTCGACCGGTCAGTTCGGCTCGTTTCCGGGGCCGGAGAAGCGAATTTTAGGTAAACTTAACCAACGTGCTGCCACTTTTTACGGAATGCGCCATATACTGTCAAATCCAAACGCGCCATGCTTGCGATATTTCCGACCGTCCCTTAGGTAGGTGACTTTCACCGCCCCTCTCGAAGTTAACAAGTGTGAAAGGCCCGATTGCACACTTAATTTTACACCCGTGGCTACACCTTTTTAATAAAGGTCCAAGAAGAAGCCCTAAAAATAGGAAACGCAACGTACAGGCTCTGAAAAGAAATGTGTAAATTTGCAGCCGTAATATCACCATCCTGCCGGTGAGGCACGTCATGCTTGCCTGCGCGCCATGCCAACCATGGGGAAGAATCATACCTTCTGGCGCAACCATACCATTCCAGCCGGCAGACACATCTTAACAATATACTATTCATGCTGACCATCAAACAAATTACCGATGACCGTGAGGCCGTGATTCGGGCTTTGGAGAAAAAGCATTTCAAGGGCGCAGCCCAGGCCGTTGACGCCGTTCTTGCCACAGATCAGAAACGTAAGGCCGCTCAGGCCGAACTGGATAATCTTCTTGCCGAAGTGAAACAACTGTCGCGCAGTATCGGTGCGCTGATGAAAGAAGGAAAGAAGGACGAAGCTGAGCAGGCCAAGCAGCGCGTAGCCGACATCAAGCAGCGCACCAAGGACCTGGAAGAGGCTATGAAGCAGGCCACCGAAGAGCGCAAGCAACTGCTCTATACCATCCCCAACCTGCCCTACGACATCGTGCCCGAAGGTTCGTGCGCCGAAGACAACGTCGTGGTCAAGACCGGCGGTCACGACACCGTGCTGCCCGAAAACGCACTGCCCCACTGGGAGCTGGCCAAGAAGTACAACCTCTTCGACCTGGATCTCGGCGTGAAAATCACCGGCGCCGGCTTCCCCGTATATATCGGCTGGGGTGCCCGTCTGCAGCGCGCGCTCATCAATTTCTTCCTCGACGAAGCCCGTGCCGCCGGCTACCTTGAGGTGATGCCCCCCACGGTGGTCAATGCCGCTTCCGGCTATGGTACAGGCCAGCTTCCCGACAAGGAAGGCCAGATGTACTACTGCAATCAGGACGACCTCTACCTCATCCCTACGGCCGAGGTGCCCGTGACCAATATCTATCGCGACGTCATCCTGCGCGAAGACCAGTTGCCCATCAAAAACTGCGCCTACACCCAGTGCTTCCGTCGCGAGGCCGGCAGTTATGGCAAGGACGTGCGCGGTTTGAACCGTCTGCACGAGTTTTCCAAGATTGAACTGGTGCGCATCGACACGCCCGAACACTCGGCCCAGTCGCACCAGGAGATGCTCGACCACGTGGAGAACCTCCTCATCAAGCTCGAGCTGCCCTACCGCATCTTGCGCCTCTGCGGCGGCGACATGAGTTTCACGGCCGCCATCTGCTACGACTTCGAGGTATATAGCGAAGCCCAGCAGCGTTGGCTTGAGGTAAGCTCCGTGTCCAATTTCGACAGCTATCAGGCCAACCGCCTGCAGTGCCGTTACCGCGCTGCCGACAAGACCATCCGCCTCTGCCACACCCTCAACGGCTCAGCCCTCGCCCTGCCCCGCATCGTGGCCGCCCTGCTCGAAGACTTCCAGACGCCCGAAGGCATCCGCATCCCCAAGGCCCTGCAACCCTATATGGGCACCGACATGATTCGCTAAGCAAAACACCACAGAACAACTCCTTTACTCCAATCCCATGAACCTCGATATCCTCACCGCTGTGTCGCCCATCGACGGGCGCTACCGCAGCAAGACCGACGCCCTCGCGCCCTATTTCTCAGAGTATGCCCTGATGAAGTACCGCCTGCGCGTGGAAATAGAATACTTCATCACCCTGTGTGAGCTCCCCCTGCCGCAGCTCGCCACCCTCAGCCACGACCGCTTCGACGAACTCCGCGCCATATACCGCGACTTTACCGAAGAAGGCGCCGCCCGCGTCAAGGAAATAGAGAGCGTGACCAACCACGACGTCAAGGCCATCGAGTATTATATCAAGGAGCAGCTCGACCGCCTCGGCGGCTACGAAGCCTATAAGGAGTTTATCCACTTCGGCCTCACCTCGCAGGACATCAACAATACCTCCTTCCCCCTGATGGTCAAGGAAGCCGTGGAGCAGGTCTATCTGCCCGCCCTGCAGCAAGTTATCGACAAACTGCGCGAAGATGCCGAGGCCTGGAAGGACGTGCCCATGCTGGCCCGTACCCACGGACAGCCCGCATCGCCCACCCGTCTGGGCAAGGAGGTCATGGTCTTTGTCTATCGTCTGGAGCGCCAGAAGGCCCTGCTCGAAGCCGTGCCCATGACGGCAAAATTCGGCGGCGCCACCGGCAACTTCAACGCCCACCACGTAGCCTATCCCGAGTTTGACTGGCGCGCCTTCGGCAACCGCTTCGTCAGCGAGAAACTCGGACTGGAGCGCGAGGAGTGGACCACGCAGATTAGCAACTACGACAACCTGGCCGCCCTCTTCGACGCCATGAAGCGCATCCACACCATCGTCATCGACCTGGACCGCGACTTCTGGCAGTACGTCTCGATGGAATACTTCAAGCAGAAAATCAAGGCCGGCGAAGTAGGCTCCAGCGCCATGCCCCATAAGGTGAACCCCATCGACTTCGAGAACTCAGAAGGCAACCTCGGTCTGGCCAACGCCATCCTCGAACACCTCAGCGCCAAGCTCCCCATCAGCCGCCTGCAGCGCGACCTGACCGACAGCACCGTCATCCGCAACATTGGCGTACCCATGGGCCATGCCGCCATCGCCTTCGCCAGCACCCTCAAGGGACTCGGCAAACTCCTTCTCCGCGAAGAAAACCTGGCCCGCGACCTCGACGACTGCTGGGCCGTCGTGGCAGAGGCCATCCAGACCATCCTGCGCCGCGAAGCCTATCCCCATCCCTACGAAGCGCTCAAGGCCCTCACCCGCACAAACAGCGCCATCACCGCCGAGAGCATACACAACTTCATCCAGACCCTCGAAGTCAGCGACAAGGTCAAGGCCGAACTCATGGCCATCACGCCCCACAACTACACCGGTATGTAAGTCGAAAACCTTAATCCAGGCCCTTTGTGTTCCGTACAGCAAGACGGTGCGCAGGGGCTTGTGGATTATCATGCACATACATTTATTTATTCTAACCTTTTATGAGCTACGACAATTACGACAGCTTCAAGAACAGTGACGAAGGTCGCCGCGAGGGCGACGGTTCGTCGGCAAACCGCAGCGGCTCGGGCCGCCCGCGTTTTGTGAAACACACACGTCCTGCCTACAGCGGCAGAGAAGAAGGCCGACGCCCTTATGGCGACAATGCCCGTCCTTACGGCGAACGTCGCCCCTATGGGGGAAATTCGGGAGAGGCGCGTCCCTTCAATGCTGAAAATCGCTTCAACAAGCGTCCCTATGGCGCTAACAGTTCTTACGAGGGCCGTCGCCCCTATGGCGCACGCCCTGCCAAGGAACAGTACGGCGAGGAGCGCCGCCCATACGGTGAGCGTCCCTATGGCGAACGTCCCTACGGTGAGCGCCGTCCTTACGGCGAAGGCCGTCCCGCCCGCAGCGAGCAGCAGGGCGGTGGCAACCGCTACGAAGGCGGTTACAAGCGCCCCTATGGCGACCGTGCCAATGGCGAACGCCCCTTCGGCGGCCAGCGCCCGCAGCGCAACGGATATAATCCCCATGCCAAGTACAGCCAGAAGAAGCGTCTGGAATATAAAGAGAAGAACTACGACCCCAACGAGCCCGTCCGCCTCAATAAGTTCCTGGCCAACGCCGGCGTATGCTCACGCCGTGATGCCGACAAGTTCATCACCTCGGGTGTCGTTACCGTCAACGGCGTCGTTGTTACCGAACTCGGCACGAAGGTGCTCCGCTCCGACAATGTCCAGTTCCACGACCAGGCCATCAAGATGGAGAAGAAGGTCTATATCCTGCTCAACAAGCCCAAAGGCTATGTGACCACCAGCGAAGACCCCCAGAACCGTAAGACCGTCATGGACCTTGTGCAGGGCGCCTGCCCCGAGCGCATCTATCCCGTAGGTCGCCTCGACCGCGGTACGACGGGCGTGCTCCTGCTCACCAACGATGGCGAGATGGCCTCCAAACTGACCCATCCCAAGTATCTGAAGAAGAAGATTTACCACGTCTTCACCGACCATAATGTCAGCGTGGGCGACCTGCAGAAAATCATGGAGGGCATCGTGCTCGAAGACGGCGAAGTCAAGGCCGATGCCGTCGATTATGCCAGCCCCACCGACAAGAAGCAGGTAGGCATCGAAATCCACTCGGGCAAGAACCGCATCGTCCGCCGCATCTTCGAACATCTCGGCTATCAGGTGACCAAGCTCGACCGCGTTTATTTCGCCGGCCTCACCAAGAAAAACCTGCGCCGTGGCGACTGGCGTTTCCTCACCGAGAAAGAGGTGGAAATGCTGCACATGGGCGCCTACGAATAATACCTACGAACCAATCAAGCGAGAAAGCCGGCCGCCTTGCGGCCAGCGCATTGCACCGTCAGTACGTCCGGCAAGCACCGGCAGTACGGCAGTGCAAGCACTGGCAGCCACGGCACGGCTTGTCTCAGCACATAAACCCTATAGTCATAAACATGAAACGTACAGTCATCGTTGACCTGCTGCGCCGTACCGACTACGGTGCCGCCGTCCTGGTGAAAGGCTGGGTGCGCACGCATCGTGGCAGCAAGTCCGTCCACTTTATTGCCCTCAACGACGGTTCGACCATCAATAACGTACAGGTTGTCGCCGATGCCGACGCCTTCCCCGCCGACCTCTTCAAGGATATCACCACCGGCGCCTGCATCGCCGTCGAAGGCCAGCTCACCGAGAGTCCGGGCGCAGGTCAGAGCGTCGAGGTCAAGGCCGAGAAGATAGAGGTGCTGGGCCTCTGCGGCAACGACTACCCCATGCAGAAGAAGGGCCAGACCTTTGAGTACATGCGCAAGTATGCCCACATGCGTCTGCGCACCAACACCTTCGGCGCCGTCTTCCGCATCCGCCACAACATGGCCATGGCCATCCACCGCTACTTCCACGACCACGGCTTCTTCTATTTCCATACGCCCCTCATCACCGCCAGCGACTGCGAAGGCGCCGGCCAGATGTTTCAGGTGACCACGCAGAACCTGGCCCAAATGCCCCTCGATGAGCAGGGCAACGTCGATTACGCCGACGACTTCTTCGGCAAGCCCACCTCGCTCACCGTCAGCGGACAGCTGGAGGGCGAGCTTGGCGCCACGGCCCTCGGTGCCATCTACACCTTCGGCCCCACCTTCCGCGCCGAAAACTCCAATACGCCCCGTCACCTGGCCGAGTTTTGGATGATTGAGCCCGAGGTGGCCTTCAACGACATCACGGACAATATGGACCTGGCCGAGGACTTCATCAAGTACTGCGTACAGTGGGCCCTCGACAACTGCCAGGACGACCTCGCCTTCCTCAACAAGATGATCGACAAGAGCCTGCTCGAGCGTCTCCACTTCGTTGTCGAGCACGACTTTGTGCGCCTCACCTACACCGAGGGTATCCGCATCCTCGAGGACGCCGTCAAGGCCGGCCACAAGTTCGAGTTCCCCATCTCGTGGGGCGTTGACCTGGCCAGCGAGCACGAGCGCTACCTCGTGGAGCAGCACTTCAAGAAGCCCGTTATCCTCACCGACTACCCGAAGGAAATCAAGGCCTTCTACATGAAGCTCAACGACGATGGCAAGACCGTCCGCGCCATGGACGTTCTCTTCCCGCAGATTGGCGAGATTATCGGCGGCTCTGAGCGCGAGGAGAGTTACGACAAACTTATGGCCCGCATCAACGAGCTCAACATCCCGATGAAGGACATGTGGTGGTATCTCGACACCCGCCGCTTCGGCACCTGCCCCCACAGTGGCTTCGGCCTCGGCTTCGAGCGCCTCATCCTCTTCGTCACCGGTATGCAGAACATCCGCGACGTCATCCCCTTCCCCCGCACCCCCAAGACGGCCGACTTCTAAGCCACCGTCCGAAAGAATGAGCGCGTAGATATACGCCATCCTTTTACCTTATAATCTCAATCACTGATGAATAAAACCGTCAGAGACCTGCACGTAGCCGCCGCCGAACTCCTCCGCGACGACTACGTGCTTTTGCGTCTCATCGACCCCACTTCCACCCCCATGCCGCCCGTCGCCCCGGGCCAGTTTGTCGAGGTGCTCGTCAGCCAGTCGGCCACCACGTTCCTGCGCCGCCCCATCAGCGTCAACGACTTCCTGGCCGACCGCGGCGAACTGCACCTGCTTGTCCACGCCGTCGGCGATGGCACCCGCGCCCTGCTCAACCTGAAGGCCGGCGACAGCCTCAACTGCATTTTCCCCCTTGGTCACGGCTTTACCATGCCCGAGGCCGATGCCGCCCCCAGCCACTACCTCCTTGTCGGTGGCGGCGTGGGCACAGCGCCTCTGCTCTACTATGGCCGTTGCCTCAAGGAGCGTGGCCATCAGGTCACCTTCCTCCTCGGCGGCCGCAGCCGTCGCGACATTCTCCAGACCGAATCGTTCGAAGCCCTGGGCCGCGTCTGCGTCACCACCGAAGACGCCACGATGGGCGAGAAAGGCTTCGTCACCAACCATAGCGTGCTGACGCAAGAGCATTTCGATGCCGTCGCCGCCTGCGGTCCCAAGCCCATGATGCAGGCCGTGGCACGCTATGCCGCCGCCGTCGGCACCCCCTGCGAGGTGTCGCTCGAAAACCTGATGGCCTGCGGTTTGGGCGCCTGCCTCTGCTGTGTAGAAAAGGACGTCCACGGCCACAACCTGTGCGTATGTAAAGAAGGTCCCGTATTCAATATCGAACAATTGCAATGGCTCATCTCCAAGTAAATATCGGCAACCTCAGCCTCAAGAACCCCGTCCTCACCGCCTCGGGTACCTTTGGCTACGGCATAGAGTTCGCCGACTTCATCGACCTCAACCGTCTGGGCGGCTTCATTGTCAAGGGCACCACCCTCCAGCCACGCGAGGGCAACGACTATCCCCGCATGGCCGAGACCGCACAGGGCATGCTCAACTGCGTCGGTCTGCAGAACAAGGGCGCGGCCTATTTCTGCGAGCACATCTATCCCCTTATCAAGGACTACGACACCTGCCCCATCGTCAACGTCTCCGGCCATTCGCCCGAAGACTATGCCGCCTGTGCCGCCATGATTGACGCCCTGCCCGCTATCCCCGCCATCGAACTCAACATCTCCTGTCCCAACGTCAAGGACGGCGGCATGGCCTTTGGCGTCACCTGCGAGGGCGCCGCCTCTGTGGTGCGCGCCGTGCGCAAAGCCTATAGTAAGACCCTCATCGTCAAGCTCTCGCCCAACGTCACCGACATTGCCGCCATTGCCTCCGCCGTTGAGGCCGAGGGCGCCGATGCCGTGTCGCTCATCAACACCCTCATGGGCATGAGCATCGACATTGAGCGCCGCTGCTCGCGTCTGAGCATCGGCACCGGTGGTCTCAGCGGTCCTGCCGTCAAGCCCGTCGCCGTGCGCATGGTGCACCAGGTGGCCCGTGCCGTCCGCATCCCCGTCATCGGTCTGGGGGGCATCATGAATGCCGCCGACGCCATCGAGTTCCTTATGGCCGGCGCCACCGCCATCGAGATAGGCACCGCCAACTTCATCGACCCCACCGTCACCGTCAAGGTCATTGACGGCATCAACGAGTGGCTCGACCGCCATGGTGTAGCCGATGTCCACGACATCATCGGCTGCGTCTGACGCATACCCATCCTCTTCACATAGGGTCTGCAGGGCGCCCCAATACCGCATCCTGCAGACCCTTTTCATAAGCCGCCGCCCTGCGTGACGGCCGTTATGTCCAACACAGAACTCCCTCCCATCCGCCTTATGTCCTCCTGCAAACCACCCATCCGCCGCCCCTCGGCCCTGTTGTCCCTCCTGCCCCTTGTGGTCCTTGTCGTCATGCTGGTGTTCACCATCCGGGCCTTCGGCAGCGATGCCCTGATGGGCGCCTCACAGGTCACGCTCATCGTCGTCTCCGCTTTCTGCGTCCTCATCGGCATGGCTGTGCTCCATGTGCCCTGGGACCATTTCGAGCGCGCCATCACCAAGAACGTGTCCAGCGTGTCCAGCGCCTTGGTTATCCTCCTGCTCATCGGTGCGCTGAGCGGCACATGGATGGTCAGCGGCGTCGTGCCCACGCTCATCTATTACGGTTTGCAGATTATCCATCCCGACATTTTCCTCTTTTCCACCTGCGTCATCTGCGCGCTGGTCAGCGTCATGACCGGCAGTTCGTGGACCACCATCGCCACCATCGGCATTGCCCTGATGGGCATAGGGCGCGCCATGGGCTTCTCAGAGGGATGGATAGCCGGCGCCATCATCTCCGGCGCCTATTTCGGTGACAAAATCTCTCCCCTGTCCGACACCACCGTCCTCGCATCCGGCGGCGTCGGTGTGCCGCTGTTCAAGCATATCCGCTATATGCTCATCACCACCATCCCCTCGGTGACCATCGCTCTGGTGGTGTTTGTCGTGGCCGGATTCTGTACCACCACCGCCGGCAGCAGCGATACCGATGCCTTCCTTTCGGCACTGCTGGAACGCTACACCATTTCGCCGTGGCTCCTCATTGTCCCCCTGCTCACCGGCCTGCTCATTGCCCGTCGTGTCCCCTCCGTCATCACCCTTTTCCTCTCCACCCTGATGGCCATCGTCGCCGCCGCCATTGCCCAGCCCGATGTGCTTGCCGCCATCGACCCCGACCCCTTCCGTGCGCTGATGATGAGTGCCTGCGGCCCCACTCAGGTGCCCACTGACCACGACATGCTCAGCCAACTCGTCTCCACTCGCGGCATGGAGGGCATGATGAACACCATCTGGCTCATCGTCTGCGCCATGTGCTTCGGCGCCACCATGTCGGCCGGCGGCATGGTGGGTGGCATCACGCGCCTCTTCATCCGCCTCATCCGCGGCCGCGTCACGTTGGTAGCCAGTACGGTGTCCACCGGTCTGATGCTCAATGTCGCCGTGGCCGACCAGTATCTGTGCATCCTGCTCAACGGCCACATGTTCGCCGACATCTACGACCGCCGCGGCTACGACCGTTGCCTGCTCAGTCGCAGTGTCGAAGACTCCGTCACCGTCACCTCCGTCCTTGTGCCATGGAATACCTGCGGCATGACGCAGAGCACCGTCCTGGGCGTGGCCACCTTCACCTATCTGCCCTACTG
>JALEZQ010000037.1 GCA_022772475.1 Bacteroidales bacterium | reverse complement strand
GACTATAGCGAAGACCTGCTGATACAGCAATCGACGGCTGAGCTCCTGGAGAAGGAGCTCGGCTGGAAGTCGGTGTATGCCTTCGACAGCGAGGTGCTCGGCGAACATGGGACGCTCGGGCGAAAGAGCCAACATGACGTGAAATAGTATTCGGCGTTGAAGTTGGGCTAGCGGCACCACCCCGCAAATTCCGCGCTTGTGAGCATTTTGATACACACTCGGCTTTTCCGGCTTTTCCGGATATTCCGGAATCTACTATGGCTGTCACTGTTTCTTGAGGTGGTCCATGGCGGCGCGGACCAGTTCGCTGCGCTCGTTGATGAGCTGCATGTATTCGGAGCGGTCCCACACGTTGTTGGCGATGAGGGCCTTGAGCATGAAGCGCAGGTTGTCGATGGTCTTCTCGCGCTCGTCGTCCTTGATGGTAATCTTCTTCTTCTCGGCCTCGGCGAGGACCTCGTCGATGAGGGCCTGGGGCACGCTGTACTTGGCGCGGTAGTCGGCGAAGGTCTTGTATCGGCGCTTCAGACTGTCGCGGTTGCTGTCGGCATAGCGCAGGACGATGCTCACGAGGATGTTGTTGCGGCTGATGGCGCGGTAGGCCGGGGCATAGGCCATGGTGTCGAGGGGGACGAAGATGTCGGGCATGATGCCGCCGCCGCCATAGACGGTGCGGTGGTCGATGAGCGTCTGATAGACCTTGGTGCTGTCGAGATGGATGCTGTCGAGGTGCATGAGTTCGCCGCGGCGGTAGCGGTCGTTGAGGTCTTCGCTGTACTCTTCGCCCTTGCCGCGGGTGTAGGGTTTCTGTATGCAGCGTCCGGAGGGGGTGTAGAAGTGGGCCACGGTGAGGCGAATCATGGAGCCGTCGGGCAGGTCGATGGGCCGCTGCACAAGGCCCTTGCCGAAGGTGCGTCGGCCGATGACGGTGCCGCGGTCGTAGTCCTGTATGGCGCCGGAGACGATTTCGGCAGCCGATGCCGTGTATTCGTCAACGAGGACGACGATGCGTCCGTCGAGCATCATGCCGTCGTGATTGACGCGGAAGTCGTTGCGGTCGGCGCGGCGCCCCTTGGTATATACCACGAGCGAGCCTTTGGGCAGAAATTCGCCCGCCACATCGACGGAGGCGCCGAGGTAGCCGCCGCCATTGATGGAGAGGTCGAGGACGAGGTCGCGCATGCCCCGGGCCTTGAGGCGCTTGATGGCGGCGCGCAGTTCGTCGCCCGTGGTGGCGCCGAAGCGGTCGAGGAGGATGTAGCCCGTGGTGGCGTCGAGCATGTAGTCGGCGTCGAGGGTGTTGGTGGGAATTTTGTCGCGCGTGATGTTGAAGGTGAGCATTTCCTTGACATTACGTCGTACGACGCCGAGGCGCACCTTCGTGCCCTTGGGTCCGCGCAGACGGCGCATGATGGTGTCGCGGGGCATGTTGACACCCGCTATGGGCTGTCCGTTGACGCTGACGATGCGGTCGCCGGCGATGATGCCGGCGCGCTCGCTCGGTCCCTTGGTGGTGGGCTGGATGACGACGAGGGTGTCTTCGAGCATGTTAAACTGTATGCCGATGCCTTCGAAGTTGCCGTCGAGGGCCTCCTGACTGGAGCGTGTGCTCTCGGCGTTGGCATAGGCGGAGTGGGGGTCGAGCGTCTTGAGCATGCCCTCGATGGCCGCTTCGGCCAGTTTGTTCTGGTCGATGGTATCGACGTAGAGTTCGGTGATGGCCAGCTGCGCCATTTGCAGTTTGCGGAGCATGTTGATGTCCGGCTCTTCGTGCTGCTGGTGCTGACGCAGCAGCTGTGCCTGTGCGGTGGCGGGGATGAGGCCGAGGAGGGCGGTGAGCAGGACGGTGAGGAGCGTTCTGTGCATGGGTTTTCGTTTTATAGATAAGGAGTAGGGGGGGGGAGCAGGGGGGGATGGGTGTGAGCGTGGTCACTTCTTTTTGGGGAGGAAGTCGCTGACGTCCTTTCCGAAGTGGATGAGTTCGCGCACGACGCTGGAGGACACCGACGAGTGTTGCGGGTCGGTGATGAGGAGCACCGTCTCGATGCCGCTGAGGCGGGCGTTGATGGCGGCGATGTCGCGCTCGTACTCAAAGTCTTTCACCGAGCGCAGGCCGCGGAGGATAAAGCGCGCGCCGACGCGTTCGGCCAGGTCGATGGTGAGGTCGTCGTAGGCCACGACGCGGACGCGGGGCTCGTCGGCATAGAGGGCGGCGATGACCTCGACGCGCTTATGGGGCGGGTAGAGGGCTTTCTTCTTCTCGTTGACGCCGATGCCGATGACGATTTCGTCGAACATGGCCAGTCCGCGCTCGACGATGCTGGCGTGGCCGACGGTGAAGGGGTCGAACGAGCCCGGGAAGATGGCAGTCTTTTTCATGGGGGCAGTCTGTGTGAGAGGTTCTTGGGAGAGAGTGGGAAGGTGCGGGCGCTGTGGTGGCGGGTGAAGGGCGGGGGGCGTCACTGCGCGTCGGCGTCGGCGTCGGCGAGGTCTTCCTCGACCACGAGGTTGTCGATGATGAAGTTCTGGCGCTCCATGGTGTTCTTGCCCATGTAGTACTCCAGCAGTTCCTTGACCTGGTCGCTCTTGTGGAGGCTGACGCGCTCGAGGCGGATGTCGGGGCCGATGAAGTGTTTGAACTCGTCCGAGGAAATCTCGCCCAGGCCCTTGAAGCGCGTGATTTCGGGGTCCGGCCCGAGGCGCTCGATGGCGGCGAGGCGCTCCTCCTCGGTGTAGCAGTAGATGGTCTCAAACTCCGAGCGGTCCGCCGTCTTGGTCTTTTTGAGGATGGCAGCGCCGGCGCTCTTGTCGTTGACCGAGGTCAGGGCCGGGGCGGCCTTGGCGCGGACCTTCTTCTTCTTGTTGCGGACGCGGAAGAGCGGCGTCTCGAGGATATAGACGTGGCCCTTCTTGATGAGGTCGGGGAAGAACTGGAGGAAGAAGGTAATCATCAGCAGGCGGATGTGCATGCCATCGACATCGGCATCGGTGGCGACGATGACCTTGTTGTAGCGCAGGCCGTCGAGGCCGTCCTCGATGTTGAGGGCCGCCTGGAGGAGGTTGAACTCCTCGTTTTCATAGACCACCTTCTTGGTGAGCCCGTAGCAGTTGAGCGGCTTGCCGCGCAGCGAGAAGACCGCCTGGGTGTTGACATCGCGGCTCTTGGTGATGGAGCCGCTGGCCGAGTCGCCCTCGGTGATGAAGATGGCCGACTCCTGGCGCAGGTCGTCGTCGTCCTCCTCCCCTTCCTTGCGCTTGCTCTTGGGGGCGGGGTCGTTGAGGTGTATGCGGCAGTCGCGGAGCTTGCGGTTGTGGAGGTTGGCCTTCTTGGCACGCTCGCGGGCCAGCTTGGTGACGCCGGCGATGGCCTTGCGCTCCTTCTCGCTCTCCTGAATTTTCTGCAAGAGGATGTCGGCCACGTCGAGGTTGCGATGCAGGTAGTTGTCCACATTCTCCTTGACAAAGTCGCCGATGAACTTGTTGACGCTGACGCCGGAGAGGGGGAAGGGGTTGCCGTTGGTGTCTTTGTCGGGCGCCATGGTGAGCGAGCCGAGTTTGATTTTCGTCTGGCTCTCAAAGAGGGGCTCGATGACGCGTATGGCGATGGCGGCGACGAGGCCGTTGCGCACGTCCTGGACGTCGAAGTTTTTGCCGTAGTAGTCCTTGATGGCCTTGGCGATGTGCTCCTTGAAGGCGCTCTGGTGCGTGCCGCCCTGCGTGGTGTGCTGGCCGTTGACGAAGGAGTAGTATTCCTCGCCATACTGCGCCGTGTGGGTGAAGGCGATGTCGATGCCCTCGCCGCGGAGGTGGACCACGGGATAGAGGCCCGGCGCTGTCATGTTGTCGTTGAGGAGGTCCTCGAGGCCGTTGCGGCTGATGATGCGGCGGCCGTTGTGGAAGATGGCCAGGCCGGTGTTGAGGTAGGTGTAGTTGCGCAGCATGTTCTCGACAAACTCGCTATGGAAGCGGTAGTTCTGGAACAGGCCGGCGTCGGGGCGGAAGAAGACGCGGGTGCCGTTTTCCTCCTCGGTGTCGCCCTCGGTGTCGGAGACGAGGACGCCCTTCTCGAAGACGCACTCGCGGCGGCGGCCGTCGCGCACGCTCGTCACCTCGAAGCGCGCCGAGAGGGCGTTGACGGCCTTGAGACCCACGCCGTTCATGCCCACGGAGGCGGTGAAGACCGCCGTGTCGTACTTGCCGCCGGTGTTCAGCCGCGACACCGCTTCGACCAGTTTGCCCAGGGGGATGCCGCGGCCGTAGTCGCGCACCTCGGCGGTGAGGTCGTCGGTGATGTCCACCTCGATGCGCTTGCCGAAGCCCTCGTTGAACTCGTCGATGCTATTGTCGATGGTCTCCTTGAGCAGGACGTAGATGCCGTCTTCGGCATGGCTGCCGTCGCCCAGGCGGCCGATGTACATGCCCGGTCGGGTGCGGATGTGCTCGGTGTCCTCGAGGTGGCGTATCTTGCTCTCGTCATAGTTGACGGCGGGCGCGGCGGCGGGTTGGGTGGGGGTGAAAAGGTCGTTGGCTTCGGACATGGGGATGAGAGGGAGAGGTGGTTATGGGGCGATTATGGGGCAATAGAAGGATCCTGCGGGGCGTGGGGGGCGTACATGCAGTATGGGCGCTCGGGCACGCTGCGGTGCCTTGCGCCCATGCTTGATAGGGAGGAGGTCGGCGCCCGGAGCGTCAGCGTGGCGGTCAGAGGTCGGCCCTGTAGCAGCGGCGGCGTTTGTGCTGCTCGGTGTGGAAATACTGCCACTGGCTCTGTACGCGGTCGTTGGCCTCCAGTTCGGGATTGCTTTCGGCATACTCGAAGCCCATCTGCTGATAGACGGGGATGAGGTCGGTGAAGAGCAGGGCATTGACGCCCTTGCTCTGGTAGTCGGGGCGGACGGCGACGAGCAGCAGGTCGAGCACGCGGGGCCGCTTCCACCACAGCGCCTTGAGCAGATGGAACCAGCCGAAGGGCAGCAGGCGGCCCTTGGCCTTCTGCAGTGCGCGAGAGAGCGACGGCATGGAGATGCCCACGCCCACCAGTTGGCCGTCGGCCGTCTCGATGAGCGTCACCATGCGCAGG
The DNA here is from genome assembly GCA_022772475.1 of Bacteroidales bacterium. Taxonomy (GTDB): domain Bacteria; phylum Bacteroidota; class Bacteroidia; order Bacteroidales; family Bacteroidaceae; genus Alloprevotella. Next base: position 11,331 of record JALEZQ010000037.1, on the reverse strand, counting down.
TCGAGCACGGGGACGTACATCTTGACATACTGGTCAATCTGCTTCTCGCTCATCCGCGAGTAGCCGAAGAGCGGCGCGTAGGCGTCGTTGATGAGGCGGAAGATTTCGTGGGCCATGCCGGTGCGCATCACCTCCTTCTTGCTGGTGAACTTGCGGATGTGGAGGTCGTACTTCTTGGCCACGATGTCCGAGATGCGCTGGTAGCGCTCGGGCATGGCGTCGGGGACGTAGATTTTCATCTCCACCCAGTCGCTGCTCTTCGTGAGCCCCAGCCGCTCCATGTGTTCTGGGTAGTAGGGGTAGTTGTAGATGGTGGCCATCGTGGAGAGCTGGTCGAAGCCCTCGATGAGCATGCCCTCGGCGTCGAGGTCGGTGAAGCCCAGGGGGCCCTCAATCTCGGTCATGCCGTGCTCGCGTCCCCAGGTCTTGACGGTGTCGATGAGGGCGCGGCTGACGTCGATGTCGTCCACGAAGTCTATCCACCCGAAGCGCACGGCCTTCTTCTGCCACGTCTCGTTGGCGCGCCGGTTGATGATGGCGGCCACACGGCCAACGATGTCGCCCTGCTCGCTGTAGGCCAGGAAGAGCGCCGCCTGGCAAAACTCGAAGGCGGCGTTCTTCTTCGGCGAGAAGGTGTTGAGCATGTCGTCGTACAGGTCGGGGACCGAGTAGGGACATGTCTTATAAAACTCGTAGTTGAAGCGGATGAAGCGCTTGAGGTCTTTCTTAGTCGTTACTTGTTCTATGCGTACGGTCATGGCCGTAGGAGTGTTTGAAGGGAGATTATGCCGTCCCGCAGGCCTGCGGTGTCGTTGCCGTAGCCTGCGAGTCGGTGTTCAGCCTGCAAAGATAGTGAAAAATCAGTATTGGTGCTCGGCTTCGGCCCCCTTGCCTTCCAGTTCGTCGCGAGTGAGGTCCTTGCGGTTGATGGCGTGCCAGGCCCAAAAGATGTAGGCCAGGACGAAGGGGATGACCAGCGACACCCATGCCATGACGCGCAGGGTGAAGGGGCTGGAGCAACTGTTGGTGATGGTGAGCGACGAGGCCGTATCGACCGTCGAGGGGTAGAACGACGTGCCGTTGAGGCCGGCAAGAAGCAGCAGGGCCAGCACCGTGAGCACCGTGCCCGTGCCTGCCGTCCAGATGCCGCGGCGGCTGCCGGCGCGCAGGATGGTCACGCCGATGCCCGCGAGCACCATCACCACGCCGACGAGGAGCAGGAGCGCCACTAAGGGCATGGACAGCAGGTTGTCCCAGTATTTCATCGGGATGACGGCCAGACTGCCGTCAGCGCCCTCGCCCACGCCCGACGAGCAGAGCACGTTGGCCACGAAGGCCACGAAGCAGATGACAAAGGGCACGCTGTCGGCCAGCACCTGGCGGCGCAGACGCGGCAGCAGGATGTCGTCGCTGATGCTGTTGATGAGGTAGAGACTACCCAGCACACGCGAGAGGAAGAGCACCGCTATGCCCAGCACCAGGTTCCACGGGCAGAACAGGGCGTCCAGGCCGTGCCAGGCGTTGGCCCAGCGGCTGATGGCGGGCACCATCATGGCGTCGCCCGCCATGACGCCCTTCTCCACGACGAAGGCCGAGCCGGTGAAGAACGTGGCCACGGCGCAGCCCAGCAGGAAGGGACCGGCGATGCCGTTGAACACCAGCAGGCGGCGATAGACCGTCGTGCCGAGCACATTGCCCGCCTTACGCTGAAACTCGTAGCTCACGGCCTGCACCACGAACGAGGCCAGGATGAGCATCCATACCCAGTAGGCGCCGCCGAAGCTCGTGCTGTAGAACAGGGGGAAGGCGGCGAAGAAGGCACCGCCGAAGGTGACGAGGGTGGTAAACGTAAACTCCCATTTGCGCCCCGTGGCGTTGACGATGAGGCGGCGTTCGTCCTCGGTGCGCCCCAGGGTGAAGATCATGCTGTTGGCGCCCTGAACGAAGAGCAGGAACACCAGCAGGCCGCCGAGCAGCGACACCAGGAACCACCAGTATTGTTGCAGGAAAGAGTAGGTTATCATAATGTCAGGATGTTAGGGGTTGGTGGGGATGAGGTCAGTGGGTGAAATCGGGCTGCTGGCGTATGGCGCGCAGCATGATGCGCACCTCGGCCACGAGCATGACGGTGAAGAGGATGAGGAAGAGGAAGAACGTGGTCTGCACCGCACCGGCCGACAGCGTCGAGGTGGCTGCCGTCACGGGCAGCAGGTCCTGGATGGCCCAGGGCTGGCGGCCCACTTCGGCCACAATCCATCCCGCCTGCCCGGCGATATAGACCAGAGGTATGCTCCACAGGCCGGCCTGCAGCAGCCAGCGCTTGTTCTCCAGCGTGCCCTTGCGGCCGAACCAGGCCACGAGGGCCAGTACCAGCAGCAGGAGCGAACCGCAGCCCACCATGGCGCGGAACGACCAATACACCAGTCCGGTGGGCGGCACCAGGTCTTCGGGGCTGTTGAGGTAGCCGTAGCCCAGATACTCGCGCTCTGTTTCGAGGACGGCTGCCGCCTCGCTCTTGGCCTTCTCGTCGCCGGCCTTGACAGCCAGGTGGTAGTTGCCCAGAGCCACGCGGGCCTTGCGTCCGCGCTCCATCATCTCAGCCACGGGCAGGTGTGACACACCGCGGTTGTCGGTATAGCCGTCGATGATGTCTTGCGAGCCCGGCACATAGCCGTTCAGGTCGTGTGTGGCCAGGATGGACAGTACGCCCGGCACCTCGATGCCCGGGATGATGGAAAAGGGAGCCTGCTGTCCGCCGCGCTCCAACCCCTCGGCAGCCGCCAGTTTCATGGGCTGCGTGCGGGCAATGTCGATGCCGCTCTTGTCGCCCGTGGCCATCACCAGCAGGGCGGCCACGATGCCGACGATGCTGCCCACCTTGACGCTGGCCAGAGCCAGCCGGCGGTTACGGCCGCGCAGCAGGAACCAGCAGCCTACGCCCACGGCGAAGACGCCGCCCGTCATCCAGCCGCTCGTCACGGTATGGCAGAACTTGGTCACGGCTTCGGGGGCGAAGGCCACGGCGAAGAAGTCGGTCATCTCGTTGCGTACGGTCTCGGGGTTGAACGTCGTGCCGACGGGGTGCTGCATCCACGAGTTGGCCACCAGAATCCACCAGGCCGAGAGCGTGGCGCCGAGGCCCGTGAGCCAGGTCGAGGCCAGGTGGGTGCCGCGGCTGACTTTGTTCCAGCCGAAGAACATGACGGCGATGAACGTGGCTTCCATGAAGAAGGCCACGATGCCCTCGATGGCCAGCGGTGCACCGAAGATGTCGCCCACGAACCACGAGTAGTTGCTCCAGTTCGTGCCAAATTCAAACTCGAGGATGATGCCGGTGGCTACGCCGATGGCGAAGTTGATGCCGAAGATTTTCTGCCAAAACTGGGCGGCATGTTTCCAGAAGGCGTCGTTCGTGCGATACCACGCCGTCTCCATCAGGCCCATGACGACGGCCAGGCCGAGCGTGAGGGGAACGAAGAGCCAGTGGTAGCACGCGGTAAGGGCAAACTGCAGGCGCGACCATTCCAGGGCGCTCGCTGCCGAATCGTTGAGTAGGGCTAACATAGGAAAGTGTTTTTCGTGCGACGGTGCAGGTGAGCGGTGCCCGCCTGTCCCGGCCGCCAGTTATAATAGATATAGATATTCTCTTTGCTACGGTGTGGCCTCATGCTACGGTGTGGCCTCATGGCCGGCTGTCGGGCGGCAGAGCCAGCCGTTCGCCCACCACGCCCGCCTTTTCGGGAGCCGAGAGGCCCCCCAGTTCGGGCTGGAAGAAGAACAGGCGCAGCACCAGAAAGATTACCGCCAGTTTGACTACGATAATCAGCCAGAGCACGCGCCCCCAGGTCATCTGCCGGAAGCCGTCGCGGTAGAACCGCCATACGGCGGCTATGCGGCGTAGCATTTTTTTCATGCCCACAAATGTAGTGATTTTTTGTTATTGTCGGCTGCGTGACATGCTTTATTTGCTGAGCCGTTCTATCTTACATGTATGCTGTTTGGCTTCCTTGTCGTAGTTGATGCCCACCAAAAGGATGTCGCCCGTATATTCTGCTATTTTTGCGGGATAGGCTTTCCGCTTGATTTGGTCGATAGCCGTGTTGGCCGAGTGGTTGTATTTCAGTTCGATAACCAGCGCGGGCTTGGCCACGTTGTGGCGGGGAATCATCACAAGGTCGGCGTAGCCCTTGCCTGTGGCATACTCGCGATGGATGACATACTCGTTTCTGGCCCAAATATAAGCGATGGCAAGCACACAGGCGAGCGAGTTTTCATCGTTGTAAGACAGGATGCTGGTGTGCTCATCGTGCGCCTGGTCCACGGCCCGTGCCACGGCCTGCGCGTTGCCCGCGATGGTGGCATCAAGAAGGGCTTTCGACTGTTGTATGGTCTCGGCCAGGACGCTCCATGACGTGGCTTTGATGGCCTTATTCATTTCGTCGCCCACCTCTTTATTGGGAATATAACATGCTTGGGCACGTTCATCGTAGGACAGATAGCCGAGGTGTATCAGTATGGTCAGCACATCGTTCTTGCTCCTGACGATGCGCATGTCGTTGAGAAACTCTGTGGTATCGACATAGACATGCTCGCCCGCCAGCATTCTGATGATGTCATCCTTCAGCCCGTTGTAGTTCATCTGAATGTAGGTCACGACCGAGTCGTAGGCGCCCGTGGTCGTCCAGTAACTGTGGCATGTGCCCCGCTGCAGGGCATTCATGACGGAGTAGGGATTGTAGATAGACCGCTCTGTGCCGATATTATATCCGTCGTACCACCTTTTCAAGTCTGCCATAGCCACGTTATGCCGCTTTGCCAATGTCTGCACTTCCGCCTCTGTGAAGCCGTAGCATGAGGCCAAATTGGCAGGGTCAATCATGGAATACTCGTTGAAGTTGTTCAGCGCCGACTCCGTGTTGTACTTCTTGATGGGCAGGATACCTGTGAGATAGGCCCCGGCGAAGACGATGTTTGACCCCGACCCCTTGAAGAGGCGGCGAAGCAAATCGACGAAGGCCGTGGTGACGTGCTCGTCCGTCCCTGTCTCGCGAAGGATGGCGTCCCACTCGTCGATGATCATGATGAAGCGCTCGCCCGTACTGTCGCTGATGCGGTAGAGGATGTCCATGAGGTCGTCATCCTCATACCGGCTGACCTCTGGAAATACAGTCAGCACATCCGTGATGAGCCTATCCTGAATCTTTCGGACCATGTCCTTATCGCCCCGATACTTCGTGGTGAAGTCTGTCATGTCCACGCAGATGACGTAGTACTTGTTCAGGTACGTTTCGAACGTGCTGTCGCGCTCGACGTTGAGGCCAGCGAACAATTCGCGCGACTGGCACGACTTGTCGTAGTAGGCACACAGCATCTTGGCCGCCATCGACTTGCCAAAGCGGCGGCAGCGAGATACGCAACTGTAGCGACGCTCAGAATTGAGTGTGCTGCTGATAAAAGGTATCAGCGATGTCTTATCCACATACTCGTGCGTGACGATGTCGCGAAACTCACGATTGCCTTTGTTGATATATACTCCCATAGTGTAGTTGCTTCTTTCAGGTCTCTCTGTGCATGTGTCAGCCTTCGTCACATCTTGCCCAGCCGCTCGTGCACGCCGTCGCGGTAGGCGTGCCACAGGCGGGGAATATCGGCCCACATCCACCCTTTGCCCAGGGGGGCGGCGACGGCGGCGGTGAGGATGTAGCCACTGACGTTGATGAAACTGCGCAGGTGGCGCACGCCCCAGTTGCGGCCATAGTGGTGGTTGAGGTAGGCCGCGTTGCGCACCTGGTAGTAGCGTTTCCATTTCTTCTTCTCCTGTCGTTCGGCCCAGGTGTCGTCGCTGAAGAAGCGGTGTTTGTCCATCGGTGCGTCGGGGACGTAGAGCAGGCGCATGCCCGCCAGGTGGGTGCGCAGGCAGTAGTCGGTGTCGTCACAGAAGATGAAGAGGTCGCGGTTGGGCAGGCCGATGCGCTCCACCACCTCGCGGCTGACGAGGGGCCCCTCGAAGGCCGTCCCCACGACGTAGGTCGGCGCCTCGGGCGGCCGTTTGTGCAGGCGGCCGGCATACATCGAGGCGAAGGGGTTGGTCAGGTTGTAGCGGCAGAAGTCGTGGCAGAAGATGCGGCCCTCCATGCGGCGGCGCGGCGCCAGGATGGCGGCGTCGGGGTGGGTGGCGGCGGCTGCCATGAGGCGTTCCAGGCAGGTAGGCTGGGGAAAGACGTCGTCGTCCATGCACCAGATGCGGTCGGCGCCGGCGTCGTAGGCGGCCTGGATGCCGGTGGCGAAGCCCCCCGAGCCGCCCACGTTCTCCTGCGTGATGACGACGAGGTCCGCCTGACCGGCCAGCCATTCGGCCGTGCCGTCGGTCGAGCCGTTGTTGACGACGATGATGCGGCTCAGCGGCAGCGTCTGGCTGCGCAGGCTCTGCACCGTGCGTTCCAGCAGGGTGCGGCGGTTGAAGGTGACGACGACGGCGGTGATGTCCATACTTTCAGTGGAGAGAGGGGTGTGGGGATTGAAGGGAAACAATGGGGCGGAGGCGGCGGGGCGTGGCGTCAGTATTTGCCATCCACCTTGCCGCCCTGCGTGCTGCGGTACTGCTGCATCAGGCGGAAGCACTCGTCGGCGTCGAAGCCGCGGTCGGCGGCGTAGGTCTCGGCCATGAGGCGGTGCATCTCGGGCGTAGCCGGCAGGCGTTCAAAGTTTTTGCAGCCGGCATGGATGTCGAGCGGACCGTGCGCCATGCGGTTGAGGTCCACCAGTTCGATGCGCAGCTGGCCATCCTTGTCGTAGCCGAAGAGGATGTTGGCGCGGCCGTAGTCCTTGTGCGCCAGTCCCGCCTCGTGCAGGCGTGCCGTGATGTGGCCGATGGCGCGGAGCACGTCGGGCATCTCGGGCATGTCGTGCTCGAAAAACTCCTCGTAGCGGTGGGTGCATACCGAGCGCAGGGTGACGAAGTAACTCTTGTCGAAGGCCAGGCCCAGCGTGCTGCGCACGTTATAGTAGCCCACGGGCTGCGGCGTGCCGATGCCCAGGTCCAGCAGCAGGCAGGCGTTGGCATAGGAGCGCTTCGCTTTCGAGGCGCGCAGCGTGCCATAGACAAAGCGGTTGATGACGTGCGGGCGGTGGAAGGCCTTGACCACCAGGTCCAGACCGTCGTAGTGCATGATGCGCAGTTCGTTGCGCCCGCGGTGTATCACCTCGCCCTCGCCGCGGGCCATGCGCTGCGGCAGCGAGCGGAGGAAGGGCGCCAGATGGGCGTAGTCGGGGTGGACCACCAGGGTGTCGGGGTGCAGACCGTAGTGGTGTGCTGAGCGGGGAAGAGTGGGGCGTTTCATGGCGTGGGGCTCAAATCTTGTCCAGTCCTTTGGTGAACTTCAGCCAGTAGTACTTCAAGGGGTTCTTATACTTCAGCTGCTTCCACGGCCGGCTCTGGTGCGGGCGGTGGAGCACGGGCAGCGAGGTGTAGAGGTAGTTGTGCAGGCCGGCGTTGAGCGACTCGTGCGAGATGGTCACGTCAAACCAGTTTTTCTCGGCATCCAGACTGTGGAAGTCGAATGCCTGCAGCAGGCGGTTGCAGAGTACTGAACAGCAGAAACTCAAGTGCTTGCGCGTGTCGATGACCTGGTTCTCCATGCCCGCGGCATACTTGTAGGGGTAGTTGATTTGCCCCTCCTCGTCCACCGTGACCGAGGCGACGATGCCCGCGTCGGGGTGGTCGGCTATGCCGTCGCAGAGGCGTTGCAGCGTGTCGGGCTGCACCGTGACGTCGCTCTCCACGATGCAGATGTGCGCCCCTTCGGCCAGCGCCTCCTGCTGTGCGCGCTGCAGCATGAGCAGGTAGTTGGGCGAGGGATGGTCCGTGACGTCGGCCATGTTGACCAGGCGGAAGCCCATGGTGCGTGCTGCCTCTTCCAGGCGCCGCGTGTTCTCGGGCGTGCTGAAGTCGTTATATACCGTATAGGTGTGTGGCTCTGTCATTTGGGACGCCATGACGGCCTCAATGGTAGCCATCGTGGTGTCGATAGAGTCTTTTACCGGAGTGAAGATATGAAGCATAGTAGGGGGAGTGTTTTTTCTTTAATAAGAAAGGCCGTCCGAGGGTATCAGCGGGTCGCAGGCGTCAGTGTGCCGCCTGCTGCCACGTCACCGCCGAGCGGCATATGCCGCGCCGCGCCATGTCGCGCAGGGCTGCCTGGAGACGGCGGTCGAAATCGGCCGCGTCGCGTCGGGCCTGTGGCGTCCATCCCGCCTCGGCCAGTGCCAGGGCACGGGGGAAAGCCTGATAGTAGAGGCGCTCGGGCGAGTTGATGCACTCGCTCCACAGCGTGCCCGCCACACCCGCCAGATGGCGCTCTTCAAACGTCGGGCAGTCTGACGCCGGCCCGAAGCCCCATGCGGGGTCCAGGCGGTAGGTCTGCGCCAGCGACGTGATGGGCATGCCCCAGTTGACCTCCGGCATGTCGCCCCCGGCCATGGGATAGTCCAGATAGCAGTGTTCGCCCGGACAGAGCATGATGCGGGCGTCGTTGGCCACTGCGGCGCGTATCGCTGCCGCCGTCAGTCCGTGGCGCCAGGCAAAGACGATGCAGCCCTCGGGGATGCGCTTGAAGTCCGTCTCGTACCAGAACATCGGCGTCTTGCCGTGCTTGGTGCGCAGCGTGTCGATGATGCTGTTGAACAGGTGCTCCTGCAGGCGCCAGTTGTCCTCGCGGCGGTCGCCATCGATGCCCAGGCGGCGCTTCAGCGCACGGCATTTGGGGCAGTCGGTCCAGCATCCCAGCGCCGGATTACCCGCCTCGTCGCCGCCCAGATGGACGTAGGGCGAGGGGAACACCGCGGCCAGTTCGCCCAGCACATTGCCCAGGAACTCATAGACGAAGGGCTCGCCCGGACAGAGCAGTTCGTTGCTCACGCCGCAGGTGGTGCGGATCGGCACCTCCTTGGCACCGCAGGTCAACTGCGGAAAACAGTGTATAGCCGCCACCTCGTGCCCCGGCATCTCAATCTCCGGGATGATGTCCACGTGGTAATCGGCGGCGAAGCGTACCAGTTCGCGCATCTCGTCCTGCGTGTAGTAGCCGCTGATGGGCATGAGCATGTCGTCCATGCCCGTGCGCTCGCTGGCCTGCTGCGTCAGTTCGGGGTAGCGCTTGATTTCTATGCGCCAGGCCTGGTCGTCAACAAGATGCAGGTGTAGGGCATTATATTTCCACCGCGCCATTTCCACGACAAAGTCCTTGAGCACAGGCAGGGGGATGAAGATACGCGCCGGATCGACCATCAGTTCGCGCATCGCCGTGCGTGGTGCGTCGTCCAGCGTCAGTGCCGGCACATAGGCGCACATCGGGTTGCCAGCATCGCCGCGCAGCAGTTGGTCGAGCGTCATCACGCCGTAGAACACGCCCGCTGCGCTGCCGCCCTTGATGTCGGCTCCTCGCGCGTGTATATATATATGGTATGCCTCGGCCGGCATGGTGCTGTCGGTGGCCAGCGTCAGAATGTTATCGGGGCCCTTGGCGCGCTTGGCGCCCGCCGTGCGTTCGGCCAGCACGCGCCGGGCCTGGCGTACCTCGTTGTCCAGACCGTCCTCAGCCTTGATGCGCCATTTGCGCAGCACGCTCAGCGGCGAGCCGCCGTGGCGCACGATGGGCGATGAGGGGGCGGGCAGCAGACAAACCTCGGGCCGGCAGGTATCGGCCGGCAGCGGTACCGCCTGCATCAGCGTGCGCCAGCCTTCGGCCCGGGCGTAGCGGTCCTCGCTCCCGCGGGGCACCACCAGGCGCACCTGTCCTGCGGCGATGCCCGCAAAGGCTGTGGCGTCGGCCACGGGCGGCACGTCGCTATTCAGGATGATGCGGCGCAGACCTGTGCAGCGGGCAAAGGCGAAGGGGCCCAGCGCCGGTCTGCCGTGTATCGTCAGCGTGGTGAGTGCTGAGCATCCGGCGAAAGCCTCGGGGGCGATGCTGTCCAGCCCCGGCGGCAGGCATACGTCGGTCAGGGCGTCGCAGGCATAGAAGGCCTGAGCATCGATCTGGCGCACGTTGTCGGGCAGCGCCAGACGCTTGAGGGCGTGGCGCGAGTGGAGGGCGCAGCGCGGGATGGTGGGGCAGTCGGCCCGGCTCAGGTCCAGACTCTCCAACTGCCAGCACAGGTCGCGCAACTGGCGGAAGTCCGAGTTGCCCGCGGTGCTGAGCGTCCCCGTCAGGGCGATGTGGGTGGCGTCCGCCTTGGCGGCGGCGTCGAGGTCGGCCATGCGTCGCACCGTCTGTGCGGCGAGGGGCATGGTCAGACAGACCATCCACAGGATGAGGGCAGAAAGGCGTTTCATAGACTTTCGGGAAAATACGTGTGAGGAATAGGGGGGCATTGGGCGGCATCAGACGTCCATCGTCAGCAGGCGCGTGCCGTCCTCCTGCTCGTCGATGTGGACGATGACCGTGTCGTCGGGCAGCACCTCTTCGGCCAGTTCGGGCCATTCGATGAGGCACAGCGCGCCCGAGTAGAAATAGTCCTCGAAGCCCATGTCATACACCTCGTCGATGCGCTTGATGCGGTAGAAGTCGAAGTGGTAGATGATCTGCGCCGTGGTGTCGGAGCGGTATTCGTTGACCAGGGCGAAGGTGGGCGAGTTGACGGTCTCGCTGACGCCCAGATGGCGGCATAGCGCGCCGATGAACGTGGTTTTGCCGGCGCCCATCTTGCCGTAGAAGGCGAACACGCGGCGGTCGCCCATGGCGTGGGCGAAGGCTTCGGCGGCCTGCTCCAGATGGTTGCTGTCGGGAAGGGTAATCTGCATGGTAAGGGGTTGTTTCTTGCAAATGTACAACAAAAAAGCCCCGTTTTGCAAGTAACGGGGCAATTTCTTTTGTAAAATGGCGCGGCGCATAGTAGTGCCATGTCCATTGACGTGGCACATCGCGCGCAGCGCGACACCCTGTGTGACACCATATATATAGGTATGAAAGAAAAAGCGCGGCGCAGCACGACACCAAAGTGGTATCGCGGCTGCGCCGCGCTGAGTGCTGAGAGGCACGTCAATGGACATGCCTCTACTATGCGGGCACTACTAACTTACCACATGTCCTCTTTGCCCCAAATCTGGCTTTCGCGGGCGGAGCGGGGCGTGTATTCCTGGCCGGACTGCGTCTTGCCGCCGTACTGGATGTCGTTGCTCTTCATGCTTGTGCTGCCGCAGAGCATCGTGCTGACGCTGACGGGGATGGCGGTGGAGGTGGGAGAGATATAAAGCTTGTTCATGTTGTTTGTTCTATATATATTAAAGGAAAAGGGTTACGGCAGGAGGACCTTGCGGCCGTTGACGATGTA
>JALEZQ010000084.1 GCA_022772475.1 Bacteroidales bacterium | reverse complement strand
TCCCAAACTCGTGACGGAGTTGGGAATGGTGATGGAGGTCAAACTGCTGCAACCCTCGAAGCAGTAATCTCTCAAACTCGTGACGGAGTTGGGAATGGTGATGGAGGTCAAACTGCTGCAACCAGAGAAGCAGTCATCTCCCAAACTCGTGACGGAATATGTGATGCCATTATAAGTCACCGTTTCAGGAATCACTACGGCACCGGAGTATTCATTATCATACGAGTCATAATAGTCTCCCTTATAAGTGACTGTAGCTGTCCTGTTGGCTGTATCCAGATTGTAGAAGATTCCATCTACCTCTGCGTCATGAGCCCGGGCAGAAAGGGAAAGACATAAAAGGGTAAGGAGTAAAAAGTAATGTTTCATGAGAATAAAAATAGGCGTGCAACCATTCATTGGCTTGTCTAAAGTCCTAAGTCAATGGGAATGGGCGCGCACTGTGTTGGACTATAGGGAAACTTGAAGCCTCTGTCTAAAATCTTTTGCCTTATCGCCGCGCGATGGGCAGACGATGCGAAGGCTTGTGCGTGCGTGGTATGGTGTCTGTTTCGTGGAGGCGATGCTGCTTGCTTTAGGGCTGCGACAGCATGGCGAAGTATATTTATGGTAAGACATTGCATTCCCTCAGGTGGCAACCGGAAACGAACGAATGCGTGTCCGCCTCCGGTTTCGTCAAAATGCGTGTATGCATCCTGACAAGTTGCAAAAATAGCGTAAAATCATCATACAAACAAAAAGAAGGGGGGGGAAGCATAGCGCCGGCTCACCATGGGCGTTCTGCCGCGATGGCGGCGGCCGGTTGGCTCAGGCATAACTGTGCAGGCCGCCCATCAGCAGGTTCACGCCGGCCCACGTCATCAGCACCGCCACGAAGGCCGCCAGCAGGTAGGCGTGCAGGAAGAGCGGCCGGCGAAATGCGGGCAGTTGACGCCCGTGCAGCGGCAGGGCATAGACCAGCAGCGTCACCAGGGCCCACACCTCCTTGGGGTCCCAGCCCCAGTAGCGTCCCCAACTGATGTCGGCCCATAGTGCTCCCGTCAAGATGCCTGCCGCCAGCAGAAACAGTGCCGGCACGAGCAGCACCATCTCCACGTGGGCCAGGTAGGCCCCTTGGCGGCGCGACGTCAGGGCGATGGCGGCGCAGCACACGATGAGGGCCAGCAGGGCGTAGGCACACATCACCAGCGTGACGTGGACCGACAGCAGGGGCGACGACAGCACGGGCGGCAGCGTGCCGATGCCGGCCTGACCGTGGGCCAGGGCGGACACCAGCAGGGCCAGTCCGCCGGCCACCATCCCCAACGGTGCCAGCAGGGGCACGCGGCGCCATACGGCCCGGGGCGCCAACAGGCAGAGCAGGGCCATGGCCTGCTGCGTCTCGTAGCCGTTGCTCATGGGAAAGTAGCCCGCCACATAGCCGCGCAGCGACAGGGTCAGGCCCACATACGCGGCCGAGGCGCCCAGCATCGTGGCCGTCACGCGCCGCCATGTGGCCGTCTGACGGCGGCGCATACCGCGGCGCAGGGCCACGGCAGTGAGGACCATACCGGCTACAGCCATGACGCCGCCCACCCACGGCCGGGGCCGCACACTGTGGTACAGGCGCTCGGCGCCCTGCGGCTGCACTTCTTCCGCGATGGCAGCGGCCGTCGCAGTGTCCTCCATGGCAGCGGCCGTCGGTGTGCCCGCGGCCGAGAGCAGGGGCAGGACGGCGAGCAGCAGGACGGTCAGCGGCCGGCGCGCGGCGGCCACACTGCCCGAAAGGGCCTGCCAGTGGCGTCGCCACATGGTGCGACGGCTGAAGAAGAAGGCCGCCATCGACAGCCCGAGCAGCAGGTAGCCGGCATAGGTCAGCGTCGTGCCCACGGGGTCGTGACGCAGGGTCAGGGTGGTGACGGCCGGACTCAATGCGGTCTGGTACAGCCGCCACGTGCCGACATGCCCAATGCGGTTCATGGCGATGCGCAGCGTGTCGCGGCGGCCGTCGCCATGGTGCACCTCGAGGAGGGTGAAGTAGTCCGCCGCCCCCGCGCCGTCGGCGCGCCGCACGGTGCCGAAATCGATGGCGCGCACGCTGAAGGGCAGGTGGCGCACGTGGCGGCCGTCCGTTAGGTAGCGGTCCGTGGGCGCACTCTGCCGCGCCAGCGACAGTTCGCCGTCCTCACCGCCGAGGTGTGTGGCCAGCGCACCGGCCAGGATGACGAGCAGGGCGCCGTGCAGACAGCGCGTGGCCGCCGCCGTGTGTCGCCGCGAGCGCCATACCGCCACGCCGCCGCTCACCGCCGTCAGCCCCCACAGCACGAGGGTCCACGGCGCGGTATAGCCCCATGTCAGGGCGGCGGCCGTACCCGCCACCTGCTCGACGACGGACGCGGCCACCAGTATCACCAGCAGTACGACAAGAAAAACAAAGGGCATCTTCATGCCGGCAAAGGTACGCTTTTGCCGCAGAATGGCCAAGAGGCGCCCCCGGCGCACGGCGACCCGCCAAGATGGCACGTGGCTGCCATGTAAGGCGCGGGGTGGGGATCCGTTGCGCCGTGCAGTGTGCAATCACGTTTTTTACATTTCTTAACCTCGAGAATGCCCGCGAAACCCACCGCCCACCCCCGCGGCCGGAAATATCGCACGTATGGCGCGTTTAGTTTTGACAGTTTGGCGCACAATCCCGGGGTAAAACCCGCCGTCGGGTTAATTTCCCTGAAAATTCCCTCAAAAATCCCCGAAAACCGCCCTCGCCGAGCGGCCTCAGACCATGCGTTATGGTTTCACCTGTAAGCGTTACAGGATTTTCTCTCGCCCAAACCGTGGCGAACACGCTGCGTTTTCGTCCATCTCCCCGCCGTTTCGCTTCTATTTGCTGCCCTGCGCCGCTTCACGTTTTGGGCCGCAAAATTCACGTTTTAGGAAGCGTGTGCAATGTTTCAGCCTCTCATTCCAGCCATCTTCTGTCGGCCAACAGGCGCTCCACGCCACAGCGGATGGAGCGCAGGCCGAAGAGGGCGGGCTCCAGATGGTCCGGGGCTATCCAGCGGGCATCGGCGGCATCGTCGGCAGCACGGACGGTGGCGGCAGAGAGCGGGTCGGTGGGGTGGCAGAGGAAAAAACTGTCGGTGGTGTGGACGTCCAGTCCGCTGAAGGGATAGACGTTGGTCTGGGAGAAGAGGTAGCGCTCTATGCGGACGTCGAGGCCCGTCTCCTCGCGCACCTCGCGCAGGCAGCCCGCCTCAAGCGTCTCGCCGGGATCGACGAAGCCGCCGGGGAGGTCGAGGGTGCCGCGGGCCGGTTCGCGCTCGCGGCGCACGCAGAGCAGACGGCCGGCAGCATCGACGATGACGGCCACGGTCGAGGCGGAGGCATTGGCATAGAGGGTGAAACCGCACGACATGCAGCGCCGCGAACGCGCATCGTGGACGGCAAAGGCGCGAGCGCCGCAGACGGGGCAATAGAGGAAGGGAAGCAGAGGGTGGGGCATGGCGCACAGGTATATAATAAATATATAGGGCGGTGTGTCATAATAGCCAATCTGCTGCGTTGCTATCGTCTTCGGGCTTGGTCATGTACTTCAGTACACTCCCTGCGCCCTCACCCTCAGCGCCTTGCATCTTGACCATTCTGACGCACCTTTGAGTGCGCGTCAAAATTTGCATTTTGACGCACCCTCGTATATAATAAATATATAGGTGTGTCGGCAGTATGCAGGATGCTGACGTGCTTCAACGTCCCGGCAGCCCCGACACACCGCCGTAAAGGTACGCATTTTCCGTCAACAATGGCACGCTGTCACCCCGTGCATGTCACGGCAGGGGGCGGAAAAGGCAAAAAATCTGCCAATATGTCATATATGTCAGTCGCCTCAGCCCTTTGGCACGCTTGTTGCCCAATACGGGGTGTGGCCGCGCAGGCCGCCGGAGCCCACTCGGCAACAGCCTTGGATGCTACGGACGGCACGCCGGCACAGCGAAACAGTTTTTT
>JALEZQ010000052.1 GCA_022772475.1 Bacteroidales bacterium | reverse complement strand
CCCCAACCTTGGCAAGGTTGTGCTCTACCAACTGAGCTATTTCCGCAAACAAGTGAAGAGGAGGAGACTCGAACTCCCACGTCGCAATTGACACTACCCCCTCAAAGTAGCGCGTCTACCAATTCCGCCACCTCTCCATTGTAAGCATCGTTCTTTGAAAAGCCTCAATAGTGGGTGCCCAGAACAGGACTCGAACCTGCACGTCATTGCTGACACCAGTACCTGAAACTGGCGCGTCTACCATTCCGCCACCTGGGCTTAATGGGGCTCTTCGCAGAATATGTGAGCGGAAAACGAGACTCGAACTCGCGACCCCAACCTTGGCAAGGTTGTGCTCTACCAACTGAGCTATTTCCGCAATACGTAGGCATTTGCTCTCAAACGCGGTGCAAAAGTACCACTTATTTTTGATACAGCAAACAAATTCGAGCAAAATTCGCGCTCCGCTGCTAAAAAAGTCTTCGTTATATAGAGTCAATATAGAGTCTATATAGTCTTCGTATCACGGGCACCATCTTCACCCCCGCATCAAGCCGTCTGTACGATGACTTGCAAAAGGACGAATGGAGGGCTCATCACTGATAGCATTATAAAAACATGCCTGCGGCCCATTGCGCAGGTTGGTTTGGGGCAAAATGATGTCGCCGGCATTAGCCAACCTGAGCAATGGGCCGCAAGCTATTAGTGCGCCTATTTATTTCTTGGCTTCTTTATTCTTGGTATCACCTGAGAGTTCAATGGTAAAACTGCGGTTGATGCCACTGGGGGTCTTGGCGCGAATCCAGAGCACGCGGTCGGTGCTCATATTGGCATCGCGGACAGCCTGCTCGAAGTCGTCAAGGGTCTTCATCTCGCGGTCATTGATCTTGGTGATGATAATACCCTTGGTGACGCCGGCTTCTTGCATCTTACCATTGCGCAAAGCGGTCACTACCAAGCCCGACGACAGATTCAGCTCGCGTTTTTCCGTGGCCGTCAGCGGGCGCAAAGCGGCACCAAGTTCGTCGATACCGAAGTCCTGCACTTGCGACGTTGTGCCCTGTGCATTACGCAAAGTGACTTGCACAGTGCGCTCCTTCTTGTCGCGAATATAGGTCAGCGACACCTTGTCGCCGGGATTATACTTCACAAGCTGTTCGGAGAGTTCGGCCATCTTTGTTACCTTCGTGCCATTGAGGGCGGTCACGACGTCGCCAACCTGCAGCACGTCGGCGACGGCGCCTGCACTGAGAACTTCCTGAACATAGACGCCGGTGAGCGTACCCAAATCAACCTCGTTCTCGCGCTCACGCTGGGTTTCAAGATAGGTCTCCACATCGACGCCGGTTAAACCGAGGACAGCACGCTGCACGGTGCCATACTTCTTGAGGTCATCTACTACCTTTTTCACGATGGTCGTGGGGATGGCGAAGCCATAGCCGGCAAAGCTTCCGGTCTGCGAATAGAGCATGGCGTTAATGCCGACCAGTTCGCCGCGGACATTGACCAGAGCACCTCCCGAGTTGCCGGGATTGATGGCGGCATCAGTCTGGATAAAACTCTCCACAGCTCCGGGCACAAGTCCACGGGCCTTGGCGCTGACGATGCCGGCGGTAACGGTGGAGGTCAGGCCATAAGGGTTGCCGATGGCGAGAACCCATTCGCCGACCTTGAGCTGGTCACTGCTGCCCACTTTGGCGGGACGCAGACCCGTGGCCTCAATCTTAATCACGGCCAGATCCGACTGACGATCGCAGCCGATGATGCGGGCGCGATATTCGTGGTTATCGTTGGTCTTAACCTCAATTTCGTCGGCATCTTCCACCACATGGTTATTGGTGACGATATATCCGTCGGCAGTGAGCACAACGCCACTGCCTGCACCACGACGTGGTGGCACCTGCACCTGACGCTGCTGACGACCGCTATTGCCACGGCCAAAGAAATCGGAGAAAAAGTCGTCGAAGGGACTGCTGTATTCCATCGTCTGAACCTTACTCTTGGTGGTCACCTTGATGTACACCACAGAAGACAGCATCTGGTCTGCCGCATAAGTCAGATCAACACGTTCACCGCCAGCCTGCGCTTTGACGGGGACCGGTGCAGCAAAGGTCATGATAGCGGCGAGTGCGCCTGCCGCAAAATAGGAACATTTCATCATCGCTGTATAAATATCTAATATCGTTAGGGGTTATTCTGCTGAGACGATAGGGACTATCGGTGTGTTTATCCGCGTCGTCAAAAAGGTATGCAAAAGTAAATTATTTCAACATCCCCCGAACTTAGGCGTATATTAAAAATACTATACAACAACGCTTTTTAACGATAGAGGACGGTTATCTACCATTCTTCCGGACGCAACACGGCCGGACACCTCGAAGCAACAAGAGCAACCGACGCTCTGAGGACTGACAAACCGCCTAACGAGAGATGCTGAAAATGGCTGAGTAAGAATACGCCTCAAGAGCGGACTGAATGGGCACGAATAATTATGCAACAAAAAAAAGAGAAAGACCGTCCGGCATGTGTATCACAGCCGCAGTCTTCCTCTGCTATGTGTATGACTGGTAATATACCAGAAGAATCTATTAGGAGAATGAGTATCAGTTATACCCGAGCAAAGGTCTGTCATACCCGAGTAAGCACCGGTTTCACCGGAACGAATGTCAGTAGCGAAGAATTTGCTTGGGACGAATGGTTGAGTTTCGCTTCAAGTTATTGCTGCTACAAAGACTATTGATGGAGATGCCCAGTTTTTTAGATATGCTGGACAGGGTATCGCCCTTGCGCACCTTATAGTAGCGCGAACCGCCTTTTTTTGAAGTCGATGCCATTCGGCGACCATTGTTAGCAGACGATGAAGAGGCTGCGGGTAGGTAGTCGGCCTTGCGGAAGGTAAAGAAGTTGGCCGTGACATCCTGTGCGGGGAAGTCGAAGAGCAGTTCGGGATTGATGGCAGCACCGAGCAGGCGAGTTTCAAAATGCAGGTGCGAGCCGAAGGAGCGACCCGTGTTACCTCCCAAACCAATGGGCTCACCAGCCTTAACCTCCTGATCAGCAACGACCAACTGCTTTGACAAGTGTCCATAGATGGTTTCGAGACCATTCTTGTGGCGCACGACGACATAGTAGCCATATCCGCCGGCGTCATAGCGCACTACGCGCACCTTGCCATCAAATGCCGATACGATGGTATCACCCGTATACACCTTGATGTCCAAGCCTTTGTGCATACGACGAAACGACGGACGATAACCATAGCGGCTGGTTACCTTCGTACTGGTGGTCGGCATCACAAAGCCACGCAGGTCAATGCGGAAACTGTCGGGAATGAGTTCGGAAGCGTAGGGATGAGCCTTCGTGTTGTCCCACGAATCGTAAATATCCGCCTCGTGCTCATAGGTCTGCATGTCAAGCAGACGCTGCAGAGCCACGGAATCGACGCTGCGCACGCGGCGATCGGTAGGTGCCTGATTGGCGATGAGGTCTTGGGCCGGACACGAAAAAGAGCCTGCCGTAAACATCAGCAGGCCTATGGTGATTTTCTTAAGAAAGCAAAGATTCATTGGCTTGGAGAGAATTTAACGGTGCAAAATTACCTATTTTTGCTCTATGGGCCAAGCATTTTTGAAGTTAGATATGTTAATCATCTATAAATCTTACTCTCCAGCCTCCATCCCCTGCCCAATTAGCCGGATTTAGGCGCGTGACGTGGGCGTCTGTTCAGCGCAGATAGAAATCGGCGGTAAGGCTGGCGTATGCCGCACTACGCCGGCCATCATCATTGGTAAGCGTCAGCGTATCGCGCAAGGTACGGTCGGGGTTGGGATGGTTGGTAAAGGTAAGCAGGACGCGCTTGGGGGGCTGTCCCGGACGTGTGCTGACCTGCGTGCATCGCAAGAGAGAGAGGTCGTGCAGGACGCAGATGCCGGTGAAGTGGGCCATCTCTTTGGCGGGCAGCACCACGCTAAACCGACCTTCGGGGGCAAGGTGACGGCAGGCGCAGGCGACGAGGTTCTCAAAGGTCAAGACGGCAGCATGGCGGGCAGTGGCACGGGCGGCAATTGGCGAAAGGGTGTCTTCACGAAAAAAGGGAGGATTGGACAGGATGATGTCGAAACATTGGTCACTTTGCCAAGTGCACAGGTCGGCCTGTACAATATCTACTACAGAGGCAAAGGGGGAACGGCGCACATTCTCACGGGCTTGGCCTACAGCCTCTGAATCTATTTCCACACCCACAACGTGCTGCGCGCCACGTTGGGCAGCCATCAGGGCAAGGATGCCGGTGCCGGTGCCCATGTCGAGTACGGTGAAGGGGGTAGATTGAGACGGAAAAATCGGGCTGTCAGCGCCTGAAAACGAATGCTCAGGCTGAGCCATGGGCTCTGACTGCCCGGGGAATCGCACCCATGCGCCGAGGAGCACGGCATCAGTGCCTACCTTCATGGCGCAACGGTCCTGATGAATGACAAACTGTTTGAAGGCAAAGGTATTGGTCGGCATATCGGTATGAAAGTAACAGAAATCCGGCCCTGCGCCAAGGAGTGTATGACGGCAGGACCGGATTGGATAGGGAACGTGTGAGATTATTCGTGCACGAAGTTGCGTACTATACCATGCTTGGTGCCTTTGATGAACTCCAAAATGTTGTAGATTTCATCGCTCATAGGTATCTGCTCGGGTATCTTGATAACGGCGTCCTCCAAGCTGAAGTTGCCGGTATAGATAATGCGGTAGCAGTTGCTGATGTGACGGAGTACGCGCTCGGAGTAGCCTTCGTGACGCAGAATAACGGCGTTTACGCCATGATAGGAGGCGGGGTTGCCACCGAGTACGACGTAGGGCGGCACGTCTTTCTGCACGCGGCAGCCGCTCTGCATCAACGAGAAGCGGCCTACGCGAACACGCTGCTGGAGCAGGACGCCATTGCTCTGGATGGAGCAGTCTTCGATGACACATTCGCCGGCCACGCAGGCGCCAATGCCCAACACGCACTTGTCGCCAATGGTGACGTCGTGGCAGATGTGCACCTGGTCCATGATGTAGTTGCCGCTACCAATACGGGTGGCACCTTCGGCGTAGGTTCCGCCGGCAATGACAACGTTCTCGCGAATGCGGTTGTTATCGCCGATAACGACGTGTGTAGGCGTGCCGTCAACATAGTGGAAGTCCTGAGGGGGAGCACACACCACAGCGTTTTGACAGACGACATTGTTCTGCCCCATGGTGGTTCCTTCCAGGATGGACGCATGCGACTTGATTACGCAGTTGTCGCCGATGACGACGCCCTTTTCGATATAGGCGAAGGGGGCCACCTCGACGTTCTTGCCCAACTGAGCCTGGGGGTCAACGTATGCTAAAGGACTGATCATATACTTTTGATTTAGGTCGTATAGATTAAGGTGATTTGTGTGTTCTTACCACTTACGCGGAGCCCTTTCTTATTCGCGTCCACCGCCAAGGGCTTGATAGAGGCTGACAACGGCCTGCACCTTGTCGAAGCGGTTGGAGATAAGAGAAAGCTGAGCGGAAAGGAGCGTCTGCTGTGCGGTCAGTGTTTCGATGTAGCTGGTGCTGTTGCCATGAGTAAAGAGGGCGTTCGTACTCTCCACAGCCACCTGAAGTTGTTCCACCTGCTGCTGAGCCAACTCTTCACGCTCGTTGGCGGTTTGGTAGGCGCTGAGGGCGTCGCTGACTTCCTGTCCGGCCGTGAGGAGTTGCTTCTCGAAGGCAAGACAAGCGGCCTCCTGATTGGCTTTCTTAATCTTCAGATTGGCGGTCAACTGTCCGTTAGCAAAGAGGGGCATGGTGAGCGAAGCCATGGCAGAAGCCAGGACCTTGGCTGGATTGACCACATAACCGCCGGCGCTGTTGGTCCACCCGGCGCTGCCTGAGATGGTCAAACTGGGATAGAAGTTGGCACGGGCCTCATTGGTGGCATAGAAGGCGGCAGCCAGATTGTACTCGGCCTGACGTACGTCGGGACGTCCCGAAAGGAGCTGGAGGGGCACACCGACGGACAGAGTGGCGGGCAGACTGCTACCCTGGAAGGCGCCGCGCTCAATGGCGTGGGGAGGTTCGTGGAGAAGCACGCAGAGGGCATTCTCGGCAGAAGCGATACTTTCCTTTATGGTTGCCACATTGCCGCGAAGCTGGAGCAGGTTGGCCTTGGCCTGTGCCACAGCAGCGGAGTTGGTCAGACCACCTACTTTCCACATGGCCTCCATGGCAATCACATTCTTATCCCAAAGCACACAGGTTTCTTCGGAGGTACGCAACTGCTCATCAAGCATCTGTAGGGTATAGTACAGATTGGCCACGGCGGCGATGATGGACGTCTGCGCAGCCTGACGTGCTGCTTTAGTCTGCAGAAGGGTCATTTCGGCCTGCTTCTTCGCATTGCGCAGACTGCCAAGGGCTCCTATTTGCCACGAAGCCTGAACGGGCAGCGAATAGGTCTTGGTAGCCTTGCCTCCATCGTAAGAAGAGATGGCACCGTTGGGGCCGAGGGCCAACGAGGGGAGGTAGGCCAGACGCGAAACGCGAAGACCTGCCTTCACTTGCTCAATGGCGAGGTCGGCGGTACGCAGGTCGGCATTGTTTTCCAGTGCCTTACTGATCAGGCTTTGCAGCTGGGGCTCAACGAACACCTGCTGCCAGGGCATATTACCCAAACTGGTGGTATCAGTGGCTGCCAGCGTTTCGCCTGTTACTGCGTCGCGATAAAGGCCCTCGGTCTGGATACGCTCGGGGCGTTCATAGTTGCTGTACACGCGGCATCCTGAGAGGAGCACGGTAGAGCAGACAAGGACGGATATTTGAAATTTCATGTCGTCTTATTATATAAGGATGGTGATGGGGGCATGGTGCCCGTGCGCCGGCGAGCAGAGCGGAACGTCGGCCGCTGTGCCGGGCACCATGCCGTCATAATCAGAGCGTGTACTGTTCGATGTCGGCCTTGGCGTCGTTATTCTCGATGTCATCCCAGTGCATGGGCGAAATCTTCTCCTGCAGATACTGGAAGATAACGAAGAGGACGGGCACGATGATAATCTGGAAGAGCATACCGATAAGCATACCGCCGATAGCCGTCGTACCGAGGGCGCGGTTACCGTTGGCACCTACGCCGAAGGCGAACATCATAGGCAGCAGACCGATAATCATGGCGAGCGAGGTCATGAGGATAGGACGCAGACGGGCGCCGGCACCGAGCACGGCGGCCCAGGTGATGCTCATACCCATCTTGCGGCGCTCAAGGGCAAACTCAACGATAAGGATGGCATTCTTGGCCAGCAGACCCATGAGCATGATAAGGGCAATCTGCACATAGATATTGTTCTGTGCCTCACCGAAGATGGGGATGATGCTGTTCAGGCCGCCCATCATGTGGAGGAAGATGAACGAGCCGGCCAGACCGAAGGGCACGGAGAGCAGTACGGAGAGCGGCAGGATGTAGCTTTCATACTGTGCCGACAGCAGCAGGTAGATGAAGGCGAAGCAGAGGATGAACACCATGGCGGTGGTGCCGCCGGCGGTCTGCTGCTCCTCACGCGTCTGTCCGGAGAACTCGTACGAGTAGCCCTGGGGCAGGTGCTCGGCAGCCACTTCCTGAATGGCCTGGATGGCCTGACCCGAGGTATAGCCCGTGGCGGGGTTACCGTTGACGGCCATCGAGGTGTACATGTTGAAGCGGTTGATGTTATCCGGGCCGAAGGTCGGGGTCATCGTGATGAACTCGGTAATGGGGGCCATCTCGTTGCCGTTGCGCACCTTGATCTTATAGAGGCTCTCGTAGTCGGTACGATCGGAACGCTGTCCCTGCACCATCACACGGTAGAGTTTACCGAAGCGGTTGAAGTTGGACAGGTACAGACCGCCATAGTAGCCCTGGAGGGTGGACAGGATGGTCGAGGGCGAGATGCCGGCGCGCTTACACTTGGCGGCATCGATGTCGATGATATACTCGGGGAAGCGTGCACTGAAGTCGGTCTGTGCCGAGGCGATCTCGGGACGCTTGCTCAGTTCGCTGAGGAAGTTTTGTGCCACCTGGCTAAACTTGTCCAGGTCGCCACCGGTACGGTCCTGCAGGTTGAAGGTAAAACCGTTCGACACGCCGTAACCCGTAATCATAGGCGGCTGGAAGAAGAGCACCTGTGCATCCTTGAAGACATCCTGCGAGCGCAGGTAGAGGTTGGCAAAGACGACGGTCGAACTTTCCTTCAGGCCGCGCTCTTCCCAGTCTTTCAGCTTGATGATGAACGAGCCGTAGCTGGGGCCCTGAGCACCGATGAAGCTGTAGCCCGACACCACGGTAGAACTCTCCACCACGGGAACGGAGCGCACAAGGCTATCTACCTTCATGAGGTAGGCCTCGGTCTTGTCCTGCGACGTACCGGGAGGCATCGTCACAACACCCATGATGGTACCCGTATCTTCGTTGGGCACGAGGGTGGTAGGCGTATTGTTCATCAGCAGCACGAGGCCCACCAGGGCACCTGCCGTGATACCGATGGAGAGGATGGGGCGCTTGATGAAGCGGATGACCACCTTCTTGTAGCGGCCAAGCAGACGCTCGTAACTTTCGTTGAACGATTTCTTAAACTTGTCCGTGCTCATACCCAGCAGGGCGATGATGGCGATGATGACCATCGGCACAGCGATGAAGGGCTTGCCGGAGAAATCGAACAGACCGAAGATCATGCCCAGCACGGCAATGAGGGTGAAGACGACGGTCACACCGGGGTGTACCATGCGGCCGATGGATTCCTTGTAGCGTACGGCCATGCTTTGGCCGGCGGCCTTATAGGCTACGCCCATGCGCTCGCCAAGGCTCTCGTGGCTGTTGTGGGGTTTCAGCAGGATGGCGCAGAGGGCGGGCGACAGGGTAAGGGCGTTGATAGCCGAGAAACCGATGGAGATGGCCATGGTCAGACCGAACTGGCGGTAGAACGTACCCGTCGTACCCGACATGAAGCTCACAGGGATAAACACGGCCATCATGACGAGGGTGATGGACACGATGGCGCCGCCCAGTTCACCCATGGCATCGATAGAAGCTTTGCGTGCAGAGGTATATCCCTGGTCGAGCTTTGCGTGCACACCTTCGACCACCACAATGGCGTCGTCCACCACAATGGCGATGGCGAGCACCATAGCCGAGAGGGTGAGGAGGTTAAGCGAGAAGCCGATGAGGTAAATCATGAAGAACGTACCCACAAGGGCCACAGGGATGGCGATGGCGGGGATGAGGGTACTGCGGAGGTCCTGCAGGAAGATGAACACCACGATGAACACCAGGATGAAGGCCTCGATGAGGGTCTTGATAACCTCGTGGATAGAGGCAAAGAGGAAGTCGTTCACATTCTGTGCCACGACAATGTCCATGCCGTCGGGCAACTCGGCTTTACACTCTTGGAGCAGGTTCTGTACGTCCTGCACAATGCGCGTTGCGTTCGAGCCGGCGGTCTGGAAGACGATGCTGGTTACGGCGGCCTTGCCGTTCACATGGCCGGAGAAGGCGTAGGTGGTACGACCCAGGTCAACGGTGGCCACATCCTTGACGCGGATGATGGTACCGTCGGGATTGGAGCGGAGCACGATGTTTTCAAAGTCTTCCTGCGTGCTCAGACGGCCGCGGTAGCGCAGCGTATATTGCCTCGACTGGTTTTCGCGCTCGCCGATGCTACCCGGGGCGGCCTCGATGTTCTGCTCGGCCAGGGCCTGCGAGAAGTCGGAGGGCATCAGGTTGTAGTCGGCCATGCGCTGCGGATCGAGCCAGATACGCATGGAGTAGTCGGCACCCATGACCATGGCGTCACCCACACCGGGAATACGCTGCACCTTGGGGATGATGTTAATCTTGGCGTAGTTTTCGATGAACTGCCGGCTGTAGTTGCCCGAGTTGTCGACCACCGAGAAGACGATGAGCATGGACGTCTGACGCTTGGAGGTCTGCACACCCACCTTGGTCACTTCGGAGGGCAGGAAGCCCTGGGCCTTGGATACGCGGTTCTGCACGTTCACGGCGGCCATGTCAGGGTCGGTGCCCTGCTTGAAGGTGATTTCGATTTCAGCGTCACCGGTATTGGTGGCGGTAGAGGTCATGTAGTCCATGTTCTCCACACCGTTGATGGCCTCTTCAAGCGGGGCAATCACGGAGTTGAGCACGGTCTGGGCATTGGCACCCGTATAACTGGTGCTCACCGAGACGGTAGGCGGCGCGATGTCAGGGAACTGGGTGATGGGGAGCGACACCAGACCCAGCACACCAAGGATGACAATCAGCACAGAGATAACCGTCGAGAGCACCGGGCGGTTGATAAATCTATCTAATTTCATACTGGCTTCAGATGTATGATGTGTATTATGGATGATTTTCTATGAGGGAGGTATGCACTCGGCTTAGTTCTCGCCGGGCATCTTGCCATCCTTCAGGGCCTGCTTGGCCTTCTCTCTGTTCTGGGCAGACTGGGCGGGGGTGATGGGGTTGATTTCCTGACCGGCCCTGAGCTGGTTCACGCCCTCCACGACGATGGTCTCGCCTGCCTTCAGGCCCGAGGTCACGACATACTTCTGACCGTTGTGCTGGCTGAGAACGGTGATTTCGCGCTGCTGCACCTTCTTGTCACTACCGAGGACATAGACATACTTCTTGTCCTGAATGTCGTAGGTAGCGTTCTGGGGCACCTGCAGGGCTTCGGTCATCGACATGGGGATGAGCACGTTGCCGGCGCCGCCCGAGCGGAGCACATGACCGGCATTGTCGAAGGTGGCGCGCATCTGCACGGCGCCGGTCTGCGTGTCAATCACACCGCTGATGGCGGTCACGCGGCCCGTCTTCTCATACGTCGAACCGTCGGCCAGCACAAGCTGAACCTCGGGCAGCGAATCGATGGCTGCCGTCACGCCGCCCTGAGCGCGCGTCATGGCGAGCAGCTGCTTCTCGGTCATGGAGAAATAGACGTACATCTGGTTCATGTTCGACACCGTGGTGAGGGGCTGTGCGCCGGACGAGCTCACCAGACTACCCACGCGGTAGGGGATGGTACCCACTACGCCGTTGGCGGGGCTCTTCACGGTGCAGAAGTCCAGGTTGTTGCGGGCGCTGATGAGCGCGGCATTGGCCTGCTGCAACTGGGCCTCGAGG
This sequence comes from Bacteroidales bacterium, assembly GCA_022772475.1. Classification (GTDB taxonomy): domain Bacteria; phylum Bacteroidota; class Bacteroidia; order Bacteroidales; family Bacteroidaceae; genus Alloprevotella. The sequence continues at coordinate 4,770 of JALEZQ010000052.1, read as the reverse complement.
CTGGCCAGCTGGTTGCGGGCCACGTTGTAGTCGTATTCGCTGATAATCTGCTTGTCAAAGAGATACTTCTTGTTATCTACCGTCAGACGCTGCGTGTTCACATTGGCCTTGGCCACGTTGACGGAAGCCTCGGCCTGACGCACAGCGGCCTCATACTGTACCTTGTCTATCACAAACAGGGGCTGGCCGGCGCGTACAAAATCGCCTTCGTCAACAAGCACCTGCACGATGTGTCCGGCAACCTTTGGGCGGATCTCAATGTCCTGCACGCCCTTGAGGGTGGCGGGATAGGAGGTGGTGAGACTCACCTTCTCCATTTGGACCTTCTCCACAGCAAAATCCTTGCTGGCCTCGGGCATGGTATTCGAACCACCGCATGCGCAAAGCGTAAGGGCAAGGGCAAGATAAGCAATCTTTTTCATGTTCAATTAATATATAATGTATGATACGTTGTTACAGCGTACAAGCCATGGCCGCCCCAAACTTTCGTAGCGCTTTTGGCGCTCCCAGTTGGCAAATGGGCACAATACACTCATAGCGTGTGCAAAGTTAGAAAAAAACCCGCCTGCATCGACGGGTTTTCTCGTATTTTTTTCCTTACTGTTTTAATTTATTAACGGGACGGTACTTATCCGCTTGCTCTATGTCTGGTTGAAGACCGTCTTCCAACCCACTCCACCTTGCCAGTATAATCCACAGAACGGCCAACTAAAAAGTTGACTGCCGACAGCATCATCAAGCGCCCACAGGCCACTTATATAATTTAGTCGATTAACGTCAAAAATCAAGGTCTAAACACACTCGAAAAGCCAGAGGGGAATTAAGAATATTTAGGAAGAATTAACGGTGCGTTAACACTTCAAACCGGTCGCAGCGGATAGGAAGAACAGGTCGGGCGACTGTTTTTACGACTTGGGCGACCGTTTTCACGACTTGGGCGACCGTTTTTACGACCTAGGCGACCGTAAATCCTGACTTTTGGACACTAAAAAGGCCCACTTAGGGGCCTCTTCTTCTCTTGCTATGCAAAGATACATCCGTTTGCCGCAAATTGCAAATCGACATTAACATACTTTGACATTCGGCTCAAGATGTGCAATTGTAAACATTTGTAAAATTCAAAGCCATAGGCGGCGGCCCAATAAGGTCCTCCATGGCACACCTTCAAGCCAATTATGAGCAACAAAGCACAGTTGCTGGGCAGGAGGGGCGGCATGTGCAAAAAAATATGTACATTTGCGGTATCCTACCCCACCCTAACCCAAAAGGCCAACACCGGACAACGGGCTAAGCCTACGATTTAGCAGAACAAACAAGCCACATATCCTATTCAACCATTACTATGAGAATCATTACAAAACTCGCTGTGGTCCTGACTCTTGTCTTGACAGTATGGACCACGGCAAGGGCTACCGACGACGGCGGCACAGAGGCCGTCAACGCTCTGATTGACCGTATCGGCGGAAACGGCGCCGCCAGCCGCTTTGCCATCATTATTGACGGCACGATGAGCACAGGCGGAAAGGACGTCTTCACCATCACCACTGCCGACGGCAAGCCTTGCATCAAGGGTAGCAGTACGCTGGCGGCGACGACGGGACTCAACTGGTACCTGAACCACTACGCCCACATCAACCTGGCGTGGAACGCGCTGACGACAGACCTCACCGCGGCCACGCTGCCCGTGCCAACGAAGGACGAGACGCACACCTGCAAGGCCGACTACCGCTATTACCTGAACTACTGCACCTTCTCTTACTCCATGTCCGTATGGACCTGGGAGCGCTGGCAGCAGGAAATCGACTGGATGGCGCTGCACGGCATCAACATGCCGCTGCAGATTGTGGGCCTCGACGTGGTATGGCGCCGCCTGCTCACGGAGAAATATGGCTACACCAAGGCGGAGGCGGACGCCTTCATCGCAGGTCCCTGTTTCCAGGCCTGGTGGGGCATGAACAACCTCGAGGGCTGGGGCGGACCGAACCCCGACTGGTGGTACGAACGCCAGACATGGCTGGCTAAGCAAATCACGGACCGTATGCGCCAGCTGGGCATGCAGCCCGTGTTGCCGGGCTTCTGCGGCATGGTGCCGAGTACGTTCACTGCCAAGACGGGCATCGCGGCCAACAATCAGGGCGGATGGTGCGGTTTCCAGCGCCCGTACATCCTCGACCCGTCGAAGCAGGCGTTCCGCGACATGGCAAAAAACTACTATGCCATCCTCAAGGAGGTAATGGGCACTTCGACCTACTACAGCATGGACCCCTTCCACGAGGGAGCCAACACGCAGGGCATCGACGTGGACGGTGCCTATGCGGCCATCTACGAGACGATGAAGGCGGCCAACGACGATATCGACGAGAAATGGGTTATCCAGTACTGGCAGTGGAGCAGCGCGCAGTATAAGGTGCTGAGCCACGTCAACAAGGGCGACCTCATCGTGCTGGACCTCTTCAGCGATGCCCACACGCACTTCGGTGAATACCAAGGCCACGACGCGGTCTATTGTATGCTGGACAACTTCGGCGGACGCACGGGTTTCTTCGGTCGTCTGAACGGCGTCATCAATGGCTATTTCCAACAGCGGGCGCAGCATGCCAACATCAAGGGCATCGGTGCCACGCCCGAGGCCATCGAGCAGGTGCCGGTCATCTACGACGCCCTGTTTGAACTGCCGTGGCTCAGCACAAAACCGGACGCTGCCAAGTGGCTGGCCGACTATGCCGTGAGCCGCTACGGCACGGCCAATGCTCAGGCAGCCGAGGCGTGGGAACTGCTGCGCGGTTCGTCGCTCAACTGCACCAGCGGCCTGCAAGGTCCGATGGAGGGTGTGGTCTGCGCGCGCCCCAACCTGACGGTGGGCGCGGTGTCGTCGTGGGGCGGCACGGGCATCTTCTACGACGCTCAGGACGTGGCCCGCGCGACCACACTGCTACTCGCAGCGAACCTGAGCGGGGCCAACTACAGTTACGACGTGACCGAACTGACCCGTCAGGCGCTGACGGACTATTCCTACTATCTGCTGCAGGGCATCAACAGCGCCCGTCAGGCCAAGGACAACAAAGCCTTTGAGGCGCGCAAGAAGGCCTTCCTGCAGTTGATTCTGGACATCGACGAACTGCTGGGCACGAACGAAAACTTCATGCTGGGACGCTGGACGCAGATGGCGCGCCACATCGCCGACGAGAGCAAGGGCACGACAGAGGCCGACCGCCAATGGCTCGAACTGAACAACGCACGCACGCTCATCACCACATGGGGCGACCGCCAGCAGGCTAACGGCGGCGGTCTGCGCGACTACTCCTACCGCATGTGGCAGGGCATCATGCGCGACTACTACTACCCGCGCTGGAAATACTTCTTCGACAACGACTGTCAAGGCAAGGACTGGTTTACCGACGAATGGGCATGGGCACACGATGCCACCAAGACCTACAGCAACGTGCCGCAGGGCGACAGCAGAACCACGGCGCGCCGCCTCGTCGCCAAGCATTTCCTACCCCTCACCATCGACGGCGGCAAGATGTACATAGCCTACCGCACGCTAACCTCCGACCTCACCGCGACCTACTGTCCCGAAGCCTACCGCGGCGAGACCTTCAGCATGAACATGCAGATTCCCGACGGCGCGAAGGCCACGCTGGCCATCGACCTCAACGGCGACGGCATGATGGCTGAAAACGAGACCTTCGGCACAACCGACGTGCAGATTCCTGCCTCCAGCGTGACGGGCAGTGTCAAGGCCGGCCTCAGTCTGGACGACGGCACGCAGATAGCCTTCTCCATCATCCTGAAAGACCACATCACCACGCCGCGCACCGTCCGCGTGCAGACTGCTCAGGCCGGACAGGGCACGGTGAGCATTGTGGGCACGAGTCAGAAATCGGTGACCAACACCGAAGCGGTGACCATCACCGCCACACCGGCAGCCGGCTACGACTTCATCGGCTGGACCGACCAAGAGGGACGCACCGTTTCGACGGCCAACACCTATACCTACTACGGCGCTGCCGAGGCGACCTTCACCGCCCACTTCGCCATCAACAAGTGGGGTGTGCCGGCATCGGACACGAGCGACATGGGCGACATCCGCAACTACAACCAGTATCTCTCTTCCATCACGCTGACGCAATATGGCGAGCAATCTACGCTCTACACGGCCTCGGCCTGTCCGGACAACTTGTATAATGCGCTGCCCACACCGGTGACGGCTGCGCCGGGTGGTGTCTTCACCCTCGACTGGCAGGACGCCGGCGGCATGGCCTACACCTACCTCTCGGCCTATCTGGACCTGAATGCCGACGGCACATTTAATATGAAGGACGAACTGCTGGGCGTGCGTGGCACCTTCAACAGCACCAGTCAGGCACCGTGCAGCGGTCCGCTGAAGGTGACGCTGCCCTTCGACATGCCCACGGGCATCACCCACCTGCGCTTGCGCTTTGACGGTGCATGGAAGACGAACTACGACGCCACGACGAAGGCCTTCCCCGCAGCCGGCACGCTCAACCGCATGTGCTACGAAGTGTTGGTCAACGTACAGGCCGCTGCCCAGAAGGCTGTGACCGTCACGGTGAAGACCAGCAACAGCGCACGCGGCACGGTGGATGCCAACGGCCAACCCGAGACCTACACCTATGCCCCGGGCGAGGAGGTCATCCTCCGCGCCTACCCCAAGGCCGGCTACCGCATCGACTACTGGCGCGACCAGAACGGACGCCGCCTGCCCGAAGCATGGATGGAGGAGAACATGATCAAGTTCCGCCCCTA
>JALEZQ010000064.1 GCA_022772475.1 Bacteroidales bacterium | reverse complement strand
GACTATAGCGAAGACCTGCTGATACAGCAATCGACGGCTGAGCTCCTGGAGAAGGAGCTCGGCTGGAAGTCGGTGTATGCCTTCGACAGCGAGGTGCTCGGCGAACATGGGACGCTCGGGCGAAAGAGCCAACATGACGTGGTGCTGACCCGCCACCTGCGGCTGGCACTGAAACGCCTCAACGCATGGATGACAGACAAACAGCTGGCAGAGGCCATAGAGCGCATGACAGGCTATATGAGCTCGCAGACACTCATGCAGATCAATGAGGAGAAGTATGGGTATCTGCGAGATGGCGTGCCGGTGACACGCCTGAAGTCCAATGGCGAGACGGAGCAGGTGCGGGCCCGCGTGGTGGATTTTGCCACGGTGGACAATAACGAGTTTGTTGCCGTGGCATAATTTATGTTGCTTATAGAGCGGGGCGCGCCGGAATGGCCAATCTGCGGCGTGGCTATTGCCGTTGCCGCTTGACCATTCTGACGCGCCCCCTCATGTTACAGCCATGTGGAAGCCATGTCAAAAACCCTGTGCCGGCCATTCGGCCATGGCGCCTTTCTGCGTGCAGACGAAGGCCGCCACTTTGACGGCGTGTTCGTGAGCCTCGGCGATGGGCGTGCCACGGAGCAGGTCGCTCACCAAGGTGGCGGTGAAACTGTCGCCCGCGCCCACGGTGTCGGCCACCTGCACGAGGGGCGTCTTGCGGAAATACGTCTCGTCGGCCGTATAGATATAGCTGCCGTTGGTGCCGCAGGTGAGCACCAGCATGTGCAGCGCGTAGCGTGACAGCAGCGTGCGGCACTGCGTCTCCACGTCTGTCGTGCCCAACTGGAGCATGTGGCTCAGGATGACCAGTTCCTCGTCGTTGAGCTTCATGATGTTGGCCCGCTGCGCCGAGGCCTCGATGACTTCGAGCGAGTAGAACTGCTGGCGCAGGTTGATGTCGAAGACCTTCAGGCGGCCGTCGTCCGAGGGCATGGCATCGAGGAAGCGCAGGATGGTGGCGGCCGTTACGGGGCTGCGCTGCGCGAGTGAACCCCAGCATACGGCCTGTGCCTCGCGGGCCAGGGCTTCGAGTTGCGGCGTGAAGGGGATGTTGTCCCAGGCCACCCCTTGGAGAATGTCATACTGCGGAATGCCCTGCTCGCTGAGCGTGACGTTGACGACCCCCGTGGGGAAGTCCACACGCGCCACGGCCTCGACGTTCAGCTGCTTGCCGCGCAGGGCGTCGAGCGTTTCGGAGCCCAGGGCATCGTTGCCCACGGCACTGACCACGCGGGCATCCATGCCGGCCTGTCCGGCGTGGAAGGCGAAGTTGGCGGGTGCGCCGCCTATCTGTTTACCATCGGGCAGCACATCCCAGAGCGCTTCGCCCATACCTACAACAATCGGTCGTTTCATAGATTGGTCTTGTTTTTTTTCAGAGTGAGAAGATAAGATTATACGGTCAGCAGCGCCCGATGCGCGACTGGAAGAAGCAAAGGTAGATGGCAGCCACCAGCATGACGGCCACGGCCCCCTGTTGTCCGATGGCGTCGGAGGCGGCCCCCATGAGCAGGGGGAAGATGGTGCCGCCGATAAGGCCCATAATCATGAGCGCACTGACGGCGTTGGCTTGGCGCGGATTGCGTCGCAGGGCTTGGGCAAAGATGATGGGGAAGACGTTGCTGTTGCCCAGGCCGATGAGGCCGATGCACACATAGAGGGCCGTTTCGGTGCGCAGCGTGAGGAGTCCGACCAGGGCGGCGAGCATGAGGCAGGCGCTCACGGCGAGGATGCTACGGGGCTGGAATCGTCTCAGCAGACCGCTGCCGAGCAGGCAGCCCAGCGTACGGCACACGAAGTAGATGCTGGTGGCGAAGCTCGCCGTCTCGAGGCTGTGCCCAGCATACTCCATGAGCAGGCGCGGCGCCGTGGTGTTGGTGCCCACGTCGATGCCCACATGACACATGATACCGCAGAAAGCCAGCAGCACGAAGGGCTGGCGCAGCAGAGCCAGTGTGGCAGTGAAACCGCAGGCTTCGTCGGCCTGCTGCTCGTCGATGGGCGTTGCCGAGAGGGCAAAGACCGCGCCTACGGCAATGATGCCATATACGGCGAAGAGGATGCGCCAGTCGAGGCCCGCGATGGGCAGACCGCCCGTAGCACCCCAGGCAGCCAGCAGCGGGGCCACGAACGAGGCGATGGCCTTGACAAACTGCCCGAAGGTGAGGGTGGAGGTGAGGGCCTCGCCGCTCACCACGTTGCTCACCAGAGGATTGAGCGAGGTCTGCATGAGCGCATTGCCGATGCCCAGCAGCGAGAAGGCGGCGAGCATCAGGGCGTAGCTCTCGCCGAAGAGGGGGAGCAGCAGCGACACGAAGGTCACGGCGAGCGAGAGGAGCACGGTGCGCTTGCGGCCGATGCGGTTCATGAGGATGCCCGTGGGCACGGAGAACAGCAGGAACCAGAAGAACACGAGCGAGGGGAAGAGGTTGGCCTCGGCATCGGTGAGATTAAGGTCTTTCTGTACGTAGTTTGAGGCGATGCCTACGAGGTCAACGAAGCCCATGGTGAAGAAGCACAGCAGCACGGGCAGCAGGACAAGTTTATGGCGTTTGGACATGGCGGTATGGTTGTTGGGAAGGATGGGGAAAATGCGAAGCCTGTGAGGCCCTTCAATCTCATGTTTCATCAATAATCTGTCATCCGGTATCTGTCATCAGTCTGGCAGCGGGCGGCTCAGGGCCGGCCGGCTTATCGGCCTACAGGCTTCGCAGTGGGGGGGAGTGGTTAGAGTTTTATGGTGTAAATGGTGGCATTCTCCACATGGGCTTCGCCGTCGCTGAAGAAGCGCAGACGGTCGTAGGGCTTGGTGGGGAACACGAGGTTGGTCATGGCCACGCGGCCGCCATCGACGAAGAGTTCGATGGAAGAGCGGTCGGCGAAGATGCGCACCTCGTGACCCTCGGCCTTCTTCTCGACGGGAGCGCAGGTGGCATGGGCAAAGTCGTTGACGAAGTGGATCAGGCCATCCACGCAGGCCCGTTTGGAGGCATCGGTTTCCAACTGGTGCGGCTGAACGCCCTTGCCAAAGTCTATGATGCCGCTCTCGGCGCGGTCCATCACCACGCGCTGCTTTTCGGCGTCGAAATAGACGAGCGTCTTTTCGCCCTTTTCGTTGTAGATTTCCACACCGCTGCGTCCTTTGTCAGAAGGCCGGATGGTGAAGACCAGTTCGAAGGCGCCGTCCTTGCCCACGGCATTCACCTTCTTCTCACCCAGCGTGAAATCACCTACCTGCTGCGCCTCACCGCGCAGGGCCTCCAGTTCGGCCACGGGGGCAGCGCTGAGGAGGAGCTGGCCGTCGGCAGCAGTGTAAAGTTTGAGTTCGCGGGGCAGGGCGTTGGCCGAGCGGAACTGTCCGTTCGAGGGCGTGAGGTTGGCATACTGCCAGTTGCTCATCCACGGCATGGCGATGGTGCGTCCCGGCGTGTTGGAGTAGCACACGGTGGCGTAATGGTCCTTGCCCCAGTCGAGCCACTTGGTGACGTTCGGTGCGGTGTCGGGCGTGAAGCGGTGGCCGTCGAAGTCGCCCGTGAAGTACATTGTGCCGCTGCCGCCCGAGACGAAGCCCGGGTTGATGTTGACAATCATCACCCACTTTTGGTTCTGCTCGTCGCCATCCACAGGAAGCTGGATGAAGTCGGGGCACTCAAACTGGTTGGGCTGCGGTCCGTAGCCCTCGCCCCATTCGCTCATGTACGCCCACTGCTTGAGGTCGTGGCTCTCGTAGAAGCGCATGTTCTTGTCGGCGCTGACAATCATCACCCATTTCTCCTCCGGCGCATACCAGAAGACCTTCGGGTCGCGGAAGTTCTCCAAGCCGTCGAAGGGCGTGACGATGGGGTTGCCCTCATACTTGGTGAAGGTGCGGCCGTTGTCAGAGCTGTAGGCCATGCACTGCTGCTGGCGCTGGTGGCCCGGCGTGGTGTTGCGGTGCGAGGTGTAGAAGGCGATGATGTTGTCCTTGCCCGTCGAGGCCGAGTTTTTGCTGTCAACCACGCACGAGCCGCTGAAGATATGGCCCATCGTGTCGCGCTCGATGGCGGCAGGCAGGTGCTGCCAGTGGACGAGGTCGCGGCTGACGGAGTGGCCCCAGTGCATGTTGCCCCAGACAGAGCCGTAGGGATTGTACTGGAAGTAGAGGTGATATTCCCCATCCTTATATACCAGGCCATTGGCGTCGTTCATCCAGCCGTAGGCCGGCGTATGGTGGTAGAGCGGACGGAAAGTTTCGCGGTTGGCCACGTCGAAGGTGTCGGCCAGAGCCATCTGCTGCCAGGCCACGGCGTTGGCCGCCAGGCCGCGCACGACGAGGCTGTCGGCACCGTCGCGCAGGGGGAAAGGCACGGTGTAATCGACCTTATCGACTGCCAGGCGCACGTCCATCGGTACGTCGCCGAGCATGACCTGGGCTTCGGGTTGGTTCTCCTGAACAGGCAGGAGGACAAACCGGGCCTCGCGGCCCACGTGGACCACGGTGAGCGTGTCGCCCTGATGGGCAAAGGAGAGGTCGTCGCCGGCGTTGTGGCAGGAGGCGAGGCAGAGCGATGCTGCCGAAAGAAGGAGGGTGGAGGGGAGAATATGAGGAGTAGTCATGGTGATAGTGTGTATGAGGCGCCATCGATGGCGCGAAGAGGTGGAATGGTTTTGAAAGATAGAAGGTCAGAAGGTTATTTTGGCAGAAAATTCCACGGTGAAGGGGCGGATATAGCTGCCCGACATCCATGTGCCGTTATACCGGGCCGCATCCTCCTTGTCCACGAGTTCAGCACCGGCAATGCTGCCCTTGGCACCCGTCTGGTTGAGGAAGTTGATGGCCGTGGCACCGAGCGTGAGGCGCTTGCCGGCCTTCCATTCTACGCCGCCGAAGGTCTCCCAGCGGCCGTTGAAGTAGTAGGCATTCTTGATGTTGGCGTAGGTCTTCGAGAAGTAGCGGAAGGAGGCCCACACGCGCAGGTTGTCGTTCAGGAAGGTGTAGGACGGGTCGAGCTCGATGAGCACCTTGGGAATCTCCGTCACGATGTTGCCCGTGGCATTGATGCCGCTGACCGTACCGTCGCTGAAGGTGACGCTCGTTTCGTACTTCTTATACTTCGGCCGCTGGTAGGTGAAGAGGAAGTGCAGGTCGAAGCCCTTGAAAGGCTTGACGACGGCGTCGGTGGTCCAGCCGATGGTCTCGATGTCGTAGGTGAGGGCCGAAGCCTTTACGTCGTGGTCATCGTTGGGGTTGATGAGGTTGAGCGTAGAGTTGTTGTTGGTCTTGCCAATGTAGGAGACGAGCGAGGTCAGGCTGAGCCAGTCGTTGTTGTAGTAGATACCCACACGCCCGAGGGGGATGGCGATGCGCCCCGTGTTGGGCATCTCGGCCGGCGAGAAGTCGTTCATCTTGGGCCGCTGGGTGTTGTAGGTGAAGTCGCCCGTGAAGCCAAACCGGCTGTTCACCTTATACGTCAGTGCCGCGGTGAAGGCCATGTTGAGCCAGTCGTATTCGTAGGGCGTGGGGGCAATGAGCGTGCCGTCGGCGGCAGTGGCCCCCAGGTGGTAGTTGGCAAAGCGCCCTACATAGTTGCCGTCGGCATTGCGCACGGCAGCGTTCTCGCCCTGCGTGTGCTGCCATTCCAGGCGTGCGCCGTAGTAGGCGTTCCACTTGGGCGTGATGTCCCACTCGTGGGTGGCATAGAGCGCCAGTTTGTTTTCATCTCCTTTATAGTACTCTGAGGCATTCTGGTTGAAGTTGTAGTAGGGCGTGTTGCCATAGTAGTGCGTCTTGTCGGTCGATGAGCCGTAGAGCATCTGCGGGTTAGCCTCGACGGTGTGGTCGTACATGGTGGTGCACGAAGCGTAGTCCACCTTGTAGTGCCACTGGTTCAGTCCCACGCGCCAGGTCATGTTGTGCAGCTTGCGGCTAAGCTCGGAGGTGAGGAAGAGTTCGTCCATATAGCCCCGGTTGAAGCACGACATGCGGCTCTGCACGTGTCCGGCATAGGGCGAGAGCGAGCCGTCGGCCGCTTTCAGCATGTAGCCCGCCGAGGCGTCCACCTCCGACATGGCCATGGGCGTCTGGTAGAGGTAGGAGCCCATCGCGTGGTCATACTTGAGGCGCGTGTCCCACTCCAGGCCGTTGTCCCACTTGTAGGTGTTGAGCAGGGTGATCTGGTTGCCCCGGCTGGCGGTGGCGTCGTAGAGGCTGGTCTGCTTGACCTGTCCGTCGCGCATGTCCATATAGAGGATGTTCGACTGGTTGGGCAGATAAGACGACGTGCCGAGCGAGAAGCCCGGTATCTCCTTCACCGAGCCATCGCCCACGTAGATGAAGGGCGCCCCCGTCGTGGCGTTCGAGAGCCAGTGGGAGTTGCTGTAGTGGTAGATGGCCGACAGACGGCCGCGGCCGCCGGCATAGACCTTACTGAGGGCAAATTTATAAATCTCTGTGCGATCCTGATACTGCGCAAAGCGGAGTTTGAAGCTGCCCGGGTCAAAATTCTGGTAGGTGCTGCCGCTGTAATACCAGCCGTTGCCCAGGGCGCCGTTGACATTGACGTCAAACTGCTGCTTGCCAAAGTGGTTGGTGTTGTAGTTGACGAGGCCGCCAAACGGTTGTGTGGCGTCCGTTCCCAGTTGGTCAAACGAATTGACGGCGTAGCCAATGTTGCCCGTGGTGATGGCCGTCTCCGAGATTTTGAGCAGTCCTGTGTGCCCCAGGCTGCCGTCGCCGCGCCAGTGGGTGTTGATGTTGTGCGGATTGTTGTTATAGACCACGGGCAGGCCGTTCTCCAGCACGTTGACGTCGCCGCCGGGCAGACCGATGGAGATTTCGCGCGGACCGTTGGCACTGGCCGCGTTGAGCATGACGTTGCGCCCGTTTTCTTCTTTCGATGGTGTGCGCAGGGAGTCCTTGCTTTCGCTCTGCGCCATGGCCGGAAGCGTCAGGTTGGCCGCCGCCATGAGGGGGATGGCCTTCAGACACAAGGCATGGAAGGGAGATGAGTTTTTCATAAGCAATAAGAAAGATTTAAGGTGCTTGTTGAAAAAAAAGTTTAGGAGGTGTGGTGACTGCCGGGGCGGCTCCACTTGGCCGCTTCCGACGGTGCAAAAGTAGAACGGCCGGCCAGCCGACGCTGTCATAAATGCTTCATCCACTGTAAGAAATGGTGCGATGCAACGCCATTGACAGCCTTTGCAACGCCATTGACAGTCCTTCGCCCGCCCTTCGCCCGCCCTCGCCGCTCATGCGCCTCCCCCTTTGGCGGGACGCAGGCCGCCGGCGCCGCAAATTCCGCTCCGAGGGACTTTGTGTATTTTGGGCAAAACCGCTACCTTTGCGGCGATAACCTTAAATCAGACTATCCCCCGAACCATGTTTACTCGTCCCTTCCGCTCTTGGATTACCGGTTTGGCCTTGGTTGCCCTCTGCGCCTGTGCGGTGCTGACGGGCTGCCGCAAGGCCGAGCCCCGCTACCGCATCGGCGTGTCGCAGTGCAGCGACGACGATTGGCGCAGCCAGATGAACCGCGAGATGCGCGCCGTGGCCGCTGTCCGCTCCGATGTGCAACTCCACTTCCGCCATGCCGCCGACCACAGCAGCCGCCAGGTGGCCCAGATAGACAGTTTTGTGAGCGAAGGGGTCAACCTTATTATAGTGGCCCCCAACGAGGCCGACACCGTGGGCGCCGCCATCGAGCGCGCCGAGGCCGCAGGCATCCCCGTCTTGGTGGTGGACCGTCAGGTGCGCACGGCACGCTATACGGCCTTTGTGGGCGGCGACAACCTCAAGGTGGGGCGCGATGCCGCCCGCTATTTCGTGGCGACCCACCCCGAGGGCGGTACGGTGTGGCAGGTCACGGGACTGGCCGGAAGCACGCCCGCAGCCGACCGTGCCCGCGGCTTCGCCGACGAGATGGCCCGCCATCCGCAGTTTCGCCTGCTCCCGCCCGCCGATGGCGGATGGAATGCCCACGGGGCGGCAGAGGCCGCGCGCCGTATGCTGGCTGAGGGCCAACGCCCCGACTTCATCTTTGCCCACAACGACCCCATGGCGGCTGCCGTGGCCCGGGAGATGCAGGCCCGGGGGCATCAGCCCGTGATTGTCGGCGTGGACGCGCTCAATGTGGGCGGACTGGGCCTGGACCTCGTGGAGCAGGGACGCATAGCGGCCACCCTCATCTACCCCACGGCGGGCGACCGCGTGATGGACGTGGCCCTCAATATACTCGAAGGCCAACCCTATGAACGCCACCAGGCCCTGACCACCGCCTTGGTGACCAAGGACAATGTGAGCCTCTTTCGCCAGCAGGAGCAACAGATGGAGGAGCGCGAGATGCGCCTCACACGCCTCGGCTCGCAGCTCAACACCACCCTGAGCCAGTATCACGCGCAGCGCCTCCTGCTCTTCCTGGCCGTGGGGGCCGTGCTCCTGGCGCTGGCCCTCTTCGGCGTGACCCTGCGCGCCTATTGGCTGAAGGTGAAGTGGAACGAGCGCTTGGCGCAGCAGAACCGACTGCTCGAGGAGCAGCGCGACGAACTGGTGCGCATGGCGCGGCATGTGGAGGAGGTCACACAGTCGAAACTGAACTTCTTCACCAATGTCTCGCACGACTTCCGCACGCCGCTCACCCTCATCGCCGGGCCGCTCGAACAGTTGCAGGCCAAGGCGCAGACCGACGGCGAGGCGCAAGCCCTCCTGGCCATCGCACGGCGCAACGTGGCGGTGATGCTGCGCCTCGTCTCGCAGATTCTCGATGTGCGCCGCATGGAGTCGGGCCGCATGGCGATGCACCTGAGCCGCGTGCCGCTGGCGCAACGGTTGGACGAGTGGACACGCCAGTTTCAGCCCATGGCCACGGCCCACCACATCAGCCTCACCGCCGATACCTCGTCGCTCAGTGCCGACGGCGACGTGCTCTGGCTCGATGAGGAGAAGGTGGAGCGCATCTGCTTCAACCTGCTGAGCAACGCCTTCAAGTTCACCCCCGACGGCGGGCACATCAGCCTCACCGCCGCGACGACCGGCACCCCCGGCAGCAGCCGCCTGCTGACCCTGCGCCTCTCCGACAGCGGGCGCGGCATGACCGCCGAGCAGGTTGACCGCGTGTTCGACCGCTTCTATCAGACCGACGACCTGGCCGGAGGCTCGGGCATAGGCCTGACCGTGGCCCAGGGCTTCGCCCAGATGCACGGCGGCGACATCAAGGCCGAAAGCGCAGGACCCGGCCAAGGCGCTACCTTCGTGGCCACGCTCTACGAACAGCCGGCGCCGCCCGACGGTGTGGAGCAGGCGGCAGGGCCCGGCGCGATGCACATCAATCCCGTAGAACTCTTGTCGGACGCCGCGGCGGCCACGGCTTGCGAAGCCGCCGCCGGCGACACGGCCAACACGGCCAACACCGCCGCCATAGCCGCCGCCCCCGGTACGGAGGAGGCCGACGCCAACCGCCCCCTGCTGCTGGTCATCGACGACAACGAGGACATCCGGCGCTATCTGGCCATGATGCTGGCGGCCCAATTTCGCGTGGCAGCGGCGGCCAACGGGGCCGACGGTCTGGAGCAGGCCCGCAAACTGCGCCCCGACCTCATCGTCTGCGACATGATGATGCCCGTGATGGACGGCATGGCCTGCCTCAAGGCCATACGCCGGGACGAAGAGATAGGCTGCACGCCCGTCGTGATGCTCACGGCCTGCGCCCTCGACGAGGAGCGCATCGCGGGCTACGAGGGTGGGGCCGACGCCTACATCGCCAAACCGTTCAGTTGCGCCATGCTGCGGGCACGCCTGCTGGCGCTCTGCGAAAACCGGCGCCGGCTACGCGCCCTGATGGCACAGGGCACCGGATTGCCCGAAAAACTGGTCGTGCCGAACGCCGACAAGGACTTCGCCACCAAGTTGCGCTGCCACATCGAGCAGCACCTGGCCGATGCCGATTATGGCGTCGAGGAGATGGCGCGCGACATGGCCTACAGCCGCACGCAACTCTACCGTAAGGTGAAGGCCCTCACCGGCTTGGCCCCCCTCGATCTCCTGCGCAAGGCACGCCTCAACCGGGCCCGCGAATGCCTGCAGCGCGGCATGGCTTCCGCCGAAGTGGCCTATGCCACGGGCTTCTCCTCGCCGTCCTATTTCAGCAAATGCTACCGCGAGGAGTTTGGCTGCACCCCTACCGACGACGCCGCTCGGGGGTAGGCGCCGGCATAGGTGTCAATGCTGAGAAAATAGCAAAATAACAGCGGGAAAGGCTTTGTACTATCAAATAAAGGCGTATCTTTGCGCTCATATTTGCAGAATGAAACAATGAGTCAACTCATCATCCCCACAAACTACAACCCCCTGCTCGACAAGTATGAAACCGAGCAGGGTATCAAAGTCATCAAAGACTTCTTTCAGGACAACCTGGCCACGGGCCTTCGCCTTCGCCGCGTGACGGGTCCCCTGTTCGTGCTGCGCGGTCTGGGTATCAACGACGACCTTAGCGGCAAGGAGCGCCCCGTCACCTTCCCCATCAAGGACCTGGGCGACGCACAGGCCGAGGTGGTCCACTCGCTGGCCAAATGGAAACGCCTGACGCTGGCCGACTATGAGGTGAAGCCCGGCTACGGCATCTATACCGACATGAACGCCATCCGCGCCGACGAGGAACTGGACAACATCCACTCGCTCTACGTCGACCAGTGGGACTGGGAGAAGGTCATCACCCCCGCCGACCGCACCCTGGCCTACCTCAAGCGCACCGTGCGCTGCATCTATGCCGCCATGCTCCGCACGGAGTTCTTGGTCTGCGAGCGCTTCCCCCAACTCAAGCCCACGCTGCCCGAAGAGGTGGTCTTTATCCATGCCGAAGAACTGCGCCGCCGCTATCCCACGCTCACGCCGCGTGAGCGTGAAGACCGCATCACCCGCGAGCACGGCGCCGTCTTCATCATCGGCATCGGCGGACCGCTCGGCGACGGACAGCCGCACGACCTGCGTGCCCCCGACTACGACGACTACTCCACCGTCAACGAGGCCGGCATGGCCGGTCTGAACGGCGACCTCATGGTCTGGAACGACGTGCTGGGCCGCTCGTTCGAACTCTCGTCGATGGGCATCCGCGTCGATCGCGAGGCCCTGCTGCGCCAGCTTCACGACAGCGGCAAGGAGGAGCGCCTCAATCTCTATTTCCACCGCCGCCTTGTCGAGGGCTCGCTCCCGCTGAGCGTCGGCGGCGGTATCGGCCAGTCGCGCCTCTGCATGCTCTACCTGCGCAAGGCCCACATCGGCGAGATACAGGCCGGCCTCTGGCCCGACAGCATGCGTCAGGAATGTGCCGCCCACGGCATCCCCCTCATCTGACGCCACGCGCCACGAAGGCGCCTTCTCACAGCAAAAGCCGCTCACATACACACCTGCCGGCCGCGACATCATAGCGCGGCCGGCAGGTGTTGTCGTAAGGGACCAAAGATAAGAGAAGAAGGCGTATAGCGGCTACATGACTGACGCGGGGTCAAAATAGTATGCGGCTGGACGGCAAAGTACTCCCCGAGAGTATTCGAGTATCCCCCGAGAGCACCAAATACTGGCACTTGGGCCCGGTATATTTGTATGAAGAACTGAGGCGGGAGCAGTGAGGAGGCGCCGCCTCGGTAGAGAGGAAAGCATGAAAGGACGCGGGCATGGGGAAGAATAGGGCGGGCCATCGCGCCCTCGGTCCCAATTTTTTTGTATTTTTGCCCCACGGGCAAGCGGCGCATGCCGGCGCCCTAAAACGTTTTGCAAAGACACAGACCTTTCACTTCCCCTCTATTGCCATGTTCGACATCCAACTCAACGAGAGCGGCACGCGACACCTGCAGATTACCGCCGAGAACCTCAGCACGATAAAGAAATACAGTCTGTTTGACGGCCTCGTCGGTTCGACGGGCATCGTGGACGAAACCGTGCTCGACAAACTCAAGATGACCATCCGCGCCCTCATCGCCCACAGCAGCGAAGACAGCAAGGACCTGCTCGACCTCTGTATCGACGTCATCTACCACGATAAGATGAAAGCCTACGGCCTGCGCAACCTCATCGCCCTCTACAACAAGCAGAAGGACAGTCTGGCGCCGGCCGATGCTGCCGAAGCCGCCGAAGCCGCCGAAGCTGCCGAAGCCGCCGAAGCCTGAGCCGCGCAAGACCCTTTTATTCCCCCTCCTCCCTTCTCCTGTCATCCCCCGTTATGCCCGAACTGCAACTCACCGACTGGCTTCCCGTCACGCGCAAAGAGATGGACCTGCGCGGATGGGACGAGGCCGACGTCATCCTCTTCTCAGCCGATGCCTACGTCGATCACCCCTCGTTCGGCGCTGCCGTCATCGGCCGCCTGATCGAGGCCGAGGGCTACCGCATCGCCATCGTGCCGCAGCCCTCGTGGCATGGCGACTACCGCGACTTCAAGAAGTTGGGGCGTCCGCGCCTGTTCTTTGCCGTCGCGCCGGGAGCGATGGACTCGATGGTGAACAAATATACCGCCGCCCGCCGCCTGCGTTCTGAGGACGCCTACAGTCCCGACGGGCGCCACGACCAGCGGCCCGAATATCCCACCATCGTCTATACGCAGATTCTCAAGCAGCTCTGGCCCGATGTCCCCGTGGTGCTCGGCGGCATCGAGGCATCGCTGCGTCGTCTGACCCACTACGACTATATCCAGCAGCGCCTGCGCCCCGGCATACTGAGCGACGCCGGGGCCGACATGGTCATCTACGGCATGGGCGAACTGCCCATGGCGGCCCTGCTGCGCCTCATCGACAGCGAGGGGCTCGATGCCACGGGCCGCTGCACCGTGCAGACCTTCCGAAAGGCCGTGCGCCGCAAGCCCGTGCGCCAGACCGTCGTGCTCGAGCGCGAAGCCGACATCCCCGGCGGCATCTGCGACGACGACATCGTGCTGAACAGTCACGAAGACTGCCTGGCCGACCGCAAGAAATACGCCGCCAACTTCCGCCATATCGAGGAGGAGAGCAACCGCTTGCACCCCCAGCGCCTGCTGCAGCGTGTGGGCGACCGTTGGACCGTTGTCCATCCCCCCTTCCCGCCCATGACCACGGCCGAGATAGACCGCTCGTTCAGTTTCCCCTATACGCGGCTGCCCCATCCCAAATACCGCGGCAAGCGCATACCGGCCTTCGAGATGATCCGCTTCTCCGTCAACCTGCATCGCGGGTGTTTCGGCGGCTGCGCCTTCTGCACCATCTCCGCCCACCAGGGCAAGTTCATCTCCAGCCGTTCCAAAGAGAGCATCCTGGCCGAGGTGAAGCAGGTCATCGCCATGCCCGACTTCAAGGGCTATCTCTCCGACCTGGGCGGTCCGTCGGCCAATATGTACGGCATGCACGGCCGCGACGCCAGTCTTTGCGCCGTATGTCGCAAGCCCTCGTGCCTGGCCCCCACCGTCTGTCCCAACCTCGACGCCGACCACCGGCCCCTGCTCGACATCTACCGCGCCGTCGATGCCTTGCCCGGCATCAAGAAGAGTTTCATTGGCAGCGGCGTGCGCTACGACCTGCTGCTCCACCCCTATAAAGACCCCGCGCTGCAGAAGGCCGCCCAAGCCTATATGCGCGAACTCATCGTCAACCACGTGTCGGGCCGTCTGAAGGTGGCCCCCGAGCACACCGCCCCCGACGTGCTGCGCCTGATGCGCAAGCCCCCCTTCGCCCTGTTCCACACCTTCAAGGCCCACTTCGACCGCATCTGTCGCGAGGCCGGTCTGCGCCAGCAGGTCATCCCCTATTTCATCTCGTCCCATCCCGGCTGTACGGCCGAAGACATGGCCATGCTCGCCGTCGAGACGAAGGATATGGACTTCCGTCTGGAGCAGGTGCAGGACTTCACCCCCACGCCTATGACCCTGGCCACCGACGCGTGGTACAGCGGCTACCACCCCTACACCCTGGCCCCCGTGTTCTCCGCCCGCACCGACGAGGAGAAGCAGCGCCAGCGCATGTTCTTCTTCTGGTACAAGCCCGAAGAGCGTGGCCCCATCATGGCCGAACTGCGCCGCATGGGCCGCGCCGACCTCATCCCCCGCCTGTTCGGGGGCACTGCCGGCCATGGCGACAGCCCGCGCGGCAACGGCCATGGCAATGGTCGTCCCGCCACGCCCGCCGGCGGCCGCCAAAAAAACGCCGCCGCCCGCCAGAATGCCGCCGGCCGTCCGGCCGCCACACCTCAGAAAAAACCGAAACGATGGAAATAGCCCTGCTGCAGACCGACATTGTCTGGGGCGACGCCGACGCCAATATCCGCCGCGTGGCAGCCCTCATGGACCGTCACCCCGGCGCCCGCCTGTATGTGCTGCCCGAAATGTGGGCCACAGGTTTCAACACGCAGCCCGATGCCCACACTCTCGAGCAAGGCCGCCACGCCCTGACGTGGATGGAGGCCGAGGCCCGCCGCCGCGGCGTCTATATCGCCGGCTCGCTGCCCATAGCCGCCGAGACCGACGCTGCCCCGCAGACCGCCGCCGATGCCCCGCAAGCCGTCAACCGTCTGGTGGTGGCCGGGCCCGAGGGCCTTTGCGCCACCTACGACAAGGTGCACCTCTTCACCTACGGCGGCGAGCCCGCCCACTACCGCCCCGGCCACAGCCGCACGGTGGTGACCATCGACGGCGTGCGCTTCATGTGGCAGATATGCTACGACCTGCGCTTCCCCGTCTTCGCCCGCAACCGCGGCGACTATGATGTGCTGGTCTATGTGGCCAACTGGCCCGCCAGCCGACGCCGCGCCTGGGACACCCTGGTCCGTGCCCGCGCCATCGAAAACCAGTGTTACGTCTGCGCCGTCAACCGCACGGGTAACGACCCCCTCTGCGCCTACGATGGCGGCACCGTCGTGGTCGATGCCTATGGTCGCGACGTGGCCGCCGTGGCCCGCCTCGGCGATGGCGCTCCCGAGCCCGAAGCCGTCGTCAGCGCCCGGATAGACATGGAGCGCCTCACGGCCTTCCGCAGCAAGTTTGCCGTCCTTGCTGACGCCGACGCCTTCACCCTGGGCTGATGCCGACGCCTTCACTTTGGGCTGACGCCGGCGGCGCCTAAGCCCTCCCATCCTTTCCCCAATTCCCCCCTCGCCCTTTCCCCAATTCCCCCACCATATCCCCCACCATCCCCATGACCGCAGACCAAATCTACAGATACTTTCCCGACCTCAGCGCTGAGCAGAAGGCGCAGATGGAACAGCTCGGCGCCCTCTACCGCGAGTGGAACGCCAAGATCAACGTCATCTCGCGCAAGGACATCGACAACCTCTACCTGCACCACGTCCTGCACAGTCTGGGCATAGCCAAGGTCATCTCCTTCCGCCCGGGCACCACCGTGATGGATATCGGCACGGGCGGCGGCTTTCCGGGCATCCCCCTGGCCATCCTCTTCCCCGAGGTGCAGTTTACCCTGCTCGACAGCATAGGCAAGAAGATTCGCGTGGCGCAGGCCGTCATCGACGCCATCGGCCTGAAGAACGCCGTGGCCGTCCACCGCAATGTCATCGAGGAGAAGGGAAAGTACGACTTCGTCGTGTCGCGCGCCGTGATGCAGACCGACGAACTGATGCGCCTGGTGCGCAAGAATATACAAAAGGGCGGGCAGAACGCCCTGCCCAACGGCCTGATATGCCTCAAGGGCGGCGACCTCCACGCCGAACTGCTGCCCTTCAAGAAGCAGGCCGAGACGTGGGACCTGGCCTCGGTCTTCGACGACCCCTTCTTTGAAACGAAGAAGGTGGTCTATGTGTGCTGCCCCTGACGCCCACGCCGCCCACGCCTTTTCTTAAAAGAAATTCAACCTACGCACAAGCCATGACCATACAGCGCTTCATTTGCAACTTCATTGAGGAGAACTGCTACATCGTGAGCGACGACCACGGACAGGCCGCCATCATCGACTGCGGCGCCTACTTCCCCGAAGAGAAGCAGGCCATCGCCCGCTACGTCAGCGACCACGGCCTGACCCTCGTGGAGAACCTCTATACCCACGGCCACTTCGACCACGTCTTCGGGGCCGACTTCGTCCACACCACCTACGGTCTCCTGCCGCGCCTCTCCACCGACGAGCAGGCCACCTATGCCGCAGCGGCCGAGCAGATGCGCATGTTCCTGCACCGCGACTTCCCCCTGCTCCTGCCCACACCCGGCGCACCCTTTGCCGAAGGCGACGTCATCGCCGTGGGCACCCTGCGGCTGCGCGTCATCGCCACGCCCGGTCATACGCCCGGCGGCGTATGCTTCTATGAAGAGAGCGAGGGCGTCCTGCTGAGCGGCGACAGCCTCTTCGACGGCGAGATAGGCCGCTGCGACCTCCCCGGCGGCGACGAGGATACCCTCGTCAGCGTGCTGCAACGCAAGGTGCTCACCCTGCCCGAGGACGTCACGGTGCTGCCCGGACACGGCGACGCCACCACCGTAGGCCGAGAGAAAAGATATAACCGCCACTTGAGATAACACATTATCCCCACGAACTTCTGATGAAAAAGACCCTGATTACCGCAGCCCTGTGCATGGCTGCCCCCACGCTGGCCGACGCTCAGAGCGCCACGGCCGACGACGGCTTCCGCTACACCGACGAGCAGTTTGCCGACATCCAGATGCTTCGCTACCGCGTTGACGGCTTCGAGCGTCTGTCGCTGCGCGAGAAGACCTTTATCTACTACCTGCAGGAAGCCGCCCTCTCCGGCCGCGACATCCTCTTCGACCAGAACGGCCGCTACAACCTGCGCATCGTGCGCCTGCTCGAGGCCGTCTATACCCACTACCGGGGCGACCGCCGGAGCGCCTTCTTCACCGCGCTGACCACCTACCTCAAGCGCGTGTGGTTCTCGTCGGGCATACACCACCACTACGGCTGCGAGAAATTCCTCCCCGAGTTCAGCGCTGACGACCTCCGCGCCGCCCTCGCCGCCGTGCCCGCCGAAGCCCTGCCGCTGGAGAAGGGACAGACGGTGCAGGCCCTCTGCGACGAACTCTTCCCCGTCATGTTCGACCCCGCCGTCATGCCCATGCGCGTCAACCAGCGCGATGGCGACGACCTGGTGGCCACCTCGGCAGCCAACTACTACGCCCCGGGCATCACGCAGGCCGAAGCCGAGGCCTTCTATGCCCAACGCAAGGCGCCCCTCGACCCCACACCCGTCATGACGGGCATGAACAGCCGTCTGGAGCGCGATGCCGACGGCATGCTCTTCGAGCAGGTGTGGCGCTCGGGCGGACTCTACGGCGAGGCCATCGACCGCATCGTGGACAACCTGGAGAAGGCACGCCCCTATGCCGACACGCCGCAGCAGCAGCGCACCATCGACCTGCTCGTGGCCTTCTACCGCACGGGCGACCTGCGCCTCTTCGACCGCTATTCCATCAACTGGCTCAAGGACACCGAGAGCCGCATCGACTTCAATATCGGCTTCACCGAAACCTACGGCGACCCCCTCGGTCTGAAGGCGTCGTGGGAGAGCATCGTCAACTTCAAGGACCTGGCGGCCACCGAGCGCACCGAGAAACTCTCGGCCAACGCCCAGTGGTTTGAGGACCATTCGCCCGTCGATGACCGCTTCAAGAAGGAGAAGGTGCGCGGCGTATCGGCCAAGGTCATCACCGCGGCCATCCTCGGCGGCGACCTCTACCCCTCGACGGCCATCGGCATCAACCTGCCCAACTCCGACTGGGTGCGCCGCGAGCACGGCTCGAAGAGCGTCACCATCGGCAACCTCACCGGCGCCTACGCCAAAGCCGCACATGGCAGCGGCATGGACCGCGAGTTTGTCATCGACGACGCCACGCGCAGCCTCATCAGCCGCTACGGCGACATCTGCGACGACCTGCACACTGACCTCCATGAATGCCTCGGACACGGCAGCGGCAAACTTCTGCCGGACACCGACCCCGACACCCTGCGCGCCTACGGCTCGACCATCGAGGAGGCACGCGCCGACCTCTTCGGCCTCTATTACCTGCCCGACGCCAAACTGGTGGAACTGGGCCTCACGCCCGATGCCGAGGCCTACAAGAGCCAGTACTACACCTACATGATGAACGGCCTGCTCACCCAGCTCGTGCGCATCCGTCCGGGCGCCAACATCGAAGAAGCCCACATGCGCAACCGCGCCCTCATTGCCCGCTGGGTATATGAGAAAGGACAGAAAGACAACGTCGTGCAGCTCGTCAAGCGCAAGGGCAAGACCTACGTGCGCATCAACGACTACGACGCCCTGCGCGGCCTCTTCGGCCAACTGCTCTCCGAGGTGCAGCGCATCAAGAGCGAGGGCGAATTTGAGGCCGCACGCCGCCTCGTCGAGGACTATGGCGTCAAGGTGGATGCCACCCTGCACAAGGAGATTCTCGAGCGCTACGAGCGCCTGCACCTCTCGCCCTACAAGGGCTTCATCAACCCCGTCTATGAGGCCGTGCGCGACGCCGAGGGACATATCACCGACGTGCGTCTGACCTACGGCGAAGCCTACGATGCCCAGATGCTGCGCTACAGCCGCGACTACCGCACGCTGCCCCACTGCCCGAAGGCGCCCTTCTGACGGCAGCCGGCACACCGCGCCGCGGCGCTGTGACACTCTCCCCCTTTTTTCCTAAACCTTTGTCAGCACACTCCCTGCGCCTGTGCCCCCTTCCAAAGGCGCAGACGCAGGGGAGCGCGCGGCACAGAAGTATATGACACGAACCTAAGCACAATAAGCAGACAGATGACAGACCCCCTGTTAAACCTGGCCCCCGCGGGCCGCGTTCCCACAGACGTTTTCACAGAGGCCGACTGGAGCGTCGTCCACGGCCTAAAGTGCAAGGCACGCGAAGTGGCTTGCCTGCACGATCTGCTCGCCACGTTGCTGCCCCCTGTCAACAACAACCACCGCAACAGTGGCAACGAGATATGCTATGTCGCCACCACCCTGCGCACGACGCTGCGCCAGGCGTGTGGCATCATCCTGACCCGTGAGGAGATAGCCCACGTCCTCTACGCCGAGGGCTACCGCTTCTTCTGCCGTAGCGGCCTGCCCGTGGGCAGTCCGTCGTTCATCATGAAGGCGCGCGGCATGCCCACCGCCGATGGTACCGGCCTGGTGCGCAGCCACAAACTGCTCTACAAAGGCCTCGACAGCGAATACGTCTATGTCAACGTCGATGGTCACCGGATGCGCATGCTGCGCTGTACGCACCGCGGTATGCCCGCCAATGCCGCCCCCGAAAAGATGGACGCCTACAAGGATTTGGTGGAAGACCTCCGCCGCTTTGGCGAGAAGTATAAGGAAACCGCAGAAGAATAAGGGCCCATCACATCCCAATAGAACGCCATCGCAGCGCAGCCCCGACACCGCACTTTCGGTTTTGAAAGTAGTGTCGGCGTTGCGCCGCGATGGCGTTGTGTGATGCTATGGATGGGGCGCACTGTTGTATGCACTCATCCCAATTGGTTCATGGCATTCACCGCAGCGTAGATTGCTCTTACAGAAGCTGCACCGGGAGCCTTTTGGAGAGCCTCACTAGCCTGAGGTCGGGCTGTGTGAAAAAATTGCACACCCTGCCAATAACGTGAATTTTCCCGCCAAAAACGTTAACGCCGCCGGCCGCGCAAAGAGAAGCGGCATGGCGGCGCGGAGGACGGAAAACGCATGGCCTTCCCACTGTAAGGGCGACAGATTTTCCTGTAAGCGTTACAGAAAATCCTGTAACGCTTACAGTGACCGCCGAAACGCATACCCTGCCGCGGACGAATGAGGGCGCTTTTCGGGCGTTTTCTATAGAAAATTCAGAGGATTTAACTAAAGCGTGGCATGTGTCCCAAGAATATATCGCATACTGTCAAAACCAAAGGCGCCATACTTGCGCTATTTTCAAGCGCGGGGCAGGCGGTGGATTTCGCGGGCATTCTCGAGGTTAACAAATGTAAAAGGCGTCATTGCACACACGCATCGATGGGGCGGCCGCCGGCCTCACTCCAGGCCCGAGAGGGCCGAGCGGATGTAGAGCTGCATCATGCGGATAGCGCGCGCATTGCTGCCGCCGTTGGGGATGATGATGTCGGCAAACTGCTTGGAGGGCTCGATGAATTCGTCGTGCATGGGCTTGAGCACGTTGCGATACTTGTCGATGAGCATCTCCAGCGGGTGGCCACGCTCGGCGATGTCGCGCTCCAGCACACGCAGGAAACGCTCGTCGGCCCCGGCATCGACAAATATCTTGAGGTCCATCAGGTCGCGCAGACTCTTGTCGTAGAGCACCATGATGCCCTCGATGATGATGACCTCGCAGGGGTTGACGCGGACGGTCTCCTCTAGACGCGTGCAGGTGATGTAAGAGTAGGTGGGCTGGTCGATGGGCCGCCCCTGCCGCAGTTCGGCGATCTGGTGGGCGAGCAGCGTCCATTCGAAGGCGTCGGGGTGGTCGAAGTTGGTGCGCTTACGTACCTCGAGAGGCAGGTGCGACTGGTCGTTATAGTAGGAGTCGAGGGGAATGACCGCCACCGACCCTTCGGGTAGGGTCTCCTGAATTTTGCGGACAACGGTGGTCTTGCCTGATCCGGTGCCGCCGGCGATACCGATGATGAGCATGGGCGTAGGGTATGTTCGGAATAAAAAGGTTTGTTCGCCAAAGTTAACGTTTAATTTCAGAGCGGAAAACAGCAATCGCCAAAAATGTTGTACATTTGCTCAGCAATAGGCATGTCATGCCCGCGCCGAGGCGATGGTGCGGGGTTCTGACATGTATGTCACACAAAACCATACAGCCCTTATGCTTACTGCCGAAGAGATTATCTGCAAGTACTATTCTGCCGACGACGCCCTGCGCCGCTTGCTCGTGGGCCACAGCCGGATGGTGGCCGACAAGGCCCTGCGCATCGCGGCCGCCCATCCCGAACTGCACGTCAACGCCGCCTTTGTCGAGCGTGCCGCCATGCTGCACGACATCGGCATATTCCTGACCGACGCGCCGGGCATCCACTGCCACGGCACGCATCCCTATCTGCTGCACGGCCATCTCGGCGCACAGCTCATGCGGCGCGAGGGCGACGAAGCCGTGGCCCGCGTCTGTGAGCGCCATACGGGCACCGGGCTGACCGCCGAGACCATAGAGCGGCAGAACATCCCCCTGCCCACGGGCATCTACGTCCCCGTCACCGTCGAGGAGCAGATCATCTGCTATGCCGACAAGTATTTCTCGAAGAGCCACCCCGACGTTGAGCGCACCTACGAGCAGACCTGCCGCAGCGTGGCCCGCTGGGGCGACGACTGTCTGGCCACGTTCATGGCCTGGCACCGACGCTTCTGCTGACCGGTGGCGCGCTGCTCGCCACAACAACGTCAATCCACAGTTTACCTCAATTCTTCTTTCATACAATGGAGTCATTCCTTCATCTGGTCTGCGAGATGGCGCCCTTTCTCCTGCTCGGTTTTCTGCTGGCAGGCTTGATGCACGCCTTCATCCCCGGCCGTTTCTATAGCCGGTATCTTTCGGCCAACCGTTTCCGTTCGGTGGTCAACGCCGCCCTGTTCGGCATCCCCCTGCCCCTCTGTTCGTGCGGTGTCATCCCCACCGCCATGTCGCTGCGCAAGGAGGGCGCCTCGCGCGGCGCGGTGGTGTCGTTCCTCATCGCCACGCCGCAGACCGGCGTGGACAGCATCGCCGCCACCTACGGTCTGATGGGCCTGCCCTTCGCCATCACGCGGCCCATCGTGGCCCTGCTGACGGCCCTCTTCGGCGGCACCCTCGTCATGGCAGCCGACCGCCGGGCGGCGGCGCAAGAGTCAGCAGTCGCGGCGCCATGTGCCACCAAAGGACGTGCCGCCCAAGGCTGCGCCGCCCCCGCGCCGACGGCCACTACGTTGGGCGGACGTCTGGCCGAAGCCCTGCGCTACGGCTTCGTCGAGATGATGCAGGACATAGGCCGCTGGCTCGTGCTCGGCCTGCTCATCGCCGCCGTCATCACCATCGCCATCCCCGCGTCGTGGTTCACCCTCTTCGAGGGCAACACCTGGGCCTCGATGCTGCTCGTGCTGGCCATCGCCATCCCGATGTATGTCTGTGCCACCGGCAGCATTCCCATCGCCGTGGCCCTGATGCTCAAGGGCCTTACGCCCGGCGCCGCCCTGGTGCTGCTCATGGCCGGTCCGGCGTGCAACATGGCGTCCATCCTGGTGGTGCGCAAGGTGCTCGGCACGCGCACCATGATGGTCTATCTGGCGTCCATCATCCTTGGCGCCGTGGGCTGCGGCATCGTGGTCGATGCCCTGCACTATGGCGCCGTCGTCGATTTTCTCGGCCCCATCAGCGGTGCCGATGCCTGCTGCATGGCCGACACGCCGTGGTACGCCATCGTCTCGGGCATCGTGCTGCTGCTCCTGCTCGTCAACGCCCTCATCCTGCAGCGCCACCATCACCATGCGCAGGGCGCAGACAACGAACCGCAACCCTCTTCAACCTCTACCACCATGAAAGTATATCACATTCAGGGCATGAACTGCAACCACTGCCGCCAGTCGGCCGAACGCGCCATCCTCGCCGTCGAGGGCGTCACTGCCGCCACCGTCAACCTCCAGACGCAGGAGGCCCGTGTCGAGGGCACAGCCCCGGCCGAGGCCATCTGCCGCGCCGTCAGCGAGGTGGGCTTCACCTGCGAGGAAGTGGCGGCTAATTAGCGGCGAGGCGGGAACGTGCCGCCCTGCCGCAGCTTCCGCATCTAATGAGCGGCGAGACAAAGTGCGCCGTTAGGAGATACCGTCCATTGACGGCGCTTCCTAACGGCGCACTTTTTCTGCTGAGGATGCTTCAACGCTCTTGAAACTGACTGCGCATCTACACTATTGAACAGCGTGCCGTCGTCAGCGGTCGTAGTAGCGGCTGTGGGCCTTTTCGCGGCCTTTGACGATGTCGTTGAAGCGGCGGATGTCCTCGTCGCTCATCTTGGCCTGTGCCCTCCATTCCTCAGGGCCATAGACGCCCGCCCGGGTGTAGTCGAAGGGGACGAAGCCCACCCGGCGCACGTTCTTAAGGCTCTTGAGGGAGAAGTTGCCCGCTTGGGGATTGACAAAGAGAGGGTCAGCCAGGACGGCACCCTTGTCGCGCTGGCTGCGCCATTCGCCGAAGGCCATCTTGAGAAATTCAGGTTGGGCGGTGCGCAGGTCCCAGTAGAGGTTGCGCGACATGTCGAGGTTGGCCTTGGTCCAAGGGCCGCGTAGCATGTCGCCGCAGTCGGCCAGGACGATGTTGCCGGTGAAGGTGAACGAGCGGTGCTTCTCGGCGATGGTCAGTTGCACCTGGTGATACTGGCTGAAGGCAAAGATGTTGTTGCGGATGATGTTGTCGCGACCGTAGTGCTGGTGGAAGGCGCCGCTCTTGCAGCCGTACACCAGATTGTTCTCCATGACGATGCCCGTACTGCCCTCGTCGGTGTAGAGGCCCCATCCGCCGTAGTCGTAAGAATAGACGTCGTGGATGACGTTGTGGTGGATGTGCGTGCCCGGCTGGATGCCCAGGGTATAGACGGCCCCCATGTCGGAGAGTTCGCCCCAGCCTATGTGATGGATGTGGTTGTAGGCCACCTCGTTGTGGTGGGCCGCACAGGTGCCGTAGCCCCAGGTCCATCCCACCGATACGCCCGAGTACAAGAGGTTGGAAATCTCGTTGTGGAGCACGCGGTTGTGCGCCGACTGGAAGATGGCCACGCCCACGCCGCAGGGCAGCACGCGGCCCGTCTCCCGGATGATGTTGTTCTCTACGGTGATGCGCTGCGTCTCCGTGCCCTCACGCGGCAGGGTGCCCTCGCCAATCTTGACGCCGCCGGCGCCCAGGTCGGTCAGCAGGGAGCCCGTCAGGGCGCAGTCGGTGCAGCCGCTTCTGAACCATACGCCGTAGTTGCCCGTGTGGGCTATGCGGCAGTTGTCTATGCGGCAGCCGTTGGCATGGACCAGATGGATGGCCGCCGGTATGCTGGCCGCCGCCTGTTCGGGGTCGTTGCCCGTAGAGGGCATGACATACGCCGCATGCTCGAAGGCCAGGTGGCGGAAGGTGACGTTACGTACCGGCCTTCCTTTCTCACCCTGCACCAGCAGGAGCATCGGCACGCAGGGCGCGTGGACCTCGGCGCGCGTCATGTCTTCCCCCTCGCGAGGAATGTAGAGCAGGTAGCCCGATGCCCGGTCGAGGAACCATTCGCCCGGTGCGGTGAGCGCCGCCCGGTAGTTCTCCAGCACGAAGCGGCTGCCCTTTGCTATCGGGTTCCACGGCTTCATGCCGCCGCCGTTGAGGAAGAGGAAGCCCGAGTCGGGGACGATGTGGGCAAAGTGCTTGCGCGTGTTGTCCCATTTGTGGAAGAACATGGCCATCACCTCGCTCTTTGCTTCGGCATCGATGCCTCGGAGCGACTTCAGGTCGGCCGTGTCGGCCAGGATGCGCTGTGTGGCATACTCCGGACTACGGTCCGTGCCGCGGAGGTGTACGGTTTCCTGCGCGTCCTTGACGAAGAACCAGCCCGTGTCCGGCGTGCGTGCCCGCCGGGCACGGCGACCGTTGACGTAGAGTTGCTCGAAGGTGAAGCCATACTGCACCACCTGCGGCACCTTGGCGCGCCAGTAGCCGCGCGGGGTCTTCTCCCAGCCCGTGATGCTGACGCCGCCGCTCAGGCGGGTGGCCGGCCACAGGCCCTCCGTGCTGCCGCTGATGACGACGGGTGCCTGCGGCGACTCTCTGATGATGACGGGCTCGGTCAGGACGTAGGTGCCGGGCCCCATGTCGATAAAGACGGTGTCTGAGCCCTGGCAGGTCAGGGCCTTGCTGTAGGCCCGCTGGAGCGAGGCGAAGGGGCGGGCGGCGCTGCCGTTGCCACGGCCGTCGTGGCCCGTGGGGCTGACATGGATGTGCTGCTGCGCATGGGCTGTCAGACAGAGCGCGGCGAGCAGGGGAAGTAAGGATTTCAGAGTCATGTGTCAAGCAGTCAGTTGTTTT
This sequence comes from Bacteroidales bacterium, assembly GCA_022772475.1. Taxonomy (GTDB): domain Bacteria; phylum Bacteroidota; class Bacteroidia; order Bacteroidales; family Bacteroidaceae; genus Alloprevotella. Next base: position 72,426 of record JALEZQ010000064.1, on the reverse strand, counting down.
GTATTTACCCGTCCGCCCTCAAGGCAAGGTGATGCAACGCACCTCGGCGTTGTCCATGGGCGTGATGCTGCGGAATCCCGTGCCGGCGTGTGTGGCCAGGATGAAGCGGGCGAAGAAGCCGTGCGTCACCAGCAGTACGCGCCGGCCGGGAAAAGTGTGGGCGATGGTGTCCAGGACGTGCCGGGCGCGGTCGTAGAGTTGCGCCTGCGTCTCCATGCCCTCGGGCAGGGGCAGGCCGCGCACCTCGGCCGCCGGGCGCCCCGTCCACGGTCCCTGGTCACGCTCGCGGAAGAGCGGCGAGGGCTGCGGCACGAGACCCGTATGGCGGGCGATGATGTCGGCCGTATGGCGGGCGCGGGCCAGGTCGCTGCACAGCAGGGCGTCGAAGTGCTCGCCGGCAGCCAAGCGGCGGGCCAGCGCCTCGGCCATGGCGATGCCCTCGGGCGTGAGATGGCCCGGCATGTGGCCCTGGAGTAAGCCGCGGACATTCTCTTCCGTCTGTCCGTGGCGTATGATGGCAAGGGTGGTGGACATAGGGGGATGGGGGGAGAAAAAAGACAGCGTGGAGACAAGCCCGGCGTCCTTTTCTCAACGAGAGAAGGCGCGTGCCTGTGTCCACGCTGTCGTCATGATGATGGTCGGTTATGGGTTGGCCGGAGAGGTGGCCTACCTATGTATTCGTTGTTCTCCTGTATTAGTTGTTCTCCGGACGGAGCTGGCGTACCACCTCGCCCGTGCGCCACATCTCGCTCTCGTGGAGCGCCTTGAGTTCGGCCTCGAGCTTCTCGCGGTAGTCAGGCTTGGAGTTGCTGTCGATAGAAATCTGGGCCTCGTTACCCGTGACGACGCTGTGGTAGAGTTTCTCTACGACGGGCTTGATGGCGTCGTGGAAGGGCGTCATCCAGTCGAGTGCGCCGCGCTGTGCCGTTGTCGAGCAGTTGGCGTACATCCAGTCCATACCGTTCTTGCCCACCATGGGGAGGAGCGACTGGGTGAACTCTTCGATGGTCTCGTTGAAGGCTTCGGAGGGCGTGTGGCCATTCTCGCGGAGCACCTCATACTGTGCCAGGAAGAGGCCCTGGATGGCGCCCATGAGCGAGCCGCGCTCGCCCGTCAGGTCGCTGGTGGCTTCGCGCTTGAAGGTGGTCTCAAACATGTAGCCCGAGCCGATGCCTACGCCGAAGGCCAGCACCTTGTCGAGGGCCTTGCCCGAAGCGTCCTGATAGATGGCGTAGGACGAGTTGAGGCCGCGGCCTTCGAGGAACATGGTGCGGAGCGAGGTGCCCGAACCCTTGGGGGCTACCATGATGACGTCGATGTCGGCGGGGGGAACGACACCCGTGCGGTCGCTCCAGTTGATGGCGAAGCCGTGCGAGAAGTAGAGCGTCTTACCAGCGGTGAGGTAGGGCTTGATAGTGGGCCAGAGCTGCATCTGTGCGGCGTCCGACAGCAGCATGCAGACGATGGTGCCGCGCTGGGCAGCCTCTTCCAGGCTGAAGAGCGTCTCACCGGGTACCCATCCGTCGGCAACGGCCTTCTCGAAGGTCTTGCCCTGACGCTGGCCGACGATGACGTTGAAGCCGTTGTCGCGCAGGTTGCAAGCCTGGCCGGGGCCCTGTACGCCGTAGCCCAGGACGGCGATGGTTTCGTTCTTCAGCACTTCGCGTGCTTTTTCCAAGGGGAACTCTTCGCGGGTCATCACCTCTTCGATGACGCCGCCAAAATTCATTTTTGCCATTGTGTTATGTTGTTTTAAGGGTTATTGCTTGGGGTGGGGTAGTGCGGGGCGCTTTGGCATTTCCCGCAGATTTCAGAAGGCGATGGCCGCCTTGACGACGGGCAGGGTGTCGTCGCGGCGAATCTCCATCAGTTGGCGGCCGTCCGTCGCCGTCTGGCGGTAGAACGTCAGGCGGTCGCCGCGGTAGGCTTCGGCGCTGTAGGCCACCTCGATGCGGCGCACAGGCTGTGCGGCAAAGTCGTGGTCCTTCAGGCGGTCGAGCATCATCTCGATGTAGCGTATGGAGTTGACGTGGCCGTTGATGTCCAGGTCGGTATAACTGGCCACCGTTTCGCCCAGCGCTTCGGGCTGTGTCAGCCGGAGGCGCCCCGGCGGCGCGATGGGCAGCGGGCGCTCCGTGCAGACGTCGCTGAGGCCCGCCATGCGGCTGTCCGTCAGGTCAACCGGCTCGCGCGAGTCGAGGTTAATGAGCGCCCACGTGCTGAAGGCGTGGCCGTAGGGCGTGCCGTCGGGGGCGGTGATGGCGAAGTGGCGGTCGGTAAACTGCCGGTAGATGCGCGCCACCCAGGTGTGGATGTCGTAGTGCTGGCCCGTGGTGGGCATGTTGGGCATCTCCACCACCAGGCGCGACAGCACCCATACCAGCCGCTTGCCAATCATGTCGTCGAAGCCGAAGCCGTGGGCGCCGGCATGGAGGCTGGCGCAGCGCAGCAGGTGGTTGCCCAGGAAGCGCCACGACAGGCGTCCGGCACAGTCTTCAGAGAAAGGCTCCACCACGAAGGGGAACCGTCCGATGCGGGGGTCTTCGACGAGGGGTGTGGTCATGGGATAGGGGGATGAACGTTTGGGGTGGGGGGAGATGGCGTAGGGCATCAGAGGTGCAGCGTCGGCATCATTCGTTGCTGTGCACGCGGTATTCCTCTTCACGCAGGTGGAGGAACTCGCTCAGCTGTTCGCGGTGGCTCTTGCTCACAGCGATGACGCCCGAGCTGACAAACTGCAGCAGGCAGTCGTAGCCCTTGAGTTTGCGGTAGAGCTCCATGATGTCGTCGGGCAGGCCCTCTTTCGACACGATGGAGTAGGTGGCATTGACTTCGACAATTTTGCTGTCGTGGAAGCGGATGGCCTTCGAGATTTCCTTGTTCTCCAGCAGTTTGGCCGTGGCCACCTTATAGAGTGCCTGCTCCATGACGTAGATGTCGTCGGCCGTGTAGTAGCGGGCCTGGATGACGTCGATCTTCTTCTCAATCTGCTTGGTGACGGTGCGTATGCAGGCCTCGTCGGCATAGCAGGTGATGGTGTAGCGGTGGACGTGCGATATGCCCGAGGGCGATACGTTGAGGCTCTCGATGTTCAGCTGTCGGCGGGTGAAGACGTTGGTCACCTGGTTGAGCACGCCGGCCAGGTTTTCCGAGAACACGATGATGGTGTAGAGGGTCTTGCCGTCCGGCGTCTGGCCGTTGGCCGGCTGTGGGGATTGCTGTATGTTCATGGTGTGGTGTTCGGGAGATTGTGGTAAGCGGCTGTTAGATGCTGAGAATCATGTCATCGACGTCGTGGCCCGGTGCGCACATGGGCATGACGTTGTCCTCTTCGAGCACGGCGGCCTGCAGGAGGAAGGCTCCCGGCGTGGCCAGCATCTCGTCGATGGCGCTGTCGAGGTCTTTGCGGTCGGTGACGGTGCGCACAGGGATGCGGTAGGCTTGGGCGATGAGTTCGTAGTCGGGGTTCATCATCGGCGTGAACGAGTAGCGGTGACGGAAGAACATCTGCTGCCACTGGCGCACGTTGCCCAGGTAGTTGTTGTTGAGCAGGATAATCTTCACCGGCGCGCCCTGCTCCATGATGGTGCCCAGTTCTTCGATGGTCATCTGCAGTCCGCCGTCGCCGAGGAAGAGGCATACCGTGCGGTCGGGGCGTCCGAAGGTGGCGCCGATGGCAGCCGGCAGGCCGTAGCCCATCGTGCCCATACCGCCCGACGACACCATGCTGCGAGGCTTGGTGAACTTGAAGTAGCGTGCGGCGAACATCTGGTTCTGGCCCACGTCGGTGACGAGGATGGCCTCGTGGTTTGTCTTCTCCGACACGCGGCGCACCACCTCGCCCATTCGCAGCGGACCCTCGGCGGGGTGTATCTGCGGCTGGATGACGACGCGGTCCTCCTCCTCGTCGAAGGGGCGGAACGACTCGCGCCATTCCTTGTGCGAAGCCTGCTGCAGCAGGGCAGTGACGGCAGGGAGCGTGGTCTTGCAGTCGCCCTTGACGGCTACATCCACCTTGACATTCTTGTTGACCTCCGAGCGGTCGATGTCGAAGTGTATCTTCTTGGCCTGCTTGGCATAGGTGTCCAGTTTGCCCGTGATGCGGTCGTCGAAGCGCATGCCCACGGCGATGAGCAGGTCACACTGCTGCGTATTTTTGTTGGCCCCCAGGCTGCCGTGCATGCCCAGCATACCCACGTTGAGCGGGTGGTCCGACGGCAGCGCCGAGAGGCCCAGCAGGGTGCATCCGGCCGGCATGTCGGCCTTCTCGATGAACTGGCGCAGTTCGTCCTGCGCATTGCCCAGTTCGACGCCCTGACCGACGAGTACCAGGGGGCGTTTGGCGCTGTTGATGAGCGCTACCGCCTCCTCGATGGCCGAGGCCTTGGTCTTGGGCACCGGCACATAACTGCGGATGAAGTCAACGCGGGCGGGGACGTAGGGTGCGCGGTCCACCTGAGCGTTCTTGGCGAAGTCGAGGACGACGGGGCCCGGGCGTCCGCTGCGCGCAATGTAGAAGGCGCGGCTCACCGCCCATGCCACGTCCTTGGCCGAGCGTATCTGGTAGGCCCATTTGCAGATAGGCTGTGTGATGTCCACCAGGTCACACTCCTGGAAAGCGTCGCTGCCCAGCATACCGGCGCCCACCTGTCCGGCGATGACGACGATGGGCGTGCTGTCCATCATGGCATCGGCGATGCCCGTGATGGTGTTGGTGGCACCCGGGCCGCTCGTCACCAGACATACGCCCACCTCGCCGCTGACTCGGGCGAAGCCCTCGGCGGCATGTGCGGCAGCCTGTTCGTGGCGCACCAGCACATGGTTCAGCACCTGACGGTAGTCGTACAGCGCATCGTAAACGGGCATGATGCTGCCGCCGGGGTAGCCGAAGAGCGTTTTCACACCTTCGTCAACCAGCGCACGCATCAGTATTTCGGCTCCGGTGAGCATCTCGCCCTTCATTGTGGCGGACGTCTGGGAGGGTGGCATAGTGGATTGGGGATGATTGGCCATATCTGTGGGTATCATGTGGGGGTTGGTCGGGCAGGGCCGCCGCCAGAGGGGGGCTTGGCGCCTGCCGTCGTGGGTAATGTTCGGTAGGGTAGGGGGGCGGAGCGGTTGCCGCCCGTGTGCGGTGTCAGGGCACGATGCGTACGCCGCCCTTGTCGGCGCTGGCCACCATGGCGGCATAGGCGCGGAGGGCCTTCGACACCTGGCGTTGGCGCTTCATGGGGCGCATGGGGCGTGCTGCCAGTTCGTCGTCGCTCAGACAGACGCGGATGGAGCGCGAGGGGATGTCTATCTCGATGATGTCGCCATCCACCACCTTGCCGATGGCGCCGCCGGCCGCAGCCTCGGGCGAGATGTGTCCGATGCTCAGGCCCGACGTGCCGCCCGAGAAGCGTCCGTCGGTGATGAGGGCGCAAGCCTTGCCCAGGTGGCGGCTCTTGATGTAGGAGGTGGGGTAGAGCATTTCCTGCATGCCCGGTCCGCCCTTCGGTCCTTCGTGGGTGATGACCACCACGTCGCCCGCCACGACGCTGCCGTTGAGAATGCCCTCGCAGGCATCCTCTTGCGAGTCGAACACCTTGGCCGGTCCGCTGAAGTGCCAGAGGCTCTCATCGACGCCCGCCGTCTTGACTACGCAGCCGTCGGCAGCGATGTTGCCGAAGAGCACGGCCAGTCCGCCGTCGGCCGAGTAGGCATGGGCGATGGAGCGAATGCAGCCGTTTTCGCGGTCGGTGTCGAGGGTTTCCCACTGCGTGTCCTGCGAGCCCATCTGTGTGGAGAAGCGTCCGGCGGGCGCGCTGTGGTAGATGCGGTCGGCCTCGGGGTCGATATTGTCGGTCATGATGGAGTACTTGCTGATGGCCGCGCCGAGCGACAGGCCATCTACGCGCTTTGCGTCGAGGTCGAGCAGGTTGCCCTGTGCCAGTTCGCCCAGAATGCCCATCACGCCGCCGGCGCGGTTGCACTCCTGTACGGAATACTTCTGCGTGTTAGGCGCCAGTTTGCACAGACAGGGCACGTGGCGGCTTAGGCGGTCTATGTCGGCCATGCGGAAATCGACGCCCGCCTCGTGGGCCACGGCCAGCAGGTGGAGCACCGTGTTGGTCGAGCCGCCCATGGCGATGTCCAGGGTCATGGCGTTGAGGAAGGCCTGACGTGTGGCGATGCTCAGGGGCAGTACGCTGTCGTCGCCCTCGTTATAGTAGCGTTCGGCATTGCGCACGATGAGGCGTGCGGCATCTTCGAAGAGGCGTCGGCGGTTGGCGTGTGTGGCCAGGATGGTACCGTTGCCCGGCAGGGAGAGGCCCAGCGCCTCGGTGAGGCAGTTCATCGAGTTGGCGGTGAACATGCCCGAGCACGAGCCGCATCCGGGGCATGCGCGCTGCTCCACCTCCGCCAGTTCGTCGTCCGTCACCGTCTGGTCGGCGCCTTTGACCATAGCCGTGATGAGGTCCAGGTTTTCCCCTTTCCACTGTCCGGCCTCCATCGGTCCGCCGCTGACGAAGACGGTGGGGATGTTCAGGCGCATGGCGGCCATGAGCATGCCCGGCGTCACCTTGTCGCAGTTGGAGATGCACACCAGGGCATCGGCCTTGTGGGCGTTGCACATATACTCTACGCTGTCGGCGATGATGTCGCGCGAGGGCAGGGAGTAGAGCATGCCGTCGTGGCCCATGGCAATGCCGTCGTCGATGGCGATGGTGTTAAACTCGGCCGCGTAGCATCCCAGGCGTTCTATCTGGTGCTTGACCAGCTGTCCCACCTCGTGCAGGTGTGTGTGTCCGGGAACGAATTGGGTAAAACTGTTGGCAATGGCGATGATGGGACGTCCCATCTGCTCTCTTTTCATGCCCGTGGCCACCCATAGGGCGCGGGCGCCGGCCATTCTGCGGCCTTCGGTGCACTGTGCACTGCGCAATGGATGCTTCATATGGTGATGTGGTGCGTTGCTGTTTGAGGGTTCTTGGTAGGTTAAGTAGGCAGCGGGCAGACTATACAAAAAACAGGTGTCGTGGGCTTGGGGTTATCGCGCCGGCGACACCTCTGGTTGTAAAGCCTACTTTTAGCCTTAGCGTTGGCAAATATATGGATAAAAGTGCAGACGACAAACATTTTGTAATAGTTTTGCCTCTTTTTCGTCCTAATCTTTCAGTTTTTGCCCAATTCCCCTTGCCGTGTGTAATCGTGTCCGGCCCGCAAGCGTGTTTGCCCGACGGCGTGGCACTTCGACACCCAGCGGCTGGGAACACGATTCCCAAGGGCTGGGAACACAATTCCCAAGGGCTGGGAACAGAATTCCCAGCGGCTGGGAACATGATTCCCAAGGGCTGGGAAAAAATCTGGGACGGCCGCCGGCCTTGCGCCTACATGGCGCTGAAGCATTTGCTGTCGATAAGGTTGTTGGCGATGGCGTAGATGGTCAGGCCGGCCACGGAGTGGATTTGCAGTTTGCGGGCGATGTTGCGCCGGTGGGTGATGACGGTGTTGACCGAGATGAAGAGGTGGCTGGCAATCTCCTTGTTCGACATGCCCTGCACCAGGCAGATGATGATGTCCTTCTCGCGTTCCGACAGGGTCTCGCGGCCCTCCATCGGCTTGATCATGTCTTGCAGGCGTGTGGATACCTCCTCGTCCTTGACCTTCTTCTCGAGGCAGCGGATGGCCGGCACGAAGATGAGGTCTTCCACCATGCTGTGGTTGCGTATCCACTCCTCATTATTATATAGGTCGTAGAGCGTGTCGGTCAGCCGGCTGTTGGCCAGTCCGTCGTGCGGCAGGTATTTGATGATGATGCTCTTCAGTTCGTGAAACTTGCCCGTGGTGTCGCTGTGGTGCTTGGAGAAGATGTCCACGTTGTACTTCGCCGTCTGTTCGCCGCGCAGCAGGGCCTCGACGTAGGGGAAGAGCGTCTTCTCCTCGTAGGTCATGTGCTTGCGGATGTCGTGGGCGTAGGCGTCGTAGAGCTGGAGGATGAGCGGTGCCAGGTGGTCGTTGCTGCACAGCGTCTGTTCCAGTTTCTGGCGGATGGACGGCAGTTGGAAGTCCAGGAAGAAGCGGTGCGAGGCCCGCAGGTAGCCCAGCAGCGTGCGCACGCTGAGTCGCTCGTCCGTGGTCTTGGGCGCGTAGCCGTTGATGACGAAGTTGACCACGGCCAGGAACGTGTAGGCATCCACGTCCTGCTCGCGGCATACCTCGTCCACCGTTTTGTCGCCGAAGCCCAGGCGTATGCCAAAGGCGCTCAGGCCCTGCAGCATGCTATAGTTGTCGCTGATGAGGTCGATCATCTTGTCGTCGGCCTCGTAGAGTTTCATCCGTTTCATGGCGCATCGTATTTATGGCTGCAAAGTAACCCATTTTTTCCCGTCCGTGCAATCCCCAATAGTGGGTATCGCCCTTTTCCGTCCCCTTCTCCCCCTCATGCTTTGCGGGTAGCGCGCTCCTCACCAGTGGGGGCAGACGTGCCGCGGCGGCCGCGCAAAACCCCCATTTCTGCGTATTGCCGCGCCGGCGGCAAGCCCCTACCTTTGCAGTCCGAAACCGACAAGACCTCACAGAACGATGAACCGATTGCACCCCCTTCTCTCCCTCCTGCTGGCCCTTCCCGCCATGTCCGCCGAGCCCACCCTGCCCGCTGACAGCCTGCGCCCGATGGAGCAGACCACCCTGGGCGAGGCCACCGTCACCACCACGCGGCGCGACCGCGTGCGCCGCTCGGCCTACAGCGCCGTCGTGGCCGACACCCGGGCTCTGCAGCACCGCAACCTCAGTCTGGGCCAGACCGTCGGCACCCTGCCCGGCCTCCAACTGCGGCAGAGCGGCGGCGTGGGCTCCGACAGCCACCTGCTCATCGACGGCTTCGGCGGCCGCCACGTCCGCATCTTCGTGGACGGCGTGCCCCACGAAGGCAGCGGCACGGCCATGAGCCTGAACAACCTGCCCGTCGATTATGCCGAACGTGTCGAGGTGTACAAGGGCGTCGTGCCCGTCACCTTCGGCGCCGATGCCATAGGCGGCGTCATCAACGTCGTCACCGCGCAGGACCCCCGGCCCTTCGCCCTCGATGCCGCCTATACCTATGGCTCGTTCAACACCCACAAGAGCCACTTGCGCCTGCTGCGCCGCACGGCCGGCGGATGGACCTTCGCACTGACTGCCTTTCAAAACTATTCCGACAACGACTACCGCATCGACAACTGGGTGCGCACCTTCACCGTCAACGACGATGGCACGGTCACCCGCCACCCCGTGGATCAGAATGACCTGCGCCGCGTGCGTCGCTTCAACGACACCTTCCACAACGAGGCCGTCACGGCGCGCGCCGGCCTGACCGGCACCTCGTGGGCCGACCGCCTGTGGGTCACGATGACCGCCAGCCAGTTTTATAAGGAGATTCAGACCGGCGTCTATCAGGACATCGTCTTCGGGCAGAAGCACCGTCACGGCTACAGTCTGTCGCCAGCCATCGACTACAGCAAGCGCCGCATCGGCGGCGTACTGGACGTCAGTCTGCATGCCGACTACACCCGCAACCTCACCACCAACGTCGATACCGCCGCACGCTACTACAACTGGCTGGGCAACTACTACGTTACCGCTACGCAGGGCGAGCAATCCTACCAGCACGCGCAGCAACGCAACGACGCTTGGAACGCCACCGCCGGCCTCGTATGGCGGCCCGCACATTGGCACGAGGTCAGTCTGAACCACGTCTATAGCGCCTTCCGCCGCACCAGTCGCAACTACATCGGCGCCACCGCCACGCTGACCGACTACACCATCCCCAAGCGCTCGGCCAAGCACATCACCGGCCTGGCATGGAAGGTGATGCCCTCTGCGCGGTGGAACGCCACCGTCTTTGCCAAGCACTATGCCCAGAGCGTGCGCGGTGCCGTCTCGACCAGTACGGACGGCGTGGGCAACTATGAGGACCGCAGCCACACCGTGCGCATCTGGGGCACCGGGGCCGCCCTGACCTGGTTCCCCCTCGACGGCCTGCAGGCCAAGGCGTCGTACGAACGCGCCTGCCGCCTGCCCACCTACGACGAACTCTTCGGCGACGAGGATCTGGAGGCCGGGCGCACCGACCTCCGGCCCGAGCACAGCCACAATGTCAACCTCGACCTGGCCTACACCCGCCGCTTCGGACGCCACAGCCTGAGGGCCGAGGGCACGCTGCTCTACCGCGACACGAAAGACTTCATCAAGCGCGGCATCGGCAAGCGCGGCGCTCTACAGTATGGCATCTACGAAAACCACGGTCGGGTGCGCACACGTGGCTACAGTATGGCTCTGCGCTATGCCTACGGCCAATGGCTCGCCGCCGGCCTGACCTACAACAACACCGACACCCGCGACAACGAGCCCCGCTACACCGGCGGCTCCGGACAGGTCAACGTCCACTACGGCGACCGCCTGCCCAACATCCCCTACCGCTATGCCGGCGGCGACCTCACCCTCCGCTGGCCCGGCGCCCTGGGTCAGGGCACCTCGCTGGCCCTGACCTACGACACGTCGTGGCAGCACGCCTTTCCCCTCTACTGGGAGAGCATCGGCCATGCCGACACCAAGAGTTATGTCCCTGAGCAGTGGAGCCATAACGTGGCCCTCACCCTCGGGCTGGGCCAGGGGCGGTGGACCTTCACCCTGCAGTGTGACAACCTGACCGACGCCCGGCTCTACGACAACTTCAGTCTGCAAAAGCCCGGCCGCGCCCTCTACGTCAAGGCCAGGGTGAGCCTGTAGGAAATGCCACCGCCCTGGGCCTGCAGGCCTCCCAATCCCTCAGCCATTCCCAAATTTCAACCCTCAACCCTTATATAACGATGAAAAAAACCGCACGTCCCCACGCCCTGCTCGCCGTCCTGACGGCAGCAGGCCTCACCCTCGCCGCCACCGCTTGCAGCAGCGACGACCCCGAAACCATGCCCATCAACCCCGGCGACGCCACCGACACCATCCCCGCCACCGCCTATGTCGTGGCCGCCACCGTCGATGGCACCAGTTATCTGCTCACCACTCCCAGTCTGTCGGAAGGCACGCTCAGCGTCAAGGGCCACGGCACCGAGGTCAACGCTGCCACCTACTGGGTGTTCAAGGGGCAGAAGTACCTCTTCGGTCTGGTATATAATCAGGGCGGCAACGGCACCGGCGCCTCCTACTACCTCGACGCCGCCGGCACCATCCGCGAGAAATACCTCTACGAGTACAACCGCATCACCACCTACGGCACCTGGGGCCAGCACGTCGTCACCGCCTCGACGGGCAGCGCCCCCGCCACGCAGGCCGACGCCGAGGGCAACCTGCCGCAGGTGCTGCTGTTCAACCTGCTCAATGCCGAAGACGGTTCGCAGACCACGGCCTCTGTCATGGCCGAAAACTTTCTGGGCAACGGCGAGAAGGTCCACCTGGCCGGCTTGGCCGAGGCCGACGGCCGCCTCTATGCCTCCGTCATCCCCGGCGGCATGAGCCGCTACGGCATAGCCCGCTGGCCCCAGTGCGTCACCGACCCTGCCCTCATCGCCACGGCCGACGGCGGCAGCGCCAGCAGCGCCTATACGGCTGGCGAGATTCCCTCGACGCAGTATCCCGACAGCGCCTACGTGGCCATCTACACCGGCAATTTGCTCCAGCAGACGCCCCACATCGCCCGCACCGGACGCATAGGCTACGCCTGCGGACGCTACCGCTCGCAGTACTACCAGACCATCTGGCCGGCCGACAACGGCGACCTCTACGTCTTCTCGCCCGGCTACGGCCGTACCGTCGAATCGACGGACGACCTCAAGCGCGTGGTGGGCACGAAACCCTCGGGCGTGGTGCGCATCAAGGCCGGACAGACCACGTTTGACGACACCTACTATGTCAACCTCGAAGCCCTCGGCACGCAGCATCCCATGTTCCGCTGCTGGCATATCTCGGGCGACAGTTTCCTGCTGCAACTCTACCGCGGTGGCGTGGACGAGATGAAGAAGGGCAAGGAAGCCGACGTCAGCGAACTGGCCATCTTCCATGCCGAAGCCCGCACCCTCATCCCCGTCACCGGCCTGCCCGACGACCTGGCTGGCTTTGGCGGCGAGCCCTATGGCGAGAATGGCAAGATGTACATCGCCGTAAGTGTGACGGGCGGCGACTACCCCGCCTTCTATGAGATCGATGCCGCCACCGGCCGCGCCGTCAAGGGGCTGACCGTTGAGGCCGATGCCCTCCAGACCGCCGGCGTGCTGGAGATGCAACGCTAAACCGCCCGCCACCCGCCTGTTTCACCCTCAAACGTCCTATACGATTATGAAAACACTCTTCCGTCGCCTCCACCTCTGGCTCTCGCTGCCCTTCGGCATCGTGTTTTCCATCATCTGCCTGACGGGTGCCCTCCTGGTCTTTGAGAAAGAGATTACCGCCGCCATAGCCCCCGTACCGGCCACGGCCGATGCGGTGCGGCACGATGGCGCCGGCCGTCCCGATGCCGCCGGCCATGCCCACGCCCGCCCGTCGCGTCAGGATGCGCAGACGGCTTCGGCTGCCGACCGTCCTGCCACCGCCCACGTCCCGCAGACTGGGACCGCGCGCGCCGGCCATGCCCGCCCGCCGCAACTGCCCTTCTTCCGCGAGGTGCGCAAACTGCACCGCTGGCTGCTCGATGCCCCGGCGAAAAAGGGCGAGCCCTCTGTGGGCAAATGGGTGGTGGGCATCTCGACGCTCATGATGGTCATCGTCCTCATCAGCGGCGTCGTGGTGTGGTGGCCCCGCCATGCCGGACAGTGGCGGCGCCGCCTCACCCTGCGCTGGCGGCAGGGCTGGCGCCCCGCCTTCTACGACAGCCACGTCGCCCTCGGCATCTATGCCACCGCCTTCCTGCTGCTCATGGCCCTCACCGGGCTGACGTGGTCCTTCGGCTGGTATCGCCAGATGGCCTACGGCCTCTTCGACGGCCTCATGCCCGCCGACGAGGTGCGCCGCCTGTTCTACAGCCTCCACACCGGCCAGTGGGGCGGCCTCCTCACCAAGACCCTCTACTTCCTTAGCGCCCTCATCGGCGCCCTGCTGCCATGGTCCGGCTACTGGATGTGGCTCAAGCACCGCAAGCGCCGTGCCTCGCGCGCGCACCTTACTTATTAATAAGGTGTAGCCCGGGCGGAATTAGCCCGGACGGAATTAGCCCGGACGGAGTTAGCCCGGGCGGAACAAAGCATAGTCCGGGTTGACGCCCGAATGTCACACTGCCGCGGTCAGCGCCGCGGCAGTGTGCAATCGTGTATTTCACATACGTTAACGTCGAGAATGCCCGCCAAATCCACCGGCCGGACGGCAGGCGGAAATAACGCAAGTATGGCGCGATAGAGTTTGATAGTATATTGCGAGAATTTGGGAGAAATGCTTGTTGTCGGTTAAATTCTCTAAAATTTCCGCATGTTTTACCCGAAACACGCCCTCTTCAGTACGCTGAAGAGGAGGGCGGAACGGGCATCACTGTTTGGGCGTCAGGATTTTCTCTCGCCCAAACAGGATTTTCTCTCGCCCAAAGTGTGGCGTCGGAATGCGTTTTCAGTACCGCGCCCCGCTTTTTCGCTTCTATTTGGAGGACTGACGCTGTTCACGTTTTCGGACGCAAAATTCACGTTGTTGACATAGTGTGCAAAAAAATAAGGCCCTGTTGTACGGCCTGCCACGGTCCGCCCGCCACCTTTTCGCCGCCCCGCTTTTTTTCGCTCTCAAAAGCACACACTGCGCTATGGTGTGCATATTTGGCAGGCGGAATAAATACACGCGCGGCAGTTAGTTGGTTTTACAATTAAACAGGGCGAGAAATGAATGGTATTGAAAATTAGGTGTTTGGCTTTGAAAGTAGATTGTTTAACATAATTAATGACTCGCAGAACAACCTAAACAAGGCTAAATAGACAAGGGTTGCAGGGAAAAAAGATAACTTTGCATTGCGAAATGGCTAAGGAACGAAGAATGCAAGGCGTATATGGCAAAATAAGGGCATTGACCGCCCGCGGCGACACCGCAGGCGCTCTGGCGCTGGCCGACGAATGGCTGCAAAAACAGGACGATGCCGGCCTGCACTACCTGCGCGGCAACGCCCTGGTGAAAGCCGGTCGGCGCACCGAAGCCATGAACGCCTACCTGCACGCCAGCAGGCTCGACCCCGACAGTCCGGCCGTCGAAGCGCTGGCCCTGTGGCGCGGCATCATGGACTTTTACTGCAAGGATATGTACAACCCCTGACGCCTCCTCGCCCCGCCTCCTCGGCAAAAACGCACCAAGAACGATGGCGCACCGCACCCATGCGGACGCCCCAAACCCCGATTAGAAAAAAAGATGAGCAAAATTATTGGAGCCGTCGTCGTTGACGAAGCCCGCTGCAAGGGGTGCAACCTCTGCGTCGTGGCCTGTCCCACAAAGACGCTGGCGCTCACCATAGGCGAAGTGAACCACAAAGGTTACGCCTTTTGTCGCAACGTGGCAGACAAGTGTATAGGTTGCGCCTCGTGCGCCATCGTCTGTCCCGACGCCTGCATCACGGTATATAAGAAGAAAGTCAACGAATAAGCCCAAGGCGCCCCATGCCATTGGGCTCTGCGGGTGAAGGCAAGCACGCTGTCCGCGCCGCCCTCTCTACAAAAAGCAATGGAAAAAGAAATACTTTTACTTAAAGGCAACGAAGCCATAGCCCATGCCGCGGTACGCTGCGGCTGCGATGGCTATTTCGGCTATCCCATCACGCCCCAGAGCGAGGTGCTCGAAACACTGGCCGAAATCAAACCCTGGGAAACGACCGGCATGGTGGTGCTCCAGGCCGAGAGCGAAGTGGCCTCGATTAACATGCTCTACGGCGGCGGTGGCACGGGAAAGCGCGTCATGACCTCGTCGTCGAGCGTGGGTATCGCCCTGATGCAGGAAGGCATCAGTTACATGGCCGGCGCCGAGGTGCCCGGCCTCATCGTCAACGTGCAGCGTGGCGGTCCCGGACTGGGTACCATACAGCCCTCGCAGAGCGACTACAACCAGGCCACGCGCGGCGGCGGCAACGGCGACTACAACGTTATCGTCTTGGCCCCCAACTCTGTGCAGGAGATGGCCGACTTCGTGGATGAGGGCTTCCGCCTGGCCTTCAAGTATCGCACTCCCGTGATGATTCTCTCCGACGGCGTCATCGGCCAGATGATGGAAAAGGTGGTGCTGCCGCCCTTCAAGCCCCGCCGCACCGAAGAGGAGATAGCCCGCGAATGCCCCTGGGCCGCCAACGGCCATGGGCTGAAAAGTCGCGGCGTGAACGTCATCACCTCGCTCGAGCTCGACCCCGCCGAGATGGAGAAGAAAAACCAGCAGTTGCAGGCCAAATACCGCCTCATCGCCGACAATGAGGTGCGCTACGAGATGGTCAACTGCGACGACGCCGACATCGTCATCGTGGCCTTCGGCTCAGCCGCCCGCATCTCCCACAAAGCCATGGAGACCGCCCGCGAGCAGGGCCGCCGCGTCGGCCTGTTCCGCCCCATCACCCTCTGGCCCTTCCCCACCGACGCCATCTCCGCCCTGTGCGACCGCGTCAAGGGGCTGCTCACCGTCGAAATCAATGCCGGCCAGATGGTCTTCGACGTGCGCTACGCCGCCGCCGGCCGCGTGCCCGTCAACCACTACGGCCGTCTGGGCGGCATCGTGCCCGACCCCGACGAAATCATTGCCGAACTCGATAAATTCGATCTGGCATGAGCGCCGTACCCCATCAGCGCCCCCGGCGTGACGGACAGAAGGCAGCGCACGAGCGCGACCGCCTCTTCGTTCTGCGAAACTGGCTCAACGCCATCTTTATCCTCATGGCCGCCATCTCCATAGGTGGCGTAGCCTGCGCTTGGATAGGCGACGGACCGGCGCCCACATGGCCCACGCACCTCTGCGTCGTGGCCGTCATCATCAAGATGGTAGAGGTGGCCCTGCGCATGCCCGTCATGCTCCACCGAAAGGAAGGCAATGACCGCCGGCAACGCAAGGCCTACACCATGGACGATTTCGCCGACCGCCGACAAACCACCCCGGAAACCCCGGACTCTCCGGAAATCCCGGAACATCTGGAAAAGCCGGACCTTCCGGAAATCCCGGAACATCCGGCCGCCCCGCAAAAGCCCGCGCCCCAACAACAAGACTGACACTTTCCCGATTATGACAGAACAAGATAAGACGGCCGGCGTGGCCGCCAAGCAGGATATAATCAGCGCCGAGAATCTGGTGTACGCCAAGCCCGCGCTGATGAACGACACCCCCATGCACTACTGCCCGGGATGTTCGCACGGCGTGGTGCACAAGCTCATCGCCGAGGTCATCGAAGAAATGGGTATGCAGGAACGCGCCATCGGCATAAGCCCCGTGGGCTGCGCCGTGTTCGCCTACCGCTATATCGACATCGACTGGCAGGAGGCTGCCCACGGCCGCGCACCCGCCCTGGCCTGCGCCGCCAAGCGCCTTTGGCCCGACCGCCTGGTGTTCACCTACCAGGGTGACGGCGACCTGGCCTGCATCGGCACCGCCGAAAGCATACACGCCCTCAACCGCGGCGACAACATCACCATCATCTTCGTCAACAACGCCATCTACGGCATGACCGGCGGACAGATGGCACCCACCACCCTCATGGGCATGAAGACCGCCACCTGCCCCTACGGACGCCAGGCCGACCTCCACGGCTATCCCATCAAAATCACTGAGATAGCAGCCAGCCTTGAGGGCACCGCCTACGTCACCCGCCAGAGCGTGCACAGCGTCCCCGCCATACGCAAGGCCAAGGCCGCCATACGCAAGGCCTTCGAGTGCTCCATGAAGGGCATCGGCTCCAGTTTGGTAGAGATTGTCGGCACCTGCTCGTCAGGATGGAAGATGACCCCCGCCAAGGCCAACGAATGGATGGCCGACAAGATGTTTGCCTTCTATCCCCCCGGCGACCTCAAGGACGTCACCGCGCAGGGCGGCAAATAGACCCGCCACGACCACCACAGCCATCAACCCCACAGCATCATGAAACAAGAAATCATCATATCCGGCTTCGGCGGACAGGGCGTCCTCTCGATGGGAAAGATTCTGGCCTACGCCGGACTCATGGAGGGCAAGGAAGTGACGTGGATGCCGGCCTACGGACCAGAGCAGCGCGGCGGCACGGCCAACGTCACCGTCATCGTCAGCGACGACCCCATATCCTCGCCCATCCTCAGCGCCTACGACACCGCCATCGTCCTCAACCAGCCCTCGCTCGACAAGTTTCAGCCTAAGGTCAAGCCCGGCGGACACCTTATCTACGACGGCTTCGGCATCATGGAGCCCCCCACGCGTACCGACATCATCGCCCATCAAATCAACGCCATGGAAATGGCCGCCGAGATGAAGATGGTGAAGTGCTTCAACATGATGGTGCTCGGCGGACTGCTCAAGATTCACCCCATCGTCAGCATGGAGAGCGTCATGAAAGCCCTGCGTAAAACGCTGCCCGAGCGCCACCACAACCTCCTGCCCATGAACGAGGAGGCCATACGGAAGGGCATGGAAATCATACAATAGCACAGCGCCCCCTTACCTTAACAACAGAATATACTATGGCTTCACGCAAACAACTCAAGAAATCTATCAAGCGCATCACCGGCGAACTGATGACCGACTGCGTCGTGCTCAACGCCTGCACGCCCAATGCAGCCGACAAATACCAGCCGCTGATGGCCGAACTGCTCCAGTTGCATACCGACTACGTGTCGCGTCTGTCGCACGTCGAGAAAGGCTCTGAACGCCTCTTCTTCAAACGTCTGCATCAGGACTTCACCACCAGCATCAACGACCTGGCAGAGCGCATCGTCAGCATCTGACGGTCGGCAGACCGCAGAGATAAGAATGAGGAATTGGAAACCGCTGTACGGCCTGCTCCCCACATGGAGACGGCACGGAACGCACGCTTCCAGTTCCTCATTTTGCTGTTGCATACAGCCTGCTATGCGCCCCCTCTCTTTTCTTCATCCCTCGCAACACCCCTTTAGAATATGTCTGCCATAGCCCGCAAACTGCTGTTCGGCCTCATGGGCTGGAAAGAGCACGTCACCGTGCCCCGACACGACAAGTGTGTCATCTGCGTCGCCCCGCATACCAGCAATTGGGACTTCATCATAGCCAAACTCTACTACTATGCCATCGGCCGCAAGGCCCGCTTCATGATGAAGAAGGAGTGGTTCTTCTTCCCCCTTGGCCTCTGGCTGCGCCACATCGGCGGTGTGCCCGTGGTGCGCAGCAAGAAAACCAGTCTGACCGACCAGATGGCGCAGCAGGCCCTTGAAGCCGACCATTTCGAACTGGCCCTGACGCCCGAAGGCACACGCTCCCGCGTCACCACATGGAAGCGCGGCTTCTACTACATCGCCCTCAAGGCCAACCTGCCCATCATGCTCTACGCCATCGACTTTGCCCACAAAACCATCGTCTGCACCAAGACCATCATCCCCTCCGGACGCATTGACGAAGACATGAAGACCATCATGGACTACTACCGCCCCTTCGAGGGACGCCACCCCGAGAAATTTGCCGTCGAGGAGATTGGACAGCCCGTCTGACCTCCTCGGAAGAAAGAACCTTAGAGATGATTTACCGCAACAAACTGACCGTCATCCTTGCCCTGGCCTTTGCCCTGGCCGTGCCGCCCGCCGCCGCTCAGCGTGGTGTAAGCCCGGCCGTGCGCACCGCCGTGGCCCAGTATTTCCAGAACTATCATGTCGAGGGCTACCGGCCCCACGACGCGATGGGCTGCGACAGCCTGCGCTGCGACGACGACAGTCGTACGCTCAGTATCTACGCCAACGAGCCCTTCACTTCGCAGCCCCTGACCGACGGCCGCGTGGCCGACATCTACAAGGGCCTCAGCCGCCGGCTGCCTAATCCCTACAACACCTACCGCTTGGCCATCTACGGCAAGAGCGGACAGCGCATCGAGGACCTCGTGCCCAACATCTTCCGCGAAGGCCGTGCTGACCGCTCGCGCCTATGGGGCGACGTCGAGTACAAGGGCTACGCCTGGGTCACGCCCCTGTCGCAACCCTATGAGGTGAGCCGCGGTCTGCAGGGGCGCCACCTCATGATCAACCCCAGCCACGGCCGCTACTGGAACGGCGCACGCTGGCGCTGGCAGCGCCCGGCACTCTTCTGCACCACCGAAGACCTGCTCACTCAGTCCATCGTCTTCCCCTACCTCATCCCGATGCTCGAGAAAGCCGGTGCCGTGGTGGTATCGGCCCGCGAGCGCGACTATCAGACGGCCGAGGCCATCGTCGATAACGATGCCGTAACCGGTATGGGCACCTACAGCGAGGCTGTCCGCGACGAAGGCGCTTGGACCTCTACGCCCGACGGCACAGGCTTCGCCCCCGTGCCCATCATCCGCCACGACAGCATACAGCCCTTCCGCACCGGAACGGCCCGCAAGATTGCCAGCGTCAGCCGCCGCACCCGCTTGGCCACCGCCACATGGACGCCGCGCCTGCCGCGCACGGGCCGCTACGCCGTATATGTCAGTTACGCCACCGTGCCGGGCAGCGTGCCCGACGCCCACTACACCGTCTATCACAAAGGCGGCCGCACGTCCTTCCGCGTGAACCAGCAGATGGGCGGTGGCACGTGGGTGTATCTCGGCACGTTCGACTTTGACGAAGGCGAGAGCAGCCAGGGCCGCGTGGTCCTCACCAACCAGAGCAATTACCGCGGCTTCGTCACCGCCGACGGCGTGCGCTTCGGCGGCGGCGTGGGCATGGTGGAGCGTGGAGGAAATACGAGCGGCTTCGCCCGCTTCCTCGAGGGTGCCCGCTATCACGCCCAATGGAGCGGACTGCCCGATACCCTCCTCGGCACCGACCCCGACGACAGCAACGACTACAAGAGCGATATCCGCGCCCGCAGCAACATGCTCAACCACATGGCCGGCGGCAGCGCCTACATGCCCGGCACCAAGGGCATGGGCGTGCCCCTCGAGATGGTGCTGTCGCTGCACAGCGATGCCGGCACGCGGCCCGACCACGGCATCTATGGCACGCTGGCCATCTGTACCACCGTCGATGGGCTCGGACAGACCGAGTTTCCCGCCGGTATGTCGCGCCGTGCTTCCGAAGATATGGCGGCCATGCTCCTATCGCAGGTGACGGCCGACATGTCGCGCACATGGGGCACCCAGTGGACACAGCGCGAACTGTGGGACCGCAACTACGGCGAGACGCGCACGCCCGACCTCCCCGCCGTCATCCTCGAGATGTTCTCGCACCAGAACTTTGGCGACATGAAGTATGCCCACGACCCGCTGTTCAAGTTCTCTCTGGCCCGCGCCATCTACAAGGCCGTGCTCCGCTTCGTTGCCTACCAGCATGGCGAGAAGCACAGTATGGTGGCTCCGCTACCCCCCACCCACCTGGCCGCCACGCTGACAGCCGACAACCATGTGCGCCTGTCGTGGCGTACGCAGACCGATAGTGTAACGGGCGACAACGCCGCTCCGACGGCCTACGTCGTCTATACCAAGGTGGGCGACGAGGGCTACGACAATGGCCGCTTGGTCAGCGACGGGCAGTCCGTGCAGATTCCCGTCAGTCCGGGGCAGACCTACAGTTTTCAGGTGACGGCCGTCAATGCCGGCGGCGAGAGTTTCCCCGGTGAGCAGTTGGCCGTGCGTCAGGCCACCAAGGCCGGCGCCCCCCGCGTGCTCATCGTCAACGGCTTCGACCGTCTGAGCGGACCGGCGCGCATCGAGACGCCCGACAGCGTGGGCTTCCTGCTCGACGTTGACCCCGGCGTGCCCTACGGCGCCAGCTACGCCCTCTGTGGCCGCCAGCAGGTCTTCGATGCCCACTCCACGGCCACCGACGCCCCGCTCTGGCTTGGCCACAGCGGTCTGGAATACACCGGCGACCGCCTCACGGGCAACACCTTCGACTATCCCGTGCGCCATGCCGCCGACCTCTCGGCCGCGGGCGACTATACCATCGTCTCGTGCAGCCGCGACGCCATGGTCAGCGGACAGGTGCGCCCCGCCGACTACGACATGGTCGATTACATCTGCGGCCTGCAGCGCGACGTGCCGTACAACCTCAAGCCCTTCAAGACCTTCCCCGACGGCGTGCGCCGTGTGCTGACCGACTATATGCAGCATGGCGGCCGCCTGCTGGTCAGCGGCAGTTTCATCGGCAGCGACATGCAGCGTGACGACGAGCGCCGCTTCACCCGCGAGGTGCTGCACTACGACTTCGCCGGCAGCGCCCGCGCCGACTCCACAGGCATCGTGCGCGGTCTCAACCTCAACCTGCCCCTGCAGCGCGACAAGGGCGGCGACACCTATGCCGTCATCGCCCCCGACGCCCTGATGCCTGTAGGCAACGGCGCCTTCACGGCCTTCGCCTACGGTCAGGGACAGAGCGCCGGCATCGCCTACAGCGGCAAAGACTGCCGCGTGGTGGCCATGGGCTTCCCCTTCGAGGGCATCGCCGATGCCGACCTGCGCCGCCAGACCATCCGCGCCCTCGTCGATTTCCTTACGAAATAGCCGCCGCTAAATAGCCGCCTCGCGGCAAACCTTTCACAGCAATAACCCTTCAAGCACAGCAACTATGAAAAGAATAATCGTGGCCATCGACGGCCATTCGTCGTGCGGCAAGAGCACGATGGCCAAGCGCCTGGCCAAGGAAGTGGGCTACGTCTATGTCGATACCGGCGCCATGTACCGCGCCGTAGCGCTGGCCGCCCTGCGTGCCGGCCTTTTCGATGCCGACGGCCATCTGGACGCCGAAGCCCTGGAGCGCCTCATGGACGGCGTGACCATTAATTTCCGCCTCGACCCCGAGACGCACCTGCCCCTCACCTGCCTCAACGGCGAGGTGGTGGAGCGCGACATCCGCACGTTGGAAGTGTCGTCTCACGTCAGTCAGGTGGCCGCCCTGCCCTTCGTCCGTCAGGCCATGACCGCCCAGCAGCAGGCCATGGGCCGTGAGCGCGGCATCGTCATGGACGGCCGCGACATCGCCACCGTCGTCTTCCCCGATGCCGAACTCAAAGTCTTCGTCACCGCCTCGGCCGAGGTGCGTGCGCAGCGACGCTACGACGAACTGCAGGCCAAGGGCATGCCGGCCGACTATGCCGACATCCTGCGCAACGTGCAGGAGCGCGACTACATCGATTCGCACCGCGAGGTAGCCCCTCTGCGCCAGGCGCCCGATGCCCTGCTCTTAGACAACAGCCACCTCACGCCCGACGAGCAGCAGCAGTGGCTCCGCGAACGCTTTGCAGAGGCTACGCAGGCACAGTGATGATGCAAAGATAGCGTGCTTCGACGGGCCCTTTCACGTTATGTCAAATGAATCCCAAAGCGTAGCAACGTATTGTTCCATCATCACACCACTCTATACCACCAACTTACCCGTATGCTAAAGATAGAAATCGATGCCCGGTCGGGCTTCTGCTTCGGCGTGACGACGGCCATCGGCAAGGCCGAGGAGGAACTGGCCAAGAGCCGTGCCCTCTACTGTCTGGGCGACATCGTCCACAACGGCAGCGAATGCGAGCGCCTGCGCGCTCTGGGGCTGGTCACCATCGACCACGACACCTTCCGCTCGCTGCGTGACGCCAAGGTGCTGCTGCGTGCCCACGGCGAGCCCCCCGCCACCTATGCCCTGGCCTGCGAGCGCCGCATAGACATCATCGACGCCACCTGCCCTGTGGTCCTCAACCTCCAGCAGCGCATCAAGCGCGTCTATTGCGAACCGCAACGCCCGCAGATTGTCATCTACGGCAAGCGCGGCCATGCAGAGGTGCTCGGACTGGTGGGACAGACTGAGGGCAACGCCATCGTCATCGAATGCTTGTCGGAAGCGCAGACGCTCGACTTCTCACGCTCCATCTGCCTGTTCTCGCAGACCACCAAGTCGCTGGACGGCTTTCGCGAGATTGTCGATTACATCACGGCGCACATCCAGCCGCCGGCCACCTTCCGCTACTTCGACACCATATGCCGCCAGGTGGCCAACCGCCTGCCCAACATCCAGGCCTTCGCCACGCGCCACGACGTGGTGCTCTTCGTCTCCGGGCTGAAGAGCAGCAACGGCCGCGTGCTCTACGAAGCCTGCCGCCGCGTCAACCCGCGGTCCTATCTGGTCGATACGCCGGCCGCCCTGCAGCGCGAGTGGTTTGACGGCGCACAGTCCGTCGGTGTCTGCGGCGCCACGTCCACGCCCAAGTGGCTGATGGAAGACTGCAGCCGCGCCGTCCGCCAACTCATGGGTGAGGAGGACGAAACCGGACGGGGAGTGGGTGATGATGAATAAAGAAGCATGATGCCGCCTCCGAAGTTCCCCCTCAGACCTTTCTCTGCGATGAATACCTCCTGCCTCCTTTCCCTGGCCTTCGTGGCCCTTACCGCCGGCGGCTGCCGGATGAGCACGCCCAAGGCCGCTACGCCCAAGGCCGCTGTCGCTGAGTCACAAACAACTGCCGCCCCCGAGGCCGCCGATACCCTCAGCGCCTCGGGCAGCGCATACCTGCTGTGCCGCCGCACCGACGGTGGCGACGAGGGCCAGTTGCTCCGCCGCACGGCCTACGTCACCGCCTATGACGCCCGCCGCCTGACCCCCATGTGGGTGGGGTGGACGCTCACGGCGGCCCATACCGACGGGCCGCACGAGCGCAAGGGCCACAAGTTTTACGAAGACACCGACGTGCCCGAGCCCCGCGCCCTCTATTCCGACATCCGCGAGAGCGAGTGCGGCTACCAGCGCGGCCACATGTGTCCGGCGGCCGACAACAAATGGTCGCGCCAGGCCCAGGACGAGTCGTTCCTCATGACGAACATCTGTCCGCAGAACGGCGACCTGAACGGCCGCGACTGGAAGGTGCTCGAGGACGCCTGCCGCACATGGGCCACCCGCTGGGGCGCTGTCCATATTGTCTGCGGCCCCATCTACCGCCGTAAGCGCCCCCGCCGCGTCGGTCCCCACCGTGTCGCTGTGCCCGACGCCTTCTTCAAGGTGGTTCTCACGGGCAGCGGAAGCGATGCCCGCTGCATCGGCTTTGTCTATGACAATGTCGCCGGCCACAAGCCCATGGCCTCGTATGCCTGCAGCGTCGATGACGTCGAGGAGCGCACCGGCCTCGACTTTTTCTCCGCCCTTCCCGACGATGTCGAGGCCGCCATCGAGGCCCGATGCGACGTGGACCAGTGGCCGGTGTGAGCGGCGGCAGGGATGCCGATAGAAGTACAGAGGCGCCGCCCCGCAAATCCCCCTCTCCCCTCCCATTACATGCGAGAACGGCCCAAACGGAAGCGCGATGTTCCGTTTGGGCCGTTCTTCGTCAATGTAGGTGTAAGGGTAGGGGACTTACTTCAGCAGTTCTTCGAGTTTCTTGCTCAGGTCGTCGCCACGCAGGTCGTTGGCCACCACCTTGCCCTCGGGGTCGAAGAGCACCGAAGCGGGGATGCCCGTCACGCCGTAGAGGCTGCCGGCGGCACACTCCCAGCCCTTGAGGTCGGAGATGTGGTGCCACGTCAGGTTGAGTTTCTTGATGGCAGCCTTCCAGGCCTCGCCGTCGCTGTCGAACGATACGCCGACCACGTCGAAGCCCTTGGTGTGATACTTGTCGTAGGCGGCCTTGACGTGGGGCATCTCAGCGCGGCAGGGACCGCACCACGAAGCCCAGAAGTCAACCAGCACATACTTGCCGTGGCCAACGTATTCGGTCAGGTGGTGCTCCACGCCCGTCGTGTCGGCCATGACGAAGTCGGTCACAGGCTTGCCGATGAGGCGGCGGCGCAAGCCTTCAATCTTCTTTTGCATGGGCTTGACCACACCCAGTTCGGTATAGGCTGCCTTGGCATCGAAGATATTGACCATTTCCTCGTCGCTGAGCAGCGAACTGTAGTTGCGCAGGATGATGGCGGGCCACTTGGCCGTCTTGTTGGTCATGAGTATGTCCTTGACAACGACCATATATTGCTCTCTGTGGGCCATGTACTCCTTCTCGGCAGCCTCTTTGGCCTCTTTGGTGGCCGTGGTGTCGCGGCCCGACAGCACGCCGTAGTTGGCCTGCATGAAGGTGTTGTATGCCTGTTGCTTCTCCGCAATCTTGTCGACGGCAGCGCTCAGGGCATCGTTCTCGGCCGTGCCGCCGGCCTTGCCGTTCTCCAGGTCAACCGTGACGTTGCCCTGCAGATAGACCAAGGCCGACTTGCGGGCCTGCATGTCCATGACGTAGGCGAAGGGGCGGCCCTGGGCATCGCCCTTGATGGTGAACTGGCCGTTGACGACGGCCACGCTGTCGTTCACGCGCGACTCGGCGTTGCGGAGGTAGATGTACTTGGCATCGCTCTTTACCGCGCCCTTGAGCGTGTACTGCTGGGCAGTGGCACCGAGGGCCATCGTGCCGACAGCCATCAGTGTAAAGACTTTCTTAAGCATTGGGTGTTGGTGTATGATGAGTGTTGTATAAAATTCCGTGCAAAAGTAGGGAAAACGCGCCGTTGTGCCAAGCAGCCCCATCGTTTTAACAAATGGCAACGTTTCAGACAACCACCGTTGCGCCGGCCGCCGTCACTCCATGCCGTTGGCGATAAGGCGGTCGCGGATGAGGAATATCTGGTGCAGTTGTCCGGCGAAGGCGGGTTTTTCGCCGTGAATTTTGTAGATCTCGAAGTAGGCCTGCAGCGTGGCGGGCAGGTCCTCATAGACGGTGGCCTCGTTGAGGTCCAGCCTGCGCGGCAGGCGGTCCCAACGGGCGTCAAACCATTCCTTCACTTCGGCGATGTCGGCCGGCGTATAGTTTCTCTTGAAAAAGTATTGGCTCATGGGGTTGTTGAGAAAGGGGGATAGGGCAGGGCAGAGAAGTGCCTGCGGTAGGGTGATTGGGGGATGTCCGGAGCGAAGTCGTGGGCCGCCTATTCCACGCCTATTCCACGGCGCAGCGCTTGTAGAGTTCGCGGTAGAAGCGGTGGTGGCCCAGCGTCTCGCCCGAGCCGATGAGAATCAGTTTGCTGCGTGCCCGCGTGATGGCCACGTTCATGCGGCGCAGGTCCGTGAGGAAACCAATCTGGCCTTCGTCGTTGGCGCGCACCAGCGACACCAGGATGACGTCGCGCTCCTGCCCCTGGAAGGCATCGACGGTGTTGACCGTGATGCGGCGGGCCAGGGGGCGCAGCACCTCGTTGCGCCGCACCAGATGGCGCAGATACTGCACCTGCGCCTTGTAGGGCGAGATGATGCCGAAGTCCGTGCCCTCGTCGATGAGGCGCTGGCGGCCGAGACGCTCCACATAGGCCGTCAACGCCTCGATGGTCAGGCGCGCCTCGCCCTTGTTGATGCGGCCGTACGATGCCGCCACATAGGCTTCGCGCAGTGGCTCGCGGTCGTGCCCGCTCTCTGCGTCATCATCGCCACCGGCAGGGCCGGCATGGCGCGGGTCGTCGGTGTCGATCCAGACCATCGCGTTGTCAATCTGCTCCAGCATGGAGCGCTGCTGCACCTCGGGCGCAGCCGTCAGGCGGCCGTCGTAAAACCAATCCGACGAGAAGCGCATCAGCGCCTCGCTCATGCGGTATTGTACCGACAGCAGCCGCACACACTCCGGGCGTTCGCGCGCCAGCACCTCCATCATCGTCACCGCCAGGCCCTCGCGCTGTGCCTCGTAACACTTCACCGTTGGCGGCAACTGGCAGTGGTCGCCCGCCAGGATGACGCGGTCGGCATGTTGCAGGGCTATCCAGCAGGCCGCCTCGAGCGCCTGTGCCGCCTCGTCGATGAAGAGCGTGTGGAAGTGGTGGCCCGTCAGCACAGGGTTGGCCGTGCCCGCCAGCGTCGCCGCCACCACGCGTGTGGTGTCGAAGAGGCTGTGGCGTATGCCAATCTCCATCTCGTCTGCCCGTTCGCGCAGCCGTGCCATCTTCTGGTGGAACGATGCCGGGCGCTGACGCCGCGGCAGGGCGTACATCTGGCGTATGGTGCGCCTGATTTGCCACAGCGCGGGATAGTCCGGATGGCTCTCGAAGCGCCGCTCGTAGGTGTGGGCCAGCATATCGTCCGTCACGCGGGTGGGGTTGCCGATGCGCAGGACGCTCAGGCCGCGTGCCGCCAGTTGCGACGAAATCCAATCGACCGCCGTGTTGCTCTGTGCGCACACCAGCACCTGCGGCTCGCGGCGCAGCACCTCGCATACCGTCTCCACGAGCGTCGTCGTCTTACCCGTCCCCGGCGGTCCGTGCACCACCATCACGTCGCGCGCCCGCAGGGCATCGGCCACCGCCGCCTCCTGGGCCTTGTTGAGCCAGGGCAGGCTCGGCGGCATACTGCTGCCTGCGGCAAACTGTGGGTGGAGCGTGCCGTGCACAATGTCGCGCAAGTGCGCCAGCCGGTTGTCGCGCGCCGCCAGCGTGCGGTCGATGGCGTCGAACATCAGGCGGTAGGTCGTCTCGTCGAAGTGGAGCTGCACGCCCAGACGCTCCGCGCTCTGCAGGCGGGCGGCGGCGCTCTCGTCGGGCACCGTCACCACCATGCGGTCCGCCTCGGCATAACTCACCGTGGCCGTGAACGGCAGCCACTGCAGGTTGTCCGCCCCGTCCATCGTGAAGAAGCATACCGGGCGGCCGTACTCGAAGGCGTGTTCAATGTCCGTGTCGGTGCTGCGCGTCAGGGGTACCACCAGGCGGTCCAGCGCGTTGTAACTGCTGCGGCCCGCCGTCACGGGATACCAGCACTCGCCACGCTTCACCTTGCGGCCGACGCTCATCACCTCCGTCGCGCGGCGGAAGGCTTCTTTCTCGTGTTCATATTCCAAGCGTAAGAGGGCGCGCTGGCGCAGCAGGGTGGGCATGGGTAGGGGTGGCAGGATGAAGGTGAAGGGATGGAGAGGTTAGAAAAAGGACAGACGTACATAGGATATATAAGGTGTGGGCTGCCGACGGGCACACCGCAGCGTCTGTCGTCAATACTTGTGGTGCTCTACGCTGACGGCGATGGTCGCCGCCTCGCCAATCTTAAACTCGGCCATGGCGCCGATGCGTTCGCGCGGGATGACGTAGGGCCAGGGGGCATAGAGCGTGGCTGCGTGGTAGAGCGGATAGCGCAGGAGGCCCGTGTCGGGCGTGAAGGCCTTGCTGCCGTAGGCGTAGAGGTTGACACGGTCGGTCAGGCGGTAGCACAGCGCCGCCGCCACGCCGCCCTGCGTGCGACTGATGCCGTCCCAGTCCATGTGCATGGCATAGAGTCCGGCCGCCACCGAGAAACGCTCGTTCAGTGGCATGGCATAAGCCAGCGCCGTGCTCTGTCCGAAGCCCACGCCGCGCAGGCGGTGGTGACCGAAACCTGTGGACAAACTCAGTTCGACCTGTGCGTTCAGCCCCTCGTGCAGCGGCCACCAGCCCATCCCCATCAGCGGACTGAGGGGGAACGTCATCCTCGGCCCGGCCGGCTGTAGCGGCAGCCCCATGCGGCGGTTGCCGTCCGTAAGACAACTGTCGGCAGGCAGCGGCAGCGCCCGTCCGTCGGCCGTCGAGTCGGCCACGACGGTGCGGACATCGTCGGCCACGGTCACGTGAACCTCGTCGGCCACATGTTGTGCCGTGAGCGTCGTGCAGAAAGCGGCCGCGCCGAGCGTGGCCAGAAGGCGGAAAACAGGCATTGTCATATCGCGTCGATTGTTTTGAGGTTCAAAGGTAAGCAGATTTTGCGTAGCGCACCCCCTTACGCGTGTTATTTTTTCCTATCGTCCCCGCCGGCCGCCCGCGGAGTGTGCAATCGCGCCTTTCACATTTGTTAACCTCGAGAAGGCCCGCGAAATCCACCGGCCGCCCCGCGGCCGAAAATATCGCAAGCATGGCGCGCTTGTGTTTGACAGAATATGGTATATTCTTGCTCTATGTGTAGTATGTTAGTTAAATACTCTGAATTTTCTTTAGAAAACACCCGAAAATAGCCCCCGCCGCGCCGCCTCAGGGTATGCGTTTCGGCGTTCACTGTATGGGCGACAGAAATTTCTGTAACGCTTACAGGAATTTCTGTCGCCCAAACTCTGCGGCCACTGTGCGATTTTCGCCCTCCGCCGCACCTTTCCGCTTCTATTTGCGCGGCGGCGGGCGTTCACGTTTTGGGCGGCAAAATTCACGTTTTTGCCCGTGTGTGCAATTTTTATGGTGCTTCTATACGCTCTTGCTTGACCAACTCTTTGCCGTCCTTTTTTATTATAAAATACTCGTGTTGCGTCATGTCTCCATCTGCCTCATGGTGCGTCTCGCTGTAGCCTACTACATAGGCTGCGCCGTCGTGCCGGAATGTATAGACATCTTGATAGTCAACGGTTTTGCACGTTCCTCCCATGATGACCAACTCCGGTTCTTGGGAGAGCGTGGCAGGCTGTTTCCACTGCGCGTAACGCAGCGTGCCGTCCGCCATTTCGTCCACGCGCAGGGTGTAGTCTGCGGTCCGGAAGAAATAACGCAACCGCTTATACTGCTGCAACGAGGGGTGCAGTCCGCGGTGCGCCACCTCGCCCTTGTTGACAAACCGCTTGCCGTCGAAATGGTACAGCATGTAGCGGTCCGTCATTATCTGCGGCCACCGTTCCCCCTCAGTGACAGGGATGTAGAGGTTTCGTTGCGCTTTGTCATACGCATACATCCATTCGTAGCCTTCGCCGTTCGTATTGAAGTACCAGTCGCTGATGTTATAGTTGATGTCCGGCAGACTGCCGTTGTCGATGTCCGCACTGCCGTCCACGGCGGCCACGTCCATCAGCGAGTCGCCCTCGATGGCGAAGGCATTGACCCGAGTGTACCCGTCGTTGCTGGAGGCGCGCATACTGCGCACGGCCAGATAATACGTGTGGCCGTCGTCCTTCGTGATGGTATGTAGCATCCGGACCCATGCCCGGTCTATTGCGGTAGCGCTTATTTTGCGCGTCCTCACCTCGCCGCTCTTCGTGCGATACTGCGCCATCACGATAGGCTCGGGACAGTTGCCGCCCCCGCCCCATTCGGGATCGGGATACCAGCAATACAATCGAAGGCGCTCGTCGTCAGAGACGCATACCTTCACGTCTTCCCGTTGAGCGTCTATCACGAAGGCAGGATATTCCAGCGTATCCACGTTGCAAGTGTCAGGTTCGTTGGTCCCATTGTTTTCTTTCTGCCCGTTGCATGCAGCGAGCGCGCTGACCATCAATGTGGCCGGTATAGCGAGCATAAACTTCATCATATCCTTTGTTTATTATACAGCCGTATGGTGGCTGTGGGGCAAAGGTAAGACAAATTTGTGGAAAAACAGGCCTCCGTGTATTGTCTGTGTTATATAATTTTGGCGCAAATTTACTTGTGACGAGAGAAATACTGCAATTTATAATTAGCGATTACCGACGCGGTTACTTCTACTGCCAGCGAACGAAAATTGAGACGCTTGAAGATGTCCTGTCATTCCACCCATTTGGCCACGCGAATACTTATCTCGTACAATAAGTATAAGGGAATGGTGACTAAAACAAGCGTCATCAAATCCGGTGGAGTGATGATGGCGGCCACAAGCATGATGAGAAGGAAAGAGTGCTTGCGATACTTTGCCAGCATTTCAGATGAAATGAATCCGAGTTTGGTAAGTGTAAACGCTATTACAGGGAGTTGAAACGTCACGCCCATTAAGAGCGTAAGTGTGGTGAAGGTCGAGATATAGGAATCGAGCGTGATGGTGCTGTGAATCTTTTCCGCCACACTATACGTTCCCAAGAATCTAAACGAGATGGGAAACAGGATATAGTAACTCATCAGGACCCCCATGATGAAAAGAAGATAGATAATCACGACCACCTGTACGGAGTACTTCTTTTCCTTCTCGTATAATGCAGGCGAGATAAACCGAAACAGTTCGTATAGAATGTATGGTGATGCGCCGAGCAAGCCAAGATAGATGGAGGTTGTGATGTGTGTCATGAACTGGCTGGACAAGTCGGTGGCAATCAAATCTACAGAAAAGTCATCAAAGCGAAAATCAATGCCAAAGGCAGCCGCCATATTTTCAATCCATCGATAGGTCACAAACGAGCACTCGCTTGGATCGAGCAGAATCTTCCATGTGGTATCCTTGAAACAGAATATCACAACAGCAATCGCACCTGTAACGATTATGATTCGGAAAAGCATTCGGCGGAGCACTTCCAAATGTCCGCCGAATGTCAATAGGTCCGGGTCACTTTTCTTTGCCATGGATGGTCTTTACGTCAGATGTCGATGAGTCCTTCTGGTGAGGCGAAGTGTTTTCTGATACATCCTCATGGGTATCTTCTTCCTTGTCTTCTTCCTTGTCTTCATTTGCGCCCTTCTTGAATTCTCGGACGCCCTGTCCGAGACCACGCATCATTTCAGGCAGTTTCTTGCCGCCAAATAGCAGTAAAGCAATGCCCCCGATAAGGAGCAGTTCGGTAGTACCGATAAACAGAGGTTGTATAATCATTGTTCTGTTACTAAGAAGATTTCACAGGTATCGAAGTCTATTTGCCAATTGCCATTCTCTGCCGATTCCCACTGGTACTTATAGGCCATCATATCCCACCAGTTTTGGAATTTAGTGCCGGTCTCACCCATGTCCTTGACCAATTTTTCATACAGTTCGGAATTGTCAGCTGATACAATCTTTGCCAACTCGTTCAGTCCGTTACGACGTTCAAACAATGTTTGAATCTCATTCTTTTCTTCTACGGTCACTTGACCGACTAATGTTAGGTTACTCATATTCTTCTTTCTTTTCAAACGGGTCTAAATAATCGATTTCTTTGATTTCATCTTTCTCGGGCAGAAAACTTCCATGCTTGCGGATATTGTTCAGCAACAGCCTGCCGGCATTACGCTCAAGATGGGCCAACACGCACTGCTCATGACTTGGCGTACAGACTTCATAGGTAGTCTTTCTGTTGAGCCATATACACCTTTTGCATTGGAAGGCGTCGCAATTGCGGCATAGTTTTGCGTGGTCAAGGTGATATAACTGAGGATTTTTGATTTCCAATCCGGATTTCAAGCTGCCTATGCTATAGCCTTTTTTACAAACGTCGCCGATAGAATGCTCGCTGCCGTCTGCCTGCTGTGCATGATAGAACGCGGGACATACATAGAACTTCCCATCGGGAGCGAGCGTAATGTTCTCCCAGCCGGCATTGCAGTTGTTCATCTTGTCGAGCATCATGCGGTCGGTGAGCAGGTTCAACTGGGGAGATTTGCCCTCCACATACAGTTTCTCAATTTCTTCGGAAAGCGAAGATAATACATTTTTGTACTTGTCAAAATCCTCCTCTGTAAAGCTTTCCACGTCTGTGAAGACAATGTTCAATCGTCTCACATTTCCAAGGGCGTGCGTGAGGGACTGATATTTGTCAAATAGGTCGGATTTGGTCGTGCGAAGAACGTAAGACGTATCCGTAGTGAAATTTACCTTTCCTAAACTATCCCAGCCGTTCATCACAACCACATCCGCCTTGTCTTTTAGTTCAGAATCTTCGCATAAGGCAGACACAATGACGCTGTGGTCAATCGTGTTGATAACGTCCTTGTACTCCTGCGGCAGTTTGTAATCAGGATATACGAA
The DNA here is from genome assembly GCA_022772475.1 of Bacteroidales bacterium. Lineage (GTDB taxonomy): Bacteria > Bacteroidota > Bacteroidia > Bacteroidales > Bacteroidaceae > Alloprevotella. The sequence continues at coordinate 39,811 of JALEZQ010000064.1, read as the reverse complement.
CTGAATCATAAGGTTTTCCTTCATGGCATAGAATATGCCGGCCTTCAAGTCTTCAAGGCTGATGAGTTTGCTCTTGATATGGCTATTGTCGTAATGGCAGAATGAGGTTGACGTATCATCCAGTAATATAACGAGGTATTGTAGCATGATCAGCAGTTTTTAGGATTCGACTCTTTGACGTATTCTTTTGCCTCCTCTTTGGTGATGCCTTCCAGTTCGAGTTTACGGTACAGCTTGTTCCAATAATAGTTGTTGGCCCTTACTCTCGCCTTGTGCATCTTACAGATTGCCACTGCGCGCTGGTTAATCGTTGGCGTGTCTGCTGCATCGTAGTTCTCGCCTTGGCACCATGCACAACCACTTGCCACCTCGCAGTCGATGCATTCTTGTCTTGATTGCGTGCAACGGTCAAGAGTAAGGAACGGGCGTAATTTGTTCTTGTCGATACCGTCATGCACATTACCTATAATCCATGCCTTTTTATCGCGAAGAGAGTATTGGGCGAATCGCGTACAGGGGTAGAAATTACCAGCGGCGTCTATAGACAACATTTTGCCAGCGCCACACCAGTTCTGGTTTTCAAGTATTCTGTCAAGAGGTTTGCCAATACTTTCCGAAAAGAAGGAACATGCATAATCATTATAATATCCACCCTCAATAATGACATCAGCAAGCTGTAGCAATTGTTCTTCAAACAGCATGTCATCACCCTCACGCCATACATCTTCAAACACACAATTGATATTCACTTCATGTATGCCAAGAGAATAAAGGTGGAGTACGCTTTCTTTTATATATGGAATGTCTGCACTGCTGATAGTTACCTTCGTTGCTCCATCGGGAAACTGTTGAAGCCATAGCGGGATATTCTTCACGACATCAGCATAAGAGCCACGTTCTTCTTCAGGCTTGGGCATGATGCCCTGTTCCATATCCGGAGTTTTCCATATCCGGTTTAGGTCGTGCTTCTTCTGTGTGCCATCAATTGTTATGCCAATGCTGAGATGCTCTCGGTTTTTCTTTATAAACTCCTGTACTTGCTTTGTATGGTAGTTTATGCCATTAGTGGAGAAAGAGATACGGTAAGAATTAAACCAATGATGATTACGTCTGAACATCTCGGTCTTTATATAATCGCATATTTTGTCAATCAAATCGATTTCGAGGAATGGTTCGCCACCGATAAAATCCCAAATTACGCTTTTCTCTTTCATATCATCCTCATGGGTAAGGATGTAGTCAACAAATTGTTTTGCTACCTCCCAGGTCATTTTCTCTTTTGAGTTTTTACCTACGAGGTAGCAATATTTACAGGCAAGCTGGCAGTCCTTGGTAACAATGAATGTTATGGTCTTAGCTTCCCCAGATTGCCATAATTTTACCTGATTAATCATTTAGTAAGAATTCATACTAGAACAACCTCCGCTACATCTTCCTTGGCAAGTACCTTTACAAGTATTTTGACATGTATAGGAGCATGCTCCACTACACCCTCCTTTACACCCTCCATAACAACCGTAGGAGCATGAACGGCCGCAACTGCCACTACATCCTCCGGAGCAAAAGTAATTACATCCCATCGGAGCTTCCTCAGCAGCATTTGCAATAACTGGAGCGTTTGCCAGCACGATAGCACCTAAGATAGGCAGCGCACGTTTAGCCGCCTTCTTGAAGAACTCTCTTCTTGACTGGAGCTCTTCGTTCTTTCCATTTTTGTTCATAACGATAAGTATAAAATTAAAACGATTTGCCTTTCGGCATTATTTGTATTCGCTGAAAGTATAATAGGAAAGAGTGGCATGGCCGCTGACAGTTGTATGTGTCCACGGCAATTGAGGTAATCCGTCCCATTCACTTGCGGACATAAAAAAAGCGTGGAAACGTCAGTTGTCCGTTCCACGAGTCGAGGCTCTAGCATTGCCTATCAAAGTTGAACAGACAACGTCAGAGCCCACGCCGATATGAAAAATCTTTGCCACGAAAAGACCTATATATACATTCACTTGTGCCCGAAAGGATACAATTCGTGCTTACAAGGTCTCAACGGGTTAGACAAATCACACCCGGGGCATCTACCGTTGCTAAGTTCCAGACTTTGATAATTGAATTTGCTAGATTCGACTCGTCAAGAACAAAGCGTTAGTAAACGCCTTCATTATGTCTGAACTATGCTTCCCACCCAATGCCCGCATCATACCGCTTCGTCTTGACGACTTGGCCATACTCTGCCCGGCGTGGGCTGCCTTGTTCGCTGCCAAGAAAGAGCGCGTCTCATGATGACAACTAACAATGGCAATGATAGTTCAATGCAAATATACGGAGATTTTAATAAATGCCAGCTTTGTGATGTCTTTTTTTGTTGTTTTTTGTCGGAATGCAATAACCCTAAGTGCAGGCGGAGTGCAGACCATTGCTGATTTCGTGGAGCGAGACGCAATAGGCATATTGGCAAAATAGTATGCTTACCTAATGACGGTGTGTCATAATGGCCAATCTGCTGCGTTGCTATCGTCTTCGGGCTTGGTCATGTACTTCACTACACTCCCGGCGCCCTCATCCTCAGCGCCTTGCATCTTAACCATTCTGACGCACCTTCGCGTGTGCGTCAAAATTTGCATTTTGACACACCCTCCTCGGCATGTACGTCCGTCCCGTACTTTCTTACCAAGGATTTTATCAAATCTTCGCCTTTTCTCCAAAACATGCCCGATTTTCATCGATTACCATTATCTTTGCACTGTTTTCATTGGTATTGATAATTGAGCAAATATGATTAAAATATGAACAAGACTGTAGTTATAGCAGGCAAAGCAATTCCGATGCGACTTAAGAATCGGAGTGAACTGAAAGGTGTGTTTACCGATGCACTGCTTATGTTTTCGTTCTATGACATAGAGTATATGGGGATTCAGTTTGTGGCTTTGGAAAGCAAAACGGCTGTACACCTCACGCCCGTGCAATGCAAGAAGCTGACATCAAACCTGTCTGCGGTCTTGGGGAAGCCATGCGTGATAATGTTCGACCAACTGGCTTCATACGAGCGTAACAGGTATATTGAGCAAGGCGTGTATTTTGTGGTGAGCGGCAAGTATGTCTTTCTGCCGTTCTTCCTTATCAATGCAAGAGACAGTGCACCAATCAACAAGGAACGGCTGCAACCTGCCGCCCAATACCTGCTGTTGTATCATCTTCAGCGCAAGAGTTTGGAAGGCTGTACCTTGTCGGACATGGAAAAGCTGTTGCCCTACAACTATCTTGCCATCAGTCGTGCAGTCCGTCAATTGAAAGCCACATATTTGGTTGATGTGGAAGTGAACAACAACGGGACGAAGCGCATACACTTTGAGAAAGAAGGTAAACGACTCTGGAAAGAGGCAGAACCGTTGATGCAAAATCCCATCAAATCCGTATGGTACGCTGACGAAGAAGTGGCTCAGGGTGTGGTTGGAGGCATCAATGCCCTGTCGCATTATTCAGCTCTCAATCCGGAACGGATGCAGACAAAGGTCATCTATGGTCCAGAGTTTAGAAAATCCAAAGAGGCGGGGGCGCTGCCGGAACTGAACATTTTGGACGGTGGCACCAGAATAGAAGTGTGGAAATATCCCCCGGTCATAGACAAGGAAGATGGTTTTGTGGACCGCCTTTCTCTTGTCCTCTCATTGAGGGAAGACGATGACCCGAGGGTGGAAAAAGAAATTGAATTAATGACTGACAGATTATGGTTAAGGGAATAGAAAAGTTTAGGGAGGCATTCAGCGCGTTTTCTGAAAACTATGTGATTATAGGTGGTACAGCCTGTGATGCTGTACTGAGCAAGACCATGGTGGAACCACGCGCCACGGTCGATATTGACATGATACTGGTGGTTGAAAAGATGACGGCGGAGTTTGCAAATGCCTTTTGGAATTTCGTAAAGGAAGGGCAATACAGGAATGGTAAGCGCAAACGTGGGGAAAACATGGCACCGGCGTACACGCTGTACCGCTTTGAGAACGGCAAACCGGGATTCCCTGCCAAAATAGAACTGCTTTCAAGACATTCCGACTTGCTTGGCGAACCTTCAGGCTTCCATTTGGAGCCGATACCTACAGGAGAAGACGTGTCAAGCCTCAGTGCCATCATGATGGACGAAGAATACTATGAACTGACCGTGAACAATAGCTACGTGGAGAACGGTCTGCGTTATGCCTCCCATTATGCCCTTGTTTGCCTAAAGACTAAGGCTTACCTCAATCTGCTGGCAGAACACGAGGCTGGACGCATGGTAAACACCAAGGACATCAAGAAACACCGCAATGACGTGCTGAAACTGATTGCTGGAGCAGATTTCTCTGAGACGCTGGCAGTGGTTCCGTCTGTTTGGGACACTGTACAATCCTTCGTCCTGCGTATAGAAGAAGAGCTGTCTGCCAATTCCAAATCATTGAGAGACGCATTAGGTAGAACGGAAGAACAAATACGTGTGTATTTGGATATCCTGCGCAATGCGTTCATAAAAGAGTAGTCAATATGAAGATACAATACGCATCCGATCTGCATTTGGAGTTTGCTGACAACTGGCGGTATCTGAAAGCCCATCCCTTGGAAGTAACGGGCGACATACTGCTGCTTGCCGGCGACATCGGCTATCTCAGCGATGACAACTACTCCCGGCATCCCTTTTGGGACTGGGCATCGGAGAACTACAAGGAGGTGCATTGCTGCATGGGCAACCATGAATTCTATAAATACTACGATGTGACGACACTGCCCGACGGTTATCTGTTGGAGATACGCCCCAACGTGTTCAGCCATTACAACGGTATTGTGAAGATTGGCGACACCGACATCATCCTCTCCACCCTTTGGTCGAGGATTCCATTGGAGGACGCTTACTTTACTGAGCAAGTGATAAGCGATTTCCACCGTATTTTATATAAAGGAGAACTGATGACCCATGCACAATTCAATGCTGAGCATGAGCGATGCCTCACGTTCATCAAAGAGACTTTGGTGCATTCGCAAGCCGCCCATAAGATTGTCGTCACCCATCATGTACCGTCGTTCCGTATGCTCCACCCTAAGTTTCAGGGCAGCAAGGCAAACGGAGCGTTCACTGTGGAACTGGAGGACTATATCGCCGACAGCGGCATTGACTATTGGATATACGGACACTCGCACACCAACATCGATGCAAGGATAGGCCATACCCAATGCCTGTCCAACCAGTTAGGTTATGTTTTCTCCAACGAGCATCAACACTTCTCCCACGGCAAGCATCTGACCTTATAGCCATCCATAGTATTTCCTCTACCCTGTTTTACAGTTTCTCCCATATTAATCGTTTCTCTAACACTTTCAGTTTTTTATTAACCTACCCGAATCTGAGAAAGTATAATCTCTTCCGCTTCCCAACTTCTCCTCCATTGAGCGACTGGCATTGCCCAAAACTTTTCCCGGACTACCCCATTGCGCTAAAAGAAACCATGCAGCCCATTGGTCTTGATAAAGAACTCTATCGTTTTCCGATACGCCACACATTGGTTCAGACCTTTGGGCAACTTTCGGCTCGAAGTTGTAGTGCGGCAGTCCATTATTCCGCTTATGCATCAGCAATGCATCATGGAAAGTAAGTTTTCAGTTTTACAAAAGAAGAAACGTGGAAGAACTAAGGTAGGGATAGCATGTGAGTGGTTGTAGCACAGCGTATTTTGACACAGGGAAAAGTACGGGGGGTTGGTGGCGGGCTGCCCTTGCACAGCCGGTAACAACGTGAAGGGCGGCCCGGGCGTTGCGTAACTTTGCATTGCCGTTGGCAGACAGCTTCGGCCGTGATGCAGCGGCAACCGGTCCCGATTGATCACGAGCACGCAAACGACAGGCCCGGGGCGTCACTCCTTTCAGTCGCTTGCCGCCGGGCCGGGCACAAACCCGCCTGCGTCGGGTTGCGAATGCCTTTCAGCCATCCTGTACCGAAGTTTGCTGAACTTACGGATGGATTACGGACGAAATAATAATAGTGGATGAGAGGACCTCGCCGGTTTCAGCATTCAAGTTGATGTGGCAATCGCATTGAGTGCCATCTTTCTCGATGATGGTGGCGTCAATGATGAAACCTCCATATTCGTTCATCGTTGCTGTGCATGACATGCGTGCACTCGTTGTAATACTCCCAGAAAGATGTACGTGCGAACTCCACACCGTGATTGCGCCGTCGGCGGCGATATGTTTGCGGGTAATGGTCATGCCCGTCTTGCCGTTTTTGGCCTCTAACGACAGCTCGATGTACTTGTCGTAGTCTAAGGGGTACTGATGGTCTCTCAATATGTGTGCGTCGAGGTCTATCTTTATCTCCCCTTCGGTGGTGACGCAGAGGGTGCGGTTGGGGGCTTCCAGCAGACACGAGTTTTCATACCATGGCCTGATTGAGCAGTTCGCGGCGACGTCCGCCATCTTGCGGCAAATCGTCTTTGTGCCATTATTGAAGTAGGCGTAGGTCGTGTCAAAGAAATGCTGCTGTTCGGATAAGTATCTGGTTCCCACCACGCAGATGAAACCGTCGTTTATCCTGATGATACGCGGAATAACATAGCGCAGACGATATTCCACCTGCTCGTCGTAGTAGGGTTTGGTGACGGTCTTGGGGGCAGCGATGGAATAATCGTGGATGACTTGCTTGTTCTTGACAGAGTCGAAGGCGGCCACAAGTAATCTGCCGTCAGTCTTGCGCAGCGCCGACAGCACCAGAAATTGGTCGTTCCAACATGCGCCGAAGGCATCATCGTCCAGTTCTTCCGGATTGACGCCAAAGGCTTCACAAAGTTGCCGTCTCTGTGCGGTATAGCTATCTTCGATGGTCGGCGATTCTTCGATGTCACTTAGAGGGTCATTGTCGTCGCCGCACGACAAGAGGGAGAATGAGAGGAGGCAGACAGCCAGAGGGTAGAGGCGTTTCATAGGTCAAGATTTAGTGGTTCTGCGGACAAAGTTATGGAAAAATGCGATTTGCTGACACTGCGGAACGGAAAAAACTTGGGGCGTTGGGGGCATAGGATGATAGTGATGGTAAAAGTACGTGCGGTAGTAGTATATCCATACCTCTTTGGTCCCTATAAACGACCATGTCTATCTTGTTGCAGGAGTAGGGATAGGGCTCTAAAAAAGCCACCCTCAACTCCTCTCTTTGAGAAGGGTTAGGGGTGGCTTGAAGGCAAGGCACGTTATCTATATCCAATTATTCTGAAAGCGTTTGACAGCGATTGATTCTGTAAGAATACGGATAAACTCTTGCATGGAGTGTTTGCGATAGGTTTCTTTCAGGATATGAACGCATCCGGACATCTGGTTGTCGGGTACATTTATCGGCACGGCCTTCACATCGCAAGCATCGTATATGGAATCTTCAGCCAACACGGTGACGAGATTTGTCTGGCGTACGAGTTTCAAGAGCGTGTTGACATCGTTCAGTTCGATACAAATCTTGAACTTATCGTAATCGGACACGATGTGGTCAAATGCGTTACGGGCCTGTAACCCTTTTGACGGGAGCGCCAAATCGTATTTTTCAAGCTCGGCGATGGATACTTTATCTTTTGAAGCAAGGGGATGGTTGTTCCCAACTATCGCCGACAATGTGTTCTGAAACAGAATGTGTGACTCAACATTGGGCAAGGGTTGAATGGGCTTGAACGCGAGAACAAAATCGAGCTCATGGTTGGAAAGCAATTCCATTAGCTCGTTCATCTGCTTATACACGATATTGACTTTTATCTTCGGATACATCTTTATAAAAGATATAACGGTTTCAGTGAGGATGGGGCTGAAAGAATGGGTGACTCCAATGTTGAGCGTGCCAGTCAGCATTTTCCGTAAATCGCGAATCCGGTCGGCGCAGGCCTCTGCAGCGTGAATAGTGCGAAGGGCAAACGGAAGCATCTCTTCGCCCACCTCAGTCAGTTGGAAGGAATGTCTGTCGCGGATAAAAAGTTGCGTCCCAAGTTCGTCTTCCAGCTGCTTAATCTGCTGTGAAAGGGAGCTTTGGGCAATATTTAGGCTGTTTGCCGCATGCGAAAAGTTCAATGTCTCAGCAGCTTTGGCAAAATATCTCAGTTGTCTTAGTTCCATTAGATTACAAAAGTACAAATAATCGGAGCTATCGCGTTGCCGTGAACGAAAGTTTCTTTAAGATAAAAACCGGGATTGTAGCACCCACCACCATGCCTAAGATAATAAACGCACAGGTGAGACCATTGAAGGCAAACAGATAAAAATAATGGCTGAACATGTCCTCCTGCGTATGATACAGGCACGACAGCAAGGCCTCGATGGTACGGTAGGCATACATGCCGGGAATCATGGGCAACAGCGCGGGAAAGAAGCACACCTCGGCGGGACACTTGATGCGCGGTGCAAGTAACACTGCGCACAGTCCGATGGCAAATGAAGCCGCCGCGCTGGCTGGAATAATGTGCAAGCTCCCCAATTCGGGCAAGGTCAGCACATAGCGTATGGCATGGCCGATAGCGGCAATCACGGCGCAGGTCAGATATGCGCGCCTGGGCGTGTTGCTTATGCTCGAAAAACCGATGGCCGCAATCGCCGCAAAAAAACCATCCTCAAATATATTCACAAAAATATCATTCCACATCATTCCTTAAAACCATTTTAATCCGAGTATGAGCATACCAGCGCAGAGCCCGGCCGACAGACACGCGGTTAGCACAGCCGCATCTAAAAAACGGCTGAACGCACACAGATAATGCCGGTATATCAAATCGCTGACAGAATTGATATATGGCACTCCGGGAATCAAGAACAGAACACTCGTGCCGAGCGCCAGTTCTGGGGTAGAACCAATATTGAAAATATGTCCCCCGGCACTGATGGAAGCGGAGAAGAATGAGGCGCAAAGAAATGTTAGACGCACGTCGCGGCCGTCTTCGAGCATGATTTGCTTGAGCCTAAACCCTGCCAGCGTTGAAAGGAACACTATCAGCATGGCATACCAGTCGCCTCCAAACAAACGGCAAAATGCGGCATTGGCAAAACTCGTCAGTATCAGCACCTCCCATTTCCCCGTCGGCTTCGTCATTGTCTTTATGCGTTCAAAGCACTCAAGGGCGGCATGAAGGGACAAGCCGTTGTCGGCTACTTTCCAGCTGAGCCGGCTCAAACGGGTGTTCAAATCAAAACTGATGCCACAGCTTACAGTCTTACGTTGCGCCGTTTCAGCATGTGCACAGTCGCCCCTCCACACCGAAACCGCCACATGGTCTGGCATGATGAATATGCCGAGGTCCACACCGAAAGCTTCCGCCATGCGCCTGGTGTTTTTCTCAATACGGATACACGTGGACCCGCAGCCCAACAGCAGGGAGGCATAATCGGCAAGGAATGCGGCCGTTTTCCGCAAAGCGGAATGGTCTTCACAATCGCCCATATCAACGATCCTCTGTTTCATCCCGTTTGTCAGCAATTCCGGGAATCTCATCGTCACCGGGAACGTAGAAGATATCTGCTTCCCTACCGAATCTCAAAAAATGTGCCGCTTTACGACCGCAACTACGGCTTTTGGAATAATAATATCCGACGGCTCGGAAGATAAATGCGCACAACAGCACGCCCGCAATAATGCACCACATAATCATTGAATGGTTCATAATCATTTGTATTTTAAGGTGAAACTTACTAGTGTTCATCTAAATCGGTGCAAAAGTAGAACATCTCCCCCAGAGCCCATCAACGATGATTAAGGGATTTTCCTATCATTGCTATAGGTAAAGTTGAATCCATCCACTCGGGTAAAGTATGGATGCCATCAGCAGCAATCGGAACTTGTCAAAAAGAACGACATCAAATCAGAGGTATGATAGCCCGGAACAACGTACGTAACCAAGTGCAAAGAAAAACAACAATGCTGTAGTATCCTAATTTTCCTAATGGACAATATGAGTTGAAGCCCAAGGCATGTTTGTCCGTCCCGTGCTTTCTTTCCAAGCCCCTGACTGTGATGCTACGGCAACTACGTCTTGTTTATTGACCGCACACAAACTGCTGCGCCCGGGGGGAGATGCGAATTGCCATTTGCCAAGCCGCGTGTCGTGGTAAACCGCGGGGAGGGCGAATTTTCTTCTACACCATAGGCGTGCGCCCTCGAATCATGGGCGTTTTGCTTGGCCCATCCCGCGCGTTGCACTAACTTTGCAGACAAAACCAATACCTTATATATATTATGCAGCAAAGCGACAGCCTTGTCATCATTCCTACATACAACGAAAAGGAAAACGTAGAGAACATTATCCGGGCCGTCCTCGGTCTGGAGCACGGCTTCCATATCCTCATCATCGACGACGGATCGCCCGACGGCACGGCCGACATCGTCAAGGGACTGATGGCGGGCGAGTTTAAGGACCGCCTCTTCATCGTGGAGCGTGAGGGAAAACTGGGCCTGGGCACCGCCTATATCGCCGGCTTCAAGTGGGCCTTAGAGCGCCGGTACGAATATGTGTTCGAGATGGATGCCGACTTCAGTCATGCCCCGGCCGACCTGCCCCGCCTCTATGCCGCCTGTGCAGAGGGCGGCGCCGACGTGGCCGTAGGCAGCCGCTACGTCTCGGGCGTCAATGTGGTCAATTGGCCCATGGGGCGTGTGCTCATGAGCTACTATGCCTCGAAGTATGTCCGCTTCGTCACCCGCATTCCCGTGCACGACACCACCGCCGGCTTCGTATGCTACCGCCGCGAGGTGCTCGACACCATCGATCTCGACGCCATCCGCTTCAAGGGCTATGCCTTCCAGATAGAGATGAAGTTTACCGCCCATCGCCTGGGCTTTAAGGTGGCCGAGGTGCCCGTGGTCTTCGTCAACCGCTGCCTTGGCACCAGCAAGATGAGCGGCGGTATTTTCGGCGAAGCCCTCTTCGGCGTGATGCGCCTGCGCTGGGCCGCCATGTGCGGCAAGATAAAGCCGCGCAAGAAAGACGGCGGCCGGTAGGGGCGAGATACGAAGAGACTTCAACGTTTTAGAAAATTCACAAGACCGACTTATAGAGATGCATTCAAGAAGACTTATCCTCAACACCATGATCGTCAACGAGGGGCAGTGCCGCAAAGGCCATGTGCTCATCGATGACGACCGCATAGAACGCATTGTCTTCGGCGAAGCGCCGCGCGACCTCATCGACGTGGCCGGCGTCATTGACGGCGAGGGCAGTTGGCTGCTGCCCGGCGTGATTGACACCCACGTCCATTTCCGCGACCCCGGTCTGACCTACAAGGCCGACATGGAGAGCGAGAGCCGGGCTGCCGCCATGGGCGGCGTGACCACATGGCTCGACATGCCCAACACCGTGCCGCAGACCACCACGCGCGAGGCCCTCAGCGAGAAGATGGCTCTGGCCGCACGCAAGAGCCGCGTCAACTACGGCTTCTTCTTCGGCGCCACAACCGACAACGTGGATGTGCTACCCAAACTGAACCGCCGCAAGGTGGCCGGCGTCAAACTGTTCATGGGCGCCTCGACGGGCAATATGCTCGTCGATGACGAGGCTGCCCTGCGCGCCGTCTTCGAGAACAGCCGCCTGCCCATCGTGGCCCACTGCGAAGACTCCGCCGTCATCGCCCGCCGCATGGCCGAAGCCCGCGAGCGCTATGGCGACGACCCCGACGTGTGCCATCATCCCGAGATACGTTCGGCCGAGGCTTGCTATGCCTCGACCGTCAAGGCCGTGGCGCTGGCCACCGAGACCGGAGCACGCCTGCATGTGGCGCATATCACGACAGAGCGCGAACTGGGCCTGTTTTCGGCCGGCGACACCCACATCACCGCCGAGGCCTGCGTGCCCCATCTGCTCTTTACTGATGCCGACTATGCCCGGCTGGGCACACGTATCAAGTGCAACCCCGCCGTCAAGACGGCCGCCGACCGCGCCGCCCTGCGCCGCGCCCTCAGCGAAGGCATCGTCAGCAGCATCGCCACTGACCATGCGCCCCATGCCCTGACCGACAAGGTGGGAGGCGCCGCGCGTGCCGCCTCGGGTATGCCGATGGTGCAGTTCTCTCTCGTGGCCATGCTCGACCTCGTGGACGAGGGCGTACTCAGCATCGAACGCTTGGTGGAACTGATGTGCCACGCCCCGGCACGGTTGTTCAACATAGAGAACCGCGGTTTCCTGCGTGAAGGCTACAAGGCCGACCTCGTGATGGTGCGTCGCGACCACCCCTGGACGCTCACCCCCAACCGCATCGCCAGCCGCTGCAACTGGAGTCCGCTGGAAGGCCACACCTTCAAATGGCGCGTGGCCCGCACCTTCTGCAACGGCTTCCAAATCTATAACGGCCACCGCCTGACGGACGAATCGTTCCGCGGCGAGGCCGTCACCTTCGACCGTTAGCCGCCGACTGCGCCATGACCCCTCTGCTGCATACCGAGACCTATGGTGTGTCGGAACTGACGCCCTATATCAACTGGATCTACCTGCTGCACGCCTGGCAACTGCCGCCGCGTTTGGCCGGTGCGGTTCAGGTGCACGACTGCCCCGCCTGCCGTGCCCGGTGGATAGGGAGTTTGCCGACAGCCGACCATGCTGCAGGCCGCGAGGCCCTGCGCCTCATCGCCGATGCCCGCGAGATGCTGGCATGGCTCGACAGCCGCTACCATGTATATGGCCGCTTCGGCCTCTTTGCCGCACAGGGTGACGGTGACGACATTGTGTGCTACACCGCACCGCAAGAGGAAGTGCGCCTGCCCCTTCTCAGACAGCAGACCGTGCGCCATGTGGGCGACCCCTACCTCTGTCTGGCCGACTTTGTCAGTCCGCAGCGCCCCGCAGCCGATGACGTGCGCCGCCTGCCCGTAGCCAATGTGGTGGGCGTCTTCGTCACCGCCGTTGAGGACGCCATGGAGCAAGCCTTTGTCGGCGACGACTACCGCCACATGCTGGTGCGCACGCTGGCCGAACGTCTGGCCGAGGCCGCCGCCGAACGCCTGCATGAAGCCGTGCGCCGCACCCACTGGGGCTATGCGCCCGACGAACACCTCGATGCCAAGAGTCTCTTTGCTGAAGCCTATCAGGGGCGCCGGCCCGCCGTGGGCTATCCTTCGCTGCCCGACCAAAGCCTTATTTTCCTGATGGACCGCCTCATCGACTTTGGCCACATCGGTGTGCACCTGACGGAAAACGGCATGATGCAGCCCGCAGCCGCCGTGGCCGGACTGATGCTCGGTCATCCCGCCGTGCGCCACTTCGCCGTAGGGCGTATCAGCGAAGAAGCCCTGGCCGACTATGCCCGGCGCCGCGGCGTGCCCGCCGACAGGCTGCGGCCTTTCCTCAGAGCCAATCTGACTTAGCCGTGCCCCATACCTTATTATATATAGGCGTAGAGTTATGTTGCTCCGAATCCTTGTCCCCCTGCTCATCCTCCTCTTTCTGTCGCCCTACGTCATCGACAGGCTGAGCCTGCGCCACCGCCCACAGCGCTGGCTGCGTTGGCTGTTGTGGCTGCCCCCCGTGGTGGTGGCCCTGATGCTGGTGTGGACGGCCGTCAACGAAGGCTATACGCTGGCCGACGACCGCTGGAAGGGCCAACTGCTGTCGCTGGCCATGCTCCTCATTGTCCCCGGCGTGCTGTCGGCCCTGACGATGGGCATAGGCTACGGCGCCGCAAGGGCATGGCGGAAGTGGGGTAGGGCGCTGCTTCCCACTGTGGGCGAAAACGCCGGCGGCGAAGCCACGGACCATGTTGCGGCTCCATCGCCGCAGGCCGTGAAGCCAAAAGGCGCGGGTCGCACCACGCGGCGCATTGCCCGCGGCGTGGCCCTCATCGCCCTGGCCGCGATGATATACGGTCTGGGCTTCGGCTACCGCCGCTTGGTGGTGACGGAATACCACTTTGCCCACTCCCGCGTGCCTGCCGCCTTCACGGGCTACCGCATCGTCCAGTTGTCCGACCTGCACCTCGGCACCCTGGCCGACAAGGTCGGCGTCGTCGAGCGCATGGTGCAGCAGGTCAACGCCCTCAAGCCCGACCTGGTCGTCGTCACCGGCGACGTGGTCAACTACCACCCCGAAGAGGTGCAACCCTTTGTGAGCGTGCTTAAAGGGATGCAAGCCAAGGACGGCGTCGTTTCCGTTATGGGCAATCACGACTATCTCACCTACCACCGCTGGCCCTCGGCCGCCGACAGCACGGCCGCCATTGCCCGCCTTCAGCAGATGGAGCGCAACATGGGCTGGCGCCTGCTGCTCAACGCCCATCACATAGTGCGCCGCGGCAATGACAGCATCGCCATCGTCGGCGTCGAGAACGAGGGACGTCCGCCCTTCCCCGCCCGTGCCGACCTCAAGCGTGCTCAACGCGGTCTGGACGACGGCTGTTTCCGCATCCTCCTCTCGCACGACCCGACGCATTGGCGCCGCGCCATCGTGGACAGTACGACCATCCCCCTGACCCTCTCCGGCCATACCCACGGTATGCAGTTCAAGGTGGGCCGCTTCTCGCCCGCCGCCTGGTTCTACCCCGAGTGGGGCGGCGCCTACGTCGCCGCCAACGGCCAGACGCTCCACGTCTCGCTCGGCATGGGCGCCGTGCTGTTGCCCTTCCGTCTGGGCGCCTGGCCCGAAATCAACCTCATTGTTCTCGAAAACAAGCAAGCCAAATAACGCCATGAACTTTCTGTACAAGCTCTACCAGTTTTTCATCTTCCTGCCCACGTGGTTAGTGGCCACCATCCTCGCAGCCCTCTTCACCATCATAGGCTGCGTTTTGGGCAATGCCCATTTCTGGGGCTACTATCCCGGCAAGGTGTGGTCGTGGCTGACGTGCCGCATGCTGCTGCTGCCCATCCGCATCGAGGGGCGCGAAAACATCGACAAGCACCGTAGTTATGTCTTCGTGGCCAACCACCAAGGCCCGATGGACATCTTCCTGATATACGGCTTTCTGGGGCGCAACTTCAAGTGGATGATGAAGGTGGCCCTGCGCCGCATCCCCTTGGTGGGCTATGCCTGCGACCGTGCCCGCCACATCTTTGTGGACAAGTCGGGACCGAAGAAAATACAGGAAACCATCGAGCGCGGGCGCTCCACCCTTCAGGGCGGCACCTCGCTCGTCGTCTTCCCCGAAGGCTCGCGCACCTTCACGGGCCACATGGGCCTCTTCCGCAAAGGCGCCTTCCAACTGGCCGACGACCTCCAACTGCCCGTCGTGCCCATCACCATCGACGGTTCGTTCGACGTGCTGCCGCGTATGGCAGGCTTCAACTTTGTCAAGTACCACCCCATGCGCCTCGTCATCCATAAGCCCATCGAGCCTCAGGGACAGGGCGTCGACGACATCAAGGCTGTCATGAAGAAGAGTTACGACGACATCATGTCGGCCCTGCCCGAGAAATACCAGGGCTACGTCGAGAACAAGGACCAGTAGTGGTCCCGCGCTTCCGCCCTCTGCGGCCCAATAAGCCCATCCGGCTCTGCGGCCGGCCCCATATTTTCCCGCCGGGACATTCCAAGTCCCGGCTTTTTTGTTTACCTTTGTCCGGGCCTAACTATACGGCCCCACAAAGCCCCACGCCATGCCCAAGGACCATTATATCGTTTCTGCCCGAAAATATCGCCCTGCAACGTTCGATACCGTTGTGGGGCAGAAGGCGTTGACTACAACGCTGAAAAATGCTATAGCCACAGGCAAACTGGCCCACGCTTACCTCTTCTGCGGACCGCGAGGAGTGGGCAAGACCACCTGCGCACGCATCTTTGCCAAGACCATCAACTGCCTGAGCCCAAAGGAAAACGGCGAGGCCTGTGGCGCGTGTGAGAGTTGCCGCACCTTCGAGGAGAAGCGCAGTTACAACATCATCGAACTCGACGCCGCGTCCAACAACTCCATCGAGGACATCCGCCAGCTCATCGAGCAGGTCATGATACCGCCACAGGTGGGACGCTATAAGGTGTTCATCATCGACGAGGTGCACATGCTCTCGTCCGCCGCCTTCAACGCCTTCCTCAAGACCCTCGAGGAACCGCCCGCACATGTCATCTTCATCCTGGCCACCACCGAGAAGCACAAGATTCTGCCCACCATCCTCTCGCGCTGCCAGATATACGACTTCGCTCGCATGGAGGTGCCCGACATTGTGGCCCATCTCAAGGCCGTGGCTGAAAAGGAGGGTTATACCTACGAGGACGAAGCCCTTGGCATCATAGCACGGAAGGCCGACGGCGGTATGCGCGACGCCATGTCCATCTTCGACCAGGTGGCCAGTTACACGCAGGGCAACATCACCTACAAGAAGGTTATCGAGGACCTGAACATCCTGGACTACGAGGTCTATTTCACCATGACCGACCACCTGCTCAAGGCCGAGATTCCCGCCGCCATGCTCCTGCTCAACGACATCCTGTCGCGCGGCTTTCAGGGGCAGCTTTTTGTCAACGGTCTGGCCGCCCATTTCCGTGACCTCCTGGTGGCCAAGGACGAGGCCACGCTGCCTCTGCTCGAGGTGGCGCAGAGCGTCCGCGAACGCTACCGCACACAGGCCGCACAGGTGCCGACGCGCTTCCTCTACCGTGCGCTGAAAATATGCCGCCAGTGTGACCAAAACTACAACACCAGCAGCAACAAGCGCCTGCTGGTAGAACTGACCCTTATCGAGGTGGCCCAGCTCTCCGCTCCCGACAGCGATGCCTGTGGGCTTGGCCCTACGAAGATACTCAAACCCCTGTTCACCCACGACGCGCCGGTCACCACCACCGCCGCACGTCCCGTCGCTACCAAGGCGGCCGCAACCACAGCCGCGTCCACAACCGTAGCCGTCACAACCAAAGTCCCCACAGCCGCAACGCCGCAACCCTCGGCACAACAATTTGTTGCACAGCCAAAGGCGGCGCCACAGTCCGCACCTCAGGCGCCGACGGCACGTCCCGCCCTCCGCACCCTGTCCATACGTGGCGTGCACCGTCAAGCACAAACGGCCACATCCGCGGCAGCCGGCACGCCGTCGCCCACCGCCGACGTGGTGACCGAAGTGCGGCCCTTCGACGAGCAGGCCCTGTCGTACCACTGGTACCGCTATGCTGCCGTTCTGCCGCAGGAACAGGCCGCTCAGGCAGGCCGAATGAAGAACATCCAGCCCGTCATCGCCGACAACTGGGTGGTGGAGGTGCCCGTCGAAAACGAGATGGTCATCCCCTTCATGCAGCCCCTTGTACCCGGACTGACGGACTATCTGCGCAAGCAGCTGCACAACGCCGCCATCACGCTCAACCTGCGCATCATCAAGAAGGAAGAACAACGACAGGTCTATAGTCGAAAGGAAGCCTATGGCCTGCTGATAAAGGAAAACAAAAACTTTCAGAACCTGGTGCAGGCGCTCAAACTGGAGATGGCGTGAGCCCCGCCCAAGGCGCATGCTTGCCCGAGAGCATTGTCGTCCTTCACAGAATAGATTATACACCATACCTCATAAGACATGCAAGAAAATAAGTACATCACCGTAGCCTACGAACTTTATACCGACAACGAGAAAGGCATCCACGAACTGGTGGAGAAAGCCCCCGTAGAGCATCCCTTCCAGTTTATCACCAACATGGGCGTCGCCCTCGATGCCTTTGAGGCCAAAGTGGCCGCACTGGCTGAGGGCGAGAACTTCGACTTCACCCTCACGGCCGACGAAGCCTATGGTCCCTACGAGGAAGCCCACGTCATCGATCTGGACAAGGAGGTCTTCTGCATCGATGGCCGCTTCGACAAGAATACCATCTATCCCGGCAACGTCATCCCCCTGGTCAACGCCGACGGCAACCGCTTCCAGGGCCTCATCCTCGAGGTGACGGACAGCAAGGTCAAGGTGGACCTCAACCATCCTCTGGCTGGCAAAGACCTGCACTTCCGCGGCGAAGTGGTGACCTCGCGTCCTGCCACTGTGGCTGAAATCCAGGCCATGGCACAGATGCTCAGCGGCGAAGGCGGTTGCGGTTGCGGCTGTGACGACTGTGGCGGCGGATGCCACGACCATGACCATCACCACGGACATGGCGAGGGCGGATGCTGCGGCGGCCACCACGGACATGGCGAGGACGGATGCTGTGGCCACGGCAAGAAGGAGCACCACGAGAAGAAAGGCCACGGCGGGTGTTGTGGCGGCGGTCACTGCCACGAGTAAACCGCCGCACTTCGGCTCAGCGATGGGCACCCCTGTCAAGTAGAACCTCATAGACCAACTGAACAACATTGAATACCTTTGGCAACATACTCCGCCTGACGACCTTCGGCGAAAGCCACGGCCCGGGCGTCGGCGGCGTCATCGACGGATTTCCCGCCGGCGTTGAGGTGGACCTCGACTTCATACAGGCCGAACTGGACCGCCGGCGGCCGGGACAGAGCGCGCTGACCACGGCACGCAAGGAAAGCGACCGCGTGGAGTTTCTCTCGGGAATCTTCGAGGGACGCACCACGGGATGTCCCATCGGCTTTCTGGTGCGCAACGAAAACCAACACTCGGCCGACTACGAAAACCTGCGCCACCTCTACCGTCCCAGCCATGCCGACTTCACCTATGCCACCAAGTACGGCCTGCGCGACCACCGCGGCGGCGGGCGCACCTCGGCCCGCGAGACGATAGCCCGCTGCGTCGGCGGCGCTATGGCCAAACTGGCCCTGCGCCACTATGGCATCCGCGTGACGGCCTACACATCGCAGGTAGGGGCCATCGCCCTGACCGGCGGCCCCGACGACTACGACCTCGCTGAGGCCGAACGTAACCCCGTGCGCTGTCCTGACCCCGACGTGGCCGAGCAGATGGCACACCTCATCGCCGAGGTCAAGGCCGAGGGCGACACCATCGGCGGCATCATCACAGGCGTCATCACCGGTTGCCCCGTCGGTCTGGGACAGCCCGTCTTCGGCAAACTCCATGCCGCGCTGGGCGCCGCCATGCTCTCCATCAATGCCGTCAAGGGCTTTGAATATGGCGAAGGCTTCGCCGGCGTCACCGCGCGCGGCAGCGAGCAGAACGACGTCTTCGTGCCCGACGGCAAGGGCGGCATTACCACGCTGACCAACCACAGCGGCGGCATACAGGGCGGACTGAGCAACGGGCAGACCATCCGCTTCCGCGTGGCCTTCAAGCCCGTCGCCACCCTCCTGCGCGAACAGCAGACCGTCGATGACTGGGGGCAGTCCACCATCGTCAAGGCGCGCGGACGTCACGACCCCTGCGTCCTGCCGCGTGCCGTGCCTATCGTCGAAGCGATGGCCGCCATGACCATCTTGGACCATCTGCTGCTCGACCGCACGGTAAAATTATGAACGCCGCAGAGGGTGTGTCAAAATGCAAATTTTGACGCGAACTCAAAGGTACGTCAGAGTGGTCAAGATGCAAGGCGCTGAGGATGAGGGCGCAGGGGGTGTGCTGAAGTACATGACCAAGCCCGAAGACGATAGCAACGCAGCAGATTGGCTATTATGACACACCGCCGCAGACCGCCGCAGACAATTTTTTTGCTCTTTCCCTCAAAAAAGTTGCAAAATAATTTGGAGGGTTCAAACGAACGCCGTACTTTTGCACATAGAAGTTGTCGCGATGATAACGAGTGAAATAGTTTAGTTAAGTCTAGTTTAGTTTTTGTGTTGGTTAATGGAGACCTGTAGAGACGGAGTCTCCATTAATTTTTTTTGTGCCCTGTCGCCAGCGCCCGCCATCCCTGTCCCCGTCTTCATCGTTGTTTTCCCCGTCTCCGCTCGTGGCTTTCCCCGGTTCCATTTTCTCCGCTCCCATGCCTGTCTGTTCTGCTGCCGGGTCCATCATCGTCCGTTCTATAATCCCTTGTCCCCTATAAACGCAAAAAAGAGGCTCTCGCCTCTTTCGTAAGTGACGATAGTCCTCGCGACTCTCGTCACCGACCCCCGAATGGGGTCTTCACATCAAATGTAACCTAATCTACAAACCTTAGTTGTTTCATTCTAAAAGGCACTGGCGTTATCTCTATGTCTTGGCGGCCAAACCGTAATAAGCCGCCTCGTGTTCTGTGAGGCAATGGGGTGCCTGTGCCGTTGTGCGTATGAAAGTGCCGCTTCGCAGCGGGGTGGGGCGCTCGGTGCACCCCGTGTTTGTTTTCATGAGCAAAGGTAGTGCGATTTATTATAGCCTCCAAGCGCCGCACGCCTTTTTAAGATAAATTTTAACTCAATTACTGCTGTTTGTCCTTCGGACATAGCAAAATGATGGAAAAACGCCGCCACAAGCCGCGCTTTGTCAGTCCGCCACCGCAGTTTCAACGCACTGTGTGTCACGGCACCTCCTGGTGGGCCTCGTCGCTCAAACATCTTCTTTTGATACCCCCTCCTGTCAACCTTGATAGAATACGCTCTCCTTTTTGCAGACTTTTTCTTGGCGATGTCGTGGAAAAGGGCGATTTGCTTTTCGGCACTTATTGTTGTAAATTTGCATTAGCATAGATGAAGGCCTCCCTCTCGGAGGCCTTTTTTGGCCCCCAATGGCCGGTTTACGCTTTGGGAGACAGAAAAAACGGTCGCCCAAAGCGTGTTTTCTGTCGCCCAAAGCGTGTCCTCGGTTGCACGGACTGTGCCCTCGGAAGCCTGAAACCACTGTTTTATCGCCCGCCAACCGTTAAACATTCTTAAAAGAATGACCCGATTTCCGGCCGGTGATAGGAAACGGTGCGCAATAACGTGAAGGGGCGGTGGACGGTGTGTCATAATGGCCAATCTGCTGCGTTGCTATCGTCTTCGGGCTTGGTCATGTACTTTAGTACACTCCCGGCGTCCTCATCCTCAGCGCCTTGCATCTTAACCATTCTGACGCACCTTCGCGTGTGCGTCAAAATTTGCATTTTGACACACCCTCAACGCTATTGCTGTCCGGTAAACACGCGCCATGTGTTGTGTTGTAAGTTGTTCCCATCGGATAGCTCCTTAGCGGCGATGAAGAAGTATGAAAGCCTTCCCTCTACCTCCGCAGCCCGGCCTTTTGTCATGTCCGGACGGAAAACCGGGCGTAAACCTTGCGCAAGTTTGACAACTGTGGCAAAAAAATGGGGACAGACTTTGTCTGCCCAAATAGTTTGCCTATCTTTGCCACAATATCTTACCCGTAGTCTGTGCACGCCGAGCCGGTGCTTGGATGCAGAGCGCGCCGCAGGGCAATCCCCGTGCGGCCTCACGTAATAAGAAACCCAAACCAAGAACAAGGCGGCACCGCCGCCACAACCTACCTATGTGAGACAATGAACAAGACAACACGCCGTATGTACCGCCGCCTGCTTCCTGCCGCCATGCTTTGCGCAGCGGCCAGCTTCTCTCCCGTGCAGGCTTTGGCGCAGCAGCAGAAACCTTTTGTCGTGCCCGAGCTGCAGCAGTGGACCGCCGCCGAGGGCGTCTTTACCCCCTCTGCTCAGGCTCGCGTGACCTATACGGGTGGCGCCGAGGCCAAGATGGTGGCCGAGATGTTTGCCCGTTCTTATGCCGAACTGACGGGAAAGACCTTGGCCGTGGTCAAGGGCAAGGCCCGTCCCGGCGATTTTGCCTTCGTGCAGCGCAAGAAGAAAGGCGAGGCCGACGAAGCCTATGTGCTGACTATCAAGCAGACGGCACAGGTGGAGGCACACAGTCTGCGCGGCCTGCAGTGGGCCGCCAGCACTCTGCTGCAGATGACGCGCCAGAACGCCAGCCTGCCTCAGGGCGTGGCACAGGATGCCCCCGCCTATGAGATGCGCGGCTTCATGATCGACTGCGGCCGCAAGTTCTTCCCCATGAGTTACCTGCGCAACCTGGTCAAGACGCTGGGCTACTATAAGATGAACACCCTGCAGGTGCACCTCAACGACAACGGCTTCCGTCAGTACTTCGGTGACGACTGGAGCAAGACGCAGGCTGCCTTCCGTCTGGAAAGCACCACCTATCCCGGTCTGACCGCCAAGGACGGCTCGTACAGCAAGGCCGAGTTTATCGCCCTGCAGCAGTTGGCCGACAGCTGCGGCGTCGAGATTATCCCCGAAATTGACGTGCCCGCCCACTCGCTGGCCTTCACGCAGTACAAGCCCGAGATAGGCTCGAAGGAATATGGCATGGACCATCTGGACCTGTTCAAGCCCGAGACCTATGCCTTCGTCGATGGTCTGTTCCGCGAATACCTCGAAGGCAAGGAGCCCGTTTTCCGCGGCAAGCGCGTGCACATCGGCACCGACGAGTACAGCAATGCCAAGAAAGAAGTGGTGGAGAAATTCCGCGCCTTCACCGACCACTATATTAAATATGTAGAGAGCTTTGGTAAGCAGGCCATGCTCTGGGGCGCCCTGACCCATGCCAAGGGCGACACGCCCGTCAAGGCCGACAACGTGGTGATGAGCTGCTGGTACAACGGCTACGCCAACCCCGTGGATATGAAGAAGCAGGGCTACCGCCTGGTCAGCATCCCCGACGGCGCCGTATATATCGTGCCCGCCGCCGGCTACTACTACGACTACCTCAACTGCCATTACCTCTACAACAGCTGGTCGCCCGCCAACATCGGCGGCGCCAAGTTTGAGGAAGGCGACCCCGCCGTCATGGGCGGCATGTTTGCCGTGTGGAACGACCACGCCGGCAATGGCATCTCCGTCACCGACGTGCAGGACCGTGTGTTCCCCGCTATCCAGACCCTCGCCGCCAAGTGCTGGAGCGGCAGCCACGTCACCGTCAGCTACGACCAGTTTGACGCCCGACGCGGCGCCCTCGGCGAAGCCCCCGGTGTCAACGAGAACGGCGCCGTGCCCGCCGGCTTCGCCATCAGCGAGGTGAAGAGCGGCAGCGTGCTGCCCGTACAGATGGCAGGCTATGGCCACAAGGTGACCTTCACCGTCGATGCCAAGGCCGAAGAGAAGGGCACCGTGCTCTTCAGCTCGGAACGCTCCACCTTCTATCTGTCCGACCCCCGCGAAGGCAAACTGGGCTTCACCCGCGACGGCTACCTCAACACCTTCAACTACCGTCTGCCCGCCGATGGCAAGGTGACCCTCACCATCGAGTGCACAAACCGCGAAACACGTCTGTTTGTCGATGGCCAACACAAGGAAACCCTCGGCGCCGTCACCCTCTATGCCCACAAGGAGAGCGAGATAGCCCGCTATGTGGTCGGCGAGAACGAGTGGCGCCCCATGGTGTACAACCCACAGACGAAGATGCACTACCAGCGCACACTGGCCTTCCCCCTGCACAAGGCCGGGCAGTTTAACAGCCGCATCACCAACCTGAAGGTCGAGCCCATCCAGCGCTGACGCAGCGTTAAGCGTGCCCTCAGCGAAGGGCATACTAAAGAACGAAAGAAAACAAACTATAATTAATAACAAACACCATTTTGCTATGTCACAAGAAGTGGACAAGGAAAAAGATAGCTTTAGCCTTGAGAATATCTGGATGCTGGTGCTGTCGCACTGGTACTGGTTCGTTGGCTGTGCTATTATCGCCCTGAGTTTGGCATTCTTCAAACTCCTCCGCACGACGCCCATCTATTCGGCTTCTGCCCAGCTGCTCATCCGCGATGATAAGGATGGCGGTAGCGGCGGTATGCAGGCCGCTTTTCAGGATTTGGGGTTGTTCAAGTCGAAAACGAATATCAACAACGAAATCCTGACCATTTCGGCCCCCGTGATGATGCAGGAAACCGCCAAGCGCCTGCATCTGGACCTCCAGATGTCGGTGAAGGAGGGTTTTCATGTGCGTCCGCTCTACAACGACGCTCCCGTCAAAATCAAGTTTCCCGCCGCCCTTCCCGATGGCTACAGTTTCCGCTTCAAACTGAAGCTCAATAGCCGTCATGAGGCCGAGGTGTACGATTTTGAGGTGCCCACAAGCGACGGCGTGGAGAAAGTAGAGACGGTCCAGACCATTGCTCTGGGCAGTCAGGTCTCTACGCCCGTCGGCAAACTGACCATCGAGGCATCCCCCTCGTGGGACGACAGCTTCCTGGATCGCGAAGTCACCATATGCAAGTATCCCTTGAACGTCATCGGCAGCATCTACATCAGCCGTCTGACCATCGGCCTTTCCGAGAAGGAATCGACCGTGATCACCCTCGGTATGCAGGACGAAATCCCCGCCCGCGCCAATGACGTCATCCTGACCCTCATCGACGTATATAACGAGAAGTGGGTGAAAGACCGCAACCGCATGGCCGAGAGCACGTCCAAGTTTATTGACGAACGTCTGGCCAGCATCACTGAAGAGCTCAACGGCGTGGATAACAGCATCTCCGAATATAAGAGCAATAACCTGCTGCCCGACATCCAGGCCACTCTGGCCAAGGATATGGCCCAAAGCCAGAAGAACCTCGACCAGCTGCTGCAGCTCAACAACCAGCTCGCTATGGTACGCTTTATGCGCGAACGCCTGTCCGACAAGAGCAAGGACGACCAGCTCCTGCCCGTCGGTATGCTGGTCGGCTCGAACGGTATCGAGCAGCTCATCGGCGAGTACAACCGCATGATGCTCGACCGCGCCAGCTATGTGAGCAACTCCAGCGAAACCTCGCCCGCCGTGCTCGAAATAGACCGCAGCCTTGCCGCACAGAAGACCGCCATCCTGCGCTCCGTTGACAACCTGGGCGAGCAGATCGAAAAGCAGATTGCCGGCGTAAGGATGCAGGACAAGTCGCTCAACCAGCAGATTGCCCAAAATCCCCGTCAGGCCAAAGACCTTATGTCCGTGCAGCGTCAGCAGCAGGTAAAGGAAGCCCTCTACATCTTCCTCCTGCAGAAGCGTGAAGAAAACGAACTGTCGCGCACCTATACCGCCTGGAACACCAGCATCATCCAGCCGCCCGTATGCTCCGACTACCCCACGTCGCCCAAGCGCGCCACGACCATGCTTATGGCCCTCGTGCTCGGCCTGGCCATCCCCGGCGCCTTCTTCTTCATGCGTGAGACCATGAACCATACGGTACGCGGCCGCAGCGACATCGAGGACATCGGCGTACCCTTCCTCGGCGAAGTGCCCGACATCACGCAGAAGCGCCATTGGTGGAGTGCCAAAAAGAAGGTTGCCCGCCGCGTGGTGGTACGCGAAGGCTCGCAAGACCTTATCAACGAAGCCATGCGTATGGTGCGTACCAAGCTCGACTACTTCCTCGCGCCTACTATCCTTGCCAATGAGGGTAAGCCTGCCAAGGCCCCCGTGGTGATGCTCACCTCGTTCAACCCCGGCAGCGGTAAGTCGTTCATCTCGGGCAACCTCTCCGCCTCGATCGCCCTGCGCGGCAAGCGCGTGCTGGCCATGGACATGGACCTTCGCCACTGCTCGCTGTCCTACATGGCCAAAGGCTTAGGCGGCACCGGTGTGACGGCCTACCTCGGCGGCCAGATAGACGACATTCACGACGTCATCCAGCACGATAAGATGGCTCCGGGCGTTGACGTCCTGCCCGTCGGCACCGTGCCCCCCAACCCCGCCGAGCTCCTGCAGGGTCCCCGCATGGCCAAGATGATGGACATCCTCCGCGCAGAATATGACGTCATCATGATGGACTGCCCGCCGCTCGAAATCGTGGCCGATACCTCTATCGTCATGAAATATGCCGATGTCTGCCTCTTCGTCGTACGTGCCGGCCTTATGGACCGCCGCGTGCTGCCGCAGGTCAGCAAACTCTACGAAGAGAAGAAGTGCAAGAACATGGCCATCCTGCTCAACGGCACCAAGTACGTCAGCGGACGCTATGCCAACTACCGTTACGGCTATTCCTATGGCTACTCCTACGGCTATGGCAAGCACAACTATTATGCCAAGTCGGAGTTATAGTCCAGCCCCCCCCCCAACGGCAACCATCCCAAACCTCTGCCGCCAGTCCTCCCCCTCGGAGCACAGGCGGCAGAGGCTTTTTTGTATAGTCAGCGCCATCGTAGCGTCATCGTAGCGCCATCGTGAGCTGTGAGCCAATTTTTTACATTTCGGCCGCACCCGCTTTCCGATAAAATTGCTAACTTTGCAGCCACATAGTTCAAAGTGAACCTTGTGCCGGCGCTGTGTATCCACGGCAAGCCGGTGTGCGAGTTCACCTAAACCTCCCGATATGACCATAAAGGAAGTAGTTGCGGCCCTTGAACGGTTCGCACCTCTGCCCCTGCAGGAAGGCTACGACAATGCCGGCCTGCAGATCGGATTAACAGAGGGCGAAGAAGTGTCAGGGGTATTATTGTGTCTTGACGTCACCGAGGCCGTCATCGACGAGGCTGTGGCCCACGGTTGCAATCTGGTGGTGGCCCACCATCCCCTGCTCTTCCGCGGGGTGAAGCGCATTGACGACGCCACGCAGGTGACGCGCTGTGTGCGGCGAGCCATCCGCGCCGGTGTGGGCATTTATGCCGCGCATACCAACCTCGACAATGCTCGAGGCGGCGTCAACCACCGTTTGGCCCGGGCCCTTGGCCTGACCCCCATCGCCCCCCTTGCCCCCATTGACGACGCCGGCAATGGCGGCGGCCTGCTGGCCGAATGTCCCAAGGCCATGGCGCCCATGGACATGCTGGCCCACATCCGCCGCGTCCTGGGCTGTACGAGCCTGCACTACGCCGAAGGCCCGCAGCGCCCCATCCGCCGCGTGGCCCTGTGCGGCGGTGCCGGCGAGAGCCTGATGGAGGCCGCCCTGCAGAGCGGCGCCGACCTGTTTCTCACCGGCGAGATGGGCTACCACCGCTACTTCGGACACGAGCAGCACATGTGGATAGCCGTGGCAGGCCATTACGAAACAGAGCAGTTTACCCCCGCTCTCATGGCCGACCTGCTGCGTGACGCCTGTCACGGACTGCCCCTCCACGTGGCACGCACCTGCACCAACCCCATACGCACACTGGCGTAGGACCGGCGGCGGCGACGCCGTTTATACATAAGCACGACAGAACAATCATCACTTAAACCCCGCTATATTATGTCCACGAAGAAAGACATCACAGAAATGTCTGTTGAGCAGAAACTGAAGAATCTCTATCAGTTGCAGACCATGCTCTCGCAGATCGACCGTATCAAGACCCTGCGCGGCGAGCTCCCCCTGGAAGTGGCCGACCTTGAAGACGAAATAGAAGGCCTCACCACCCGCCTTGGCAAATACAACGATGAGGTGAAGACCATCTCCGCCGGCATCGACGAGAAGAACGCCAAAATAGCCGAGGCCAAGGCCGCCGTTGAGCGCTACAAGAGCCAGCTCAACGACGTGAAGAACAACCGCGAGTATGACATGCTCACCAAGGAGATTGAGTTTCAGTCGCTCGAGATTGAACTGCAGATGAAGCGCATCGCCGAGGCCATGCGCGCCATCGATGCCAAGAAGGCCGACGTGGCCCAGTGTAACGCCACCCTGGCCGAGCGCCGTGCCGACCTCGACGTGAAGAAGTCCGAACTCGAGGAGATTACCGAAGAGACCAAGGCCGAGGAAGAGAAACTGCGCGAGAAGGCCCAGGACCTTGAAATGTGCATCGAGCCCCGCCTGCTCTCCGCCTTCAAGCGCATCCGCAACAACACCCACAACGGTCTGGGCGTGGTCTATGTGGAGCGCGATGCCTGCGGCGGCTGCTTCAACAAAATTCCGCCCCAGCGCCAGCTCGACATCCGTATGCGCAAGAAAATCATCGTCTGCGAATACTGCGGCCGCATCATGATCGACCCCGAACTGGCCGGCGTCAAGACCGAGGCTCCCGTCGAGGAGAAGCCCAAGCGCCGCCTGCGCAAGAAGGCCGAGTAAAGAGCGGGTATGGCAGAGGACGGACCTGTTGCAGCGCGCCCAGCCTGCTGCCTCCCTTCCTCGCCACCGTGCCGGCAAAATAGAAAACACAGCCCTCCACCGTTTCCCCCAATCGTGAGGAATCTGCGGAGGGCTGTGCCGTCATATACCTAACATATCAGTATAGAGCCAAAGAAACATGAAGATACAGTTTGTCGTCGTCGGCAAGACCACGGGCAAGGCCCTTTGCAGCCTCATTGACGAGTACGTTGCGCGGCTGGGTCACTACACCCCCTTCGAGATAGAAGAGATACCCGCCCTCAAAAATACCTCCGCCCTGACCGAGGCCGTGCAGAAAGAGCGTGAGGGCGAACTCATCCTCAAGCGTCTGCGCGAGGGCGACCACCTCATCCTCCTCGACGAGGGCGGTAAGGAATACCGCTCGGTCGAGTTTGCCGACCGTCTGCAGCGCCTTCAGGTAGCCGGTGTGCGGCGCGTGGTCTTCGTCGTCGGCGGGCCCTACGGCTTCTCCGCCGCCGTCTATGCCGCAGCGCGCGAGAAGATATCGCTCTCGCGCATGACCTTCTCGCACCAGATGGTGCGCCTCATCTTTGTGGAACAGTGCTACCGCGCCATGACCATCCTGCGCGGCGAACCCTACCATCATGAATAGGCGGCATACTGTCGTCCTGCTGCTGTGGCTGCTGGCGACCGGCATAGGCGTGGGGCAGGGTAGGGCGCAAGGGCAGCGCGAACCGCTGCGCCTGCTCACCTACAATGTGGAGAACCTCTTCGATACCTGCCACGATGCCGGCTTCGACGACTACGAGTTTCTCCCCACCTCACCCCGTCGGTGGACCGGTCAGCGCTATTGGGGCAAACTGGGCCGCGTGGTGCGCGTGCTGGCCGCCGCCGGCGGCGACCATCCCGTGGACCTCGTGGCGCTGACCGAGGTGGAGAACGACAGCGTGCTGCGCGACCTGTGCCGGCGCACCAGGCTGGCTCGTCTGGACTACCGCTATGTCTGCACCCGGTCGGCCGACAGCCGCGGCATCGACGTAGCCCTGCTCTACCAGCCCGAGCGCTTCCGGCTGCTGGCCAGCCGCTCCCTGCGTGTGCCGCCCCCGACAGGCTATGTCCGATTCACCCGCGACGTGCTGCACGTCATGGGGCAGGTCGGCAGCGGCGACACCCTCGACCTCATGGTGTGCCACTGGCCCAGCCATCGCGGCGACCGCTTCAGCGCCATGCGCTACCGCGAGCAAGTGGCGCGGACGCTGCGCCGCCATGCCGACAGCCTGGTCAGCATGCGCCGCGTGCCCATGGTCGTCATCACCGGCGACTTCAACGACGAGCCCAATGCCCCCTCCATCCTTCGCCACCTCGGCGCCGTGGCCGTGCCCGCCGACACCGCCGCCGTCGCCGGCAGCAGCGAAAGCCACGCTCTGTACCTGCTGTCCGCACGTCCCGTGGCACCTAAGGACATCGGCGGCACCTACAAATACCGCGGCATGTGGAACCGGATAGACCATGTCGCCGTCAACGCCGCCATGCTTACCCCCACGTCACCCCTGCAGGTGCCGCCCCGTGCCTGCCATATCTTCGCCCCCGACTTCCTCTCCGAATACGACCGCTCGTATGGCGGCAAGATGCCCCACCGCTACTACATGGGCCCCATCTACCACGGTGGCTACAGCGACCACTATCCGTTGCTCACCACCTTCGTGTGGCGATGAGCGACGCCCCGCCTCCGTTTTTTTAAAGAAAAAGATGTTACAAAACGCCACCGCCTGCGTTATATAGATAAAAGCAGGGCGACGGATGGCCCGCCGCCCTGCTTGCCACCTCTTCCACCTCATCCTCTGCGCATGAAAACAGACACCTCAACGCGACCTCTATCGCCCCTGCTGTCGGCTTACCGACGGCTGGCCGGCCGGCTGCACCAGGCCGCCTACCGCCTGACGGGGCGGAGCGCAGAGGCCGAAGACAGCGTTCAGGAAGCCTTCTGCCGCCTGTGGAGCCGTCGCGAGGCCATCAGCAACGACCGGGAAGCCGCCGCCCTGCTCACTACCACCGTGCGCCATGTGGCCATCGATGCCTGGCGGCGGCAGCAGACCTTGCCCGAGACGATGGTAGAAGTGGCGACGGCCGTCGAGCCCGCCACCGACGACGATGGGCCGACGCCCGAGGAGCGCGAGGACCTCTTCGATGAAGTGCAGGCCCTCATCAACGAGCAACTGACGCCGACGGCACGCTATGTGCTGAGCCATCACGACTACTGTGGCGAGTCGGTCGCCGACATCGCCGCCCATCTGGGTACCAGCGAGACCGCCGTCCGCATGCACCTCTCCAGAGCCCGCAGGGCCATCCGCGAATGTTATCACAAACGCCATCACCAAATGCCATGAACATCCCCTTTCCTTCCTCATCCTCATCTACGCGGCTGGACCGGTTGGCCGCCTTGTGGAACGCCGGACAGTCCACGCCCGACGAAGAGCAGGAACTGCGCCGACTGCTGGCAGCCGACGCCGATGCTCGCTATGACGACCTGCGCGCCGCCCTGGCCTATGTCGCCGAGGCCCGTCGTCGCGCCGCCTTGGCCGCCCGGCCCGCCCCCGTGGCGCCCCGTCCCGCCAAGAAGCGGCGGCTACCCATCATGCAGCGCGTGGCGGCAGCGGCCTGCTTTGCCACCCTGGCTATCGGCGCCTTGTGGATGGTGGAGCGGCAGCACAGCGCAGCCACCGGCGGATGCGTGGCGTGGGTCAACGGCCAAAAGGTGGAAGATAGCGAGCGCGTCATTGACCTGATGGCCGAAAGCCTCGAGAACGTCGGGCTGAACGAACAGCGCGAGTCGGTCGTCGAAACGAAGATGCAGGACCTGCTCGACGGCTGGTGACGCCCATGCCCTGCTCGGCATGCATTCCTGACCCCACTCTTCCTTCCACTCTCCTTTCTCTATAAAATCCACCAAGCAAAAGGCCTTCTTTCACACTCATAAAAGTCCTATCTATGAAACGTATTCTCTTTACTCTCCTCCTCTTGACCTGCGGCATGGTCCGCGCCGTAGCGCAGGACGGTCTGGAGATAGGCCAATTGTTCTCAGGCAGTCTGGACAGCGACCGCGATGCCGTCATCGTCTATCTCTCGGGCGATGCGCTCAAAGGCTACAATCTGACCCTCTTCCGCAGTCTGGACTACCACTGCAACGAACAGAACGTACACCAGATAGAGCGGATGGTGCTCAGCGACAGCCGCAAGGCCGGCAGTCGCGAGATAACCCGCCGCAACGGCCACGTGACCGATGCCTATCTGCAGTTTAACCTCAGCAAAGAGGGCCACAAGGGCTACCTGTTCTACCGCGTCCGGCAAGCCGGCAGCGGCAAGCCCTACAAACTCAACGTGGTCTATATGGAAGGCAATGCCACGCTGGACCAACTCAAAAAACGCTTCGGAAAAGGCCGAAGCAAATAGCACGAGCATTAAATAATATACAACATAACACGTCATCTATTACACCATTATGAGAAAGCATCTATTCCTCACCGCAGCTCTTACGCTATCTCTGGCAGGCACAGCCGCTGCCCAGACCGCCGACACGCTCTATGTGCAGCACAACGTATCGGAAGTGGTCATCCAAAGTCAGGACTCCGTCATCGTGGTCAAGGCCAAGGGACTGCCCGACCAGCCCTCCTACACCTATACCCATACCATCCATTGTCCGGCCGGGAACGCACAGGAAATCTCGGAGAAGTATGACGAATTTTTCGACTGCAATCTGATTCCCAAGAAGCGCCGCTCGTCCGGCAACACGTCGTTCAACGTCGAACTCGGAACGGCCTTGGGTTTCGGCTTCGTCACCGCCCTGAATGCCCCCGAGGGTATGGACATCGATATGGGCTGTTCGCATGAAGTGATGCTGGAGGTCTTCGAGATAGGCGAGATACGCTTGGGACGGCGCCATGCCCTGTCGGCCCATTTTGGCCTCAACTGGCGCAACTACCGCATGACGGGGACAAAGCGCTTCTTCAAGGACGAACAAAACCACACCGTCATTACGGACTATCCCGAGAATGTTGACATCGATTTCTCGCGCATCAAAGTGTTCAGCCTCACCCTGCCCCTGTCCTACACCTTCTGTCCCGCTCGTCGCGCAGCAGTGAGCCTCTCGGCCATCCCCAGTTTCAACACCTACGCTTCGCTGAAGACCCGCTATCGCGACAGCGAAGGCAAGAAGCACAAGGAGGTGCAGAAGAAAATCCACCAAACGCCCTTCACCGTCGATTTTCGCATGATGGCCGTCTATCGTGGCGTCGGTGCCTATGTCAAATACTCTCCCTTTAATGTGCTGAATACAAACCACGGCCCCGAGTTTCAAGGCCTTTCCGTCGGCGTCGTGTTTCTGCCGTAATCGTCGGCATCGTATAGTTGTCATAATATAACCATCCTCCCACGTCATTCGGGGGAAATCCTTCCACCGCAATGAACCGCTCCTCTCCCCTGTGAAGCGGTCCATGCGGTGGTTTTTTTGTAATTTTGTACCCCGATACGAAGGAGCCACCGGCCGGTGCCCCATGCCGCTTTCGCAAAAGCCTGCCGCTCTCCTTTACGCCCCTGCCGAATTACCACTCCACTATGTCCGAAACAAGACCTGCACATAAACTGTCGCCCTCTTCTCCCAACATCTTCCAGCGCCCCCTGTGGGTAGCCATCTTCGCCCTCACCGCCGCTGTGGTGTGGGGCTGGGCCTATCCTCTGATAAAACTGGGCTTCGCCGAACTGGCCATCACGCCCGATATGACCGGCAGCAAGATGCTCTTTGCCGGCATCCGCTTTACCCTCTCGGGCCTCATCATCCTGGCCGTGGCGCGCGCCACGCACCGTCGTTTCGCCCTGTCGCGGCGCAGCGATGTCGGCTTCCTGCTGCTCTTCTCCCTGCTCAACACCACGTTCCACTACGCCTGCTTCTATTTCGGCCTGTCGCACAGCGAAGGCGCGCGGGCCGCTATCCTCAATTCGGTCAGCGTCTTCCTTGTGGTCATCCTGGCCTGTGTCTTCTTCAAGAGCGACCGCATGACGCTGCGCAAGGTAGTGGGTTGCGTGGCGGGCTTCCTCGGCGTACTGGTGCTCAATGTGGGCAGTGGTGGTGACGGCGGCAGTTTCACCTGGCTTGGCGACGGCATGATTGTCCTCAATGCCCTGTGCTCCGCCTTCGCTTCGCTCATGACGCGTGGTCTGGGCCGCCGTGTCGATGTCTTTGTCGGCACGGGCTACAGTCTGGCTTTTGGCGGCATCCTGCTGGTCATCCCCTCGCTCTTCATGGGCGGTACGCTGCCGCGCTGCACATGGTGGGGCATGGTTATCCTGCTGCTGCTCGTCGGTATTTCCACGTTGGGCTTTACGCTCTACAACAAACTCCTCACCTGCAATCCTGTGGGCAAGGTGGCCATCTACAATGCCCTCATCCCTGTGGTCGGCGCCCTAACCTCCTGCCTCTGCCTGTCCGAACCCTTCCGCCCCAACTACATCGTGGCCACCCTGCTGGCCGTCATCGGCATCTACGTCATCAATCGCGGCCGCCACTGACCATCCGCCCCCCCCCCAACTCCTCCCTCCCCAAAAGCATCCGCCACACTTTTAAGGACGAAAAAGTGTGGCGGATTACATTTTTAAGGACGAAAAAGTGTGGCGGATTACATTTTTAAGGACGAAAGCAAGGGCAGTGTGGAGGTAAATGCGTACCTTTGTTTCCGAGAATCAATAGTTTGTGATGTATGGAAAGAGACGTGATGCAACAGTTGTATGCTTGGAAGGAACGGCCCAACCGCAAACCGCTCATTATACGCGGTGCGAGACAGGTGGGCAAGACCTGGCTCATGATGGCGTTTGCCCGTCAGGCCTACGAGAAATGGGTGTATGTTAACTTTGAGGAAGAGGAAGTGCTCAGGCATGTGTTTGAGCAGGACTTTGACATCCCCCGAATCCTCGAAGCCCTCAGCCTGCGCTTTCATACGGAGATAGACCGGCATACCCTTCTGCTCTTCGACGAGATACAGGCCGCTCCGCGTGGCATCACTTCTCTGAAGTATTTCTGCGAGAAAGCCCCCACGCAGCCGGTCATAGCGGCAGGCTCGCTGTTGGGTCTCTCCATGCACGGGGGCGATTCCTTCCCCGTGGGCAAGGTCGATTTCCTCAGTCTGCAGCCCATGACCTTCATGGAGTTTCTCCACGCGGCAGGGCAGGGGCGTCTGGCCAAACTCATCACCGATGCCGGTTGGGGGGCGATGGTTTATGTGAAAGACAGACTCATACAGTTGCTGCGCACCTACTACTATGTCGGCGGTATGCCAGAGGCCGTCAAGGCCTATTGTGATGGCTTGGGTTATGAGGAGGTGCGACGAATCCAGGCGAACATCCTCATGACCTACGAGAACGACTTCTCAAAACATGCCCCGGCCAGTGAGGTGCCGCGCATCAAGATGGTGTGGCATAGCATCACCAGTCAGTTGAGCAAGGAGAACCGCAAGTATATCTACGGCGTGCTGCGTCAGGGAGCAAGGGCGCGGGAGTTTGAGGTGGCTGTGGAATGGCTTCAGGACGCAGGGCTGGTATATAAGGTGAACCGTACAAAAAGCGGAGAGATGCCGCTGAGCGCCTTCGAGGACTTTGGCTCCTTCAAGCTGTTTATGTTGGACGTGGGCCTCATGTGCGCCATGAACAAGATCCCCTCTGACGCCATACTCCTTGGCAACGACATCTTCTCCACGTATCGTGGGGCGATGACAGAGCAGTACGTCTGCCAGCAGCTTATGCGTGAGGCCGATTTCATTTACTATTGGTCAGCCGACAATTCGCGCGGTGAGATAGACTTCCTCATACAGAAGGACAACCGTATCATTCCCATCGAGGTCAAGGCCGAAGAAAACCTGAAGGCCAAGAGCCTTTCGGCCTTTGTGGCCCGATACCCGTCGCTTCATGCGGTGCGGCTGTCCATGTCCGACTATCGCGAGCAAGACTGGATGACCAATGTGCCGCTCTATGCGGCGTGTGTCGCCTTGCGGTAACGGCGCCTATCCCAGTTCGGCATAGGCCGGGATTTTGGGTAGCATCCTACTGGTCTGCTCGGCGTAGTCTATGTGGCAGCAGTAGTGTTGCAGGCCGTTCGAGATGAAGAGGTAGTCGGCGCGGAGCACGCTGTTGTACGCCGAAATCTGCGCAAAGACCTTTGGCGTGATGGCCACTGTCGGCGCCTTGTATTCTATGATGATGCGCGGGCGTCCGCCCTGGCGGTGATACACCACGGTGTCGGGCCGCCGTTCGCAGCCGCCCAGTCGTATCGTCACCTCGTTGCCCATGAGCGCCGCTGGGTAGCCCAGATGGTCGATAAGGTAGTGGACGAAATGCTGGCGCACCCACTCTTCGGGCGTGAGCGCCACGAAGCGTCCGCGCAGCACGTCGAAGATGACGCGGCGCGAGCCCTGAAGGGCCACGCGGGCAGGGTAGGCGGGGAGGTTGAGCGTGTCCATGCTGCAAAGGTACAATCCGGCGGCAGGCCAGACCAAATCCTTCCGCAGTTTTAACACGGCCGATTTGTTGACGCCACACACTTTTTTCTTGGAAAGAAGTTCCTCTGCCCGGCCTTTTTTGTGAAGAATGTTTATCTTTGTTGGCCCAAGCCAAACTTTCCTTAACAACACAAACAACACAAACGTAAGTAATTAGACATGTACTGCATCTTTTCTTCTTTTTCCCGCAAGGCCCGAACGACTCTGCTGTTGGTCTTCCTGCTGTGCAGCCTCAGTCTGTTGGCTCAGCAGCGCTGGCTGCCCCAGCACCCGCGCCTGCTGTTTACCGGCGCAGAGACCGCAAAGGTAAAAAACCTTATTCAGACCGACACGCTGGCGGCCCGCTTGGCCGAGTATCTGAAGCACGAGGCCGATTCGCTCGTGACGGCGCCCCAGTTGCCCAACAAACTGGACAAGTATGGCGCCCTGCTGTGGACCTCGCGCGCCTATGTCTATCGTCTCGGCACGCTGTCGCTGGCCTATCGCATCTATGGCGACCGCAAATACCTCGATGCCGCTAACGCCACCCTGGTGTGGGTGTGCAGTTTTCCCGACTGGCATCCTTCGCACTACCTCGACACCGCCGAGATGACGGCCGCCGTGGCCATCGCCTACGACTGGCTCCATGCCGACCTGCCCTACGACACCAAGCAGCTGGTCAAGGCCAGCATCTACAAGAACGCCCTCTACCGCGTGCTGCGCGAGTATGAGAAGGGCGGCTCCGGCAGTTGGGCCAAGCGCAATACAAACTGGAACGTGGTGTGCAACACGGGCATGGTGCTCGGCGCCCTGGCCCTGGCCGAGGACTATCCGCAGGAAACCGAGACCATCCTCGACAACGCCGCCAAGTACATCCCCAACTGTCTGAAACTCTTCGCCCCCGACGGCGTATGCTACGAAGGTCCTGCCTATTGGGGCTACACCAACCGCTACCTGGCCATGTACCTCAAGGCCGTCATCGACAATGGTGGCGACCGCGGCAACATAGCGCAGTTGCCGGGTATCTCACGCACCGCGCTCTATCAGATACGCACGCTCACGCCGTCGGGACACCCCTTCTATTTCGGCGACGCCGGCATCGGCCACGAGTCGTTCGGCGGACCGGCCATGTTCCTGTACGGCAAACTGTTCCAACAGCCGGAGGTGTCGGCATGGAACCGTCTGGAGGTGGCCCGCTCGTTGCGCGAAGGGCGCCTCTTCGATCAGGTGTTCTTCCTCACCCTGCCCTGGTATGACGATGCTGCGGCCACCGCGAAGGATGTCATCCCCGCCATGGAGACCTACCACAACGACATCAACGACATCGTCATCTTCAACGGGCGTCGCAGCAAGAAGGGCTCCATCTATCTGGAAGCCAAGGGCGGCAAACCCAACCAGGCCCACCAGCAGATGGACTGCGGCACGTTCATCGTCGAGACAGACGGCGTGCTCTGGACCGAAGACCTCGGTGCCGAGGACTACGACGTGCCCGGCTTCTGGGACGGCAAGGTGGGCGGCAAGCGCTGGACGTATTTCCGCAACAACAACTTCTCGCACAACGTCATCCACATCGACCGCGGTCTGCAAAATGCCAACGGCCACGCCTTCCTCTGCGAGGAGCGGCCCGACGCCAAGCAACCCTATGCCAAGATAGACTTGTCCCAGGTCTATAGCGAGAAAGCCAAGCGTGCCTTCCGCAAGTTTACCCTCATTGACGACTGCACCATGGAGGTCGAAGACGACGTGACGCTGCTTGACGCCCGGTCCACCGTGACGTGGCAGGTGGTCACCAAGGCGCAGGTGCAGGTCAGCGGCCGCAACATCCACTTGACGCGCAACGGCAAGCACTTCTACATGCAGATCAGCGCTCCCGCCGGCGTGGACATCAAGACCACACCGGCCAAGACCTCCTTCAGCGGAGAGAAGCCCATCGAGGGCTACACCATCATTGAGGCCACCTGCCCCTTCAAGGGCACCGACGGCAAGATAAAGGTGCGCATGAGCAGCAAGAAGCGCTGACCGCGCTGTCCACATAAACCTCATCCACCACGCCTGCCTCCGGGAAGTGCTGCAAGCCGTGCAGCGCCGCCCGGAGGCAGGCTTTTCTGATGTGTAGAAAAGGGACTTTGGGAAATAGCATCACTAAAAAACGCAAAGGGCAGAGCGGAGTGAAATCATTTTCCTACTTTTGCACCACACCAACAACTGTACTGACCATGGTAAAGAAAGAAGATATTGTGGGCAACTGGCTCGTGCGCTACACCAAGATGCCTCTTGAGGCCTTCAGCCAGCATGTCCTCCTCACCAATTTCAACCACTACGTGGACCTCTTCTGCGACCACATGGGCGTGCCCCGCGTGGGCTACGACGCCAATATGCGGGCGGCCACGGCGGGCGGCATCACCATCATCAACTTCGGCATGGGCAGTCCGAACGCCGCCCTCATCATGGACCTGCTCAGCGTCATCAAGCCCCAGGCCTGCCTCTTCCTCGGCAAGTGTGGCGGCATCTCGGGCAAGACGCGCCTTGGCGACTATATTCTGCCTCTGGCGGGTATCCGCGGCGAGGGTACGTCGAACGACTACTTCCCGCCCGAAGTGCCATCCCTGCCCGCCTTCATGCTGCAGCGCGCCGTATCGACGGCTTTGCGCGACGGCGGCAAGGACTATTGGACGGGCACCATCTATACCACCAACCGCCGCGTGTGGGAGCACGACGAGCAGTTTAAGGACTACCTGCGCAAGACGCGCGCCATGGCCGTAGATATGGAGACGGCCACACTCTTCACCTGCGGTTTCTACAACCATATCCCCACCGGCGGCCTGCTCCTCGTCTCGGACAACCCCATGGTGCCCGAGGGCATCAAGACCGAAGAGAGCGACAACCGCGTCACGGCCCAGTTTGCCGCCGACCATGTGCGCCTGGGCATCGATGCCATGCGCCTGACCATCGGCGCCCACAAGACTGTACGCCACCTGAAATACGATTGGTAATGCCACCCAGACAACCCTCTGCCACCGAAGCCTACATGGCGCTGGCACAGAAAATACGTGCCAAGACCTTCGCCCCTATCTACTTCCTCATGGGCGAAGAGCCGTTCTATATCGACCGCCTCTCTAACCTCATCGTCAACGAAGCGCTCGACCCCGCCGAGCGCGACTTCAACCTGCACACCTACTTCGGCGCTGAAACGTCCATCGACGAGGTGCTTACCGCGGCGCGCGGCTTCCCCTTCGGCGGCCAGCGCGTGGTGGTGCTGGTGCGCGAGGCGCAGCAGATGAAGCGCCTGGAGCAGATCGAGGTCTATCTGCGCCACCCCTCGCCCACCACGGTGCTCATCTTCTGCCATCCCGGCAAGAGCATCGACCGCCGAACGAAGTATGCCGCCGCCATCGACAAGCAGGGCGTGCTCTTCGAGGCCAAAAAACTCTACGATAGCCAACTGCCGGCCTTCATCACCGCCTATCTGCGCGACCAACAGGCCACCATCGCGCCCGACGCCGCCACGATGCTGGCAGACTGCGTGGGGGCCAACCTCAGCAGGATGACGGGCGAACTGGACAAACTGCTCATCGCCCTGCCGGAGGGGCAGCGCCACATCACCATGGACCACGTCCGCCGGCAGGTGGGCCTGAGCCGCGAGTTTACCATATTCGAACTCCTCGACGCCCTCGATGCCAAAAACGTGGCCAAGACCATGCAGATAGCGCGCCTCTTCGCCGCCAACCCCAAGGAGTATAACCTGCAGAAAATACTGCCTCTGCTCTTCAAACACTTCGCCCAACTGATGATAGCCTCCTGCGCGCCGGATAAATCGGAGCGCGGCCTTTGCGACCATCTCGAGATGCGCGACTGGCAGGTACGCCGTAGCATCATGCCCGCCCTCAAAAACTATAGCGCCGGCAAACTGATGCAGATTATCACGGCCATCCGCCGCACCGATGCCCGTTCGAAGGGCATTGACGATACGGGCAATACCTCGCAGGAGGACCTCCTGCGCGAACTCCTCCACTTCATCCTCCACTGAGCCGCGCCGTGCCCTGTTTATAATACACGACAACCAGCACAACCCGCACAACATGGCTTGTTGTCCCCGTTGTTTTGGTTGTCGTGTTTATTATGTGGACGACAACAAGAACAACCCGTACAACATGGCTTGTTGTTCCCGTTGTTTTGGTTGTCGTGTCTATTATGTGGACGACAACAAGAACAACCTGTACAACATAGCTCGTTGTTCCCGTTGTTTTGGTTGTCGTGCTTATTTTGTGGACGACAACAAGAACAACCTGTACAACATAGCTTGTTGTTCCCGTTGTTTTGGTTGTCGTGTTTATTATGTGGACGACACCCCGCACAACATAGATTGTTGTTTGTGTTGTACAGGTTGTCGTGTAAATAATAGACCACAACATAGACAACGGAGGCAACCTGTACGAAATAGAAAGTTGTTGTCGTAGCAGTGTGTAGGCCCCCGCTTGCTATTGCACACATGTTCAATAACGTGAATTATTTGCCCAATAGCGTGAACACGGCGAGCCGACAAAATAGAAGGGGAAAAGCGCGGCGAAGGGCGAATAGCGCATGGCGG